>NZ_PSOW01000025.1:0-83158 GCF_003013335.1 Rhizobium sp. H4
ACTTGATCGAGACCTTGCCGGTAAAGGAGGTGTTCTTGACTTTGGTATAGGGCTTGAACCAGTCGATCCGCTTGCCGTGCTTGCCCCAGAACTTGTCCGGATCCTCGACGCTCTCCTCGTACCATTTCAGGTACTTCTCCTTATCGATCAGGGCACGCGCCTTCACCGACTTCGGCACCGGATGGATCTTCTCCGACATGCAACTCCTCCTCATGGGACATGCGACGGGCCAAGCAATTTATGAGCCCGGACCTCAAATCAGGGCAATTCATAGCAGGTCGCATCGCCACGGCAATTAGACAAAGGTCATTTGATTTCGGAAGAATTGCAATTCTGCGACAGTCCGGTTATATAGCGGCATATTTCCCGGACATTGTGGTGACAATCCACGGACCGCGACCGGCGCGGACGATAGAAGGACTATATCCATGGCTCAAACATTGCTCATGCCGAAGGCGACCGCCATCTGGCTTGTCGACAACACGGCGTTGTCTTTCGATCAGATCGCGCAGTTCTGCAAACTGCATCCGCTCGAGGTCAAGGCAATCGCCGACGGCGAAGCGGCGCAGGGCATCAAGGGCCTTGATCCGATCTCGACGGGACAGCTCTCGCGCGACGAGATCGCCCGCGCCGAAGCCAATCCGAACCACAAGCTGAAGCTTTCCGAGCCGAAGGTGCGCGTGCCGGAATCCAAGCGCCGCGGCCCGCGCTATACGCCGGTTTCCAAGCGCCAGGATCGCCCGAACGCCATTCTCTGGCTCGTTCGCAATCATCCGGAACTGAAGGACGCGCAGATTTCCCGCCTCGTCGGCACGACGAAATCGACGATCGAGCAGATCCGCGAGCGCACTCACTGGAACTCCGCCAACCTGGCGCCGATGGATCCGGTGACGCTCGGCCTCTGCAGCCAGATCGACCTCGACATGGAAGTGGAAAAGGCCTCCAAGGGCCGTCCGCTACCGACCGCGGCCGAACTCGGCGCGACGCTGCAATCGGCGCAGGAAACCGAGCGCCTGACCCCGAGCTACGAGCGCGAGGAAGAAAAGGAAAAGGAAATCGACGCCGATGCCGTCTTCCGCAAGCTGAGCTCGCTCCGCTCGGCCCCGAAGGACGAGGACGACGACGATCACTACTGAGAGATCGACGATCTCATGAAAAACCCCGCCGGTATGAGCTGACCGGCGGGGTTTTTGTTGCGGATTGCCTGTTTCGATTTAGCTGCGGAACAGGGTGAGGATGTTCTGTGCCGAGCTATTGGCAATCGAAAGCGACTGGATGCCAAGCTGCTGCTGCGTCTGCAATGCAGAGAGCTTGCTCGATTCCTCTTCCATATCGGCATCGACCAGGCGACCGATGCCCGAGTCGATCGAATCGTGAAGGCCGCTGACGAAATTCTCCTGCAGCTGGATGCGCGTCGAGATCGATCCCAGAGCCGAGCCGGCAGCGGTCATGGCGCCGAGAACCAGTTCGATCCCGGTCAAGGCTGAGTCGAGTTGACCCTGGGTAAAACCGGTAATGTCGAGATCATAGATTGACGGCATGACGATGACGGTGCCGCCATAAGTGCCGTTAAAAGCGGTGCCGATAATGCCGCTGCTCGTCTCGATCGCACCCGTGCTGGTCATGCCGAAGAGCACATTGCCGAGCGTTCCTGAATCGAGCACGTAGTCGGTCATCTTCACCGACACGGCATTGCTGCCGTCACGGACGAAGGAGGAGACGACGCTCTTCGTGCCGGAAGCGCCGGCCACCCAGTTTTCCCCGGAGAAGGAGGCGGACTGGGCGATGCTGAGCAGCTGCTCCTGCAGTTGGTCGAGTTCCTGCTGGATCTTCGTCTTGTCGACGCCCTTTTCCGTGGCGGCGACGATCTTCGCCTTGATTTCGCTGACGACGTCTAGGGCGCTGTCCATGGCCGCATAGGCGGTGTCGACCTTGGCCGCACCGAGGCCGAGGGCGTCGGAGACGGCGGAAAGCGCCAGGTTGTCGGAACGCATGGTCGTTGCGATCGACCAATATGCGGCATTGTCGGCAGCCTTCTCGACACGATAACCGGAGGAAACGCGACCCTGGGTGTCCTTGAGGCTATCGTTTACGCCGCGCAAAGTCTGCAGCGCTGCCATGGCAGCGTTGTTGGTGAGGATGCTCGTCATGATCCGTTCCACAATAGGAGAAAGGGGCATTCCGGACTACGCGCCGCGCGTCCTTCAGACGCGCAAAGGACACTGTAGCACTTCAACTGCTGCAGAATTTTCTCCTAAATCGATTCCGACTTAAGGAATTATGCAGCAGGCCGGTAACGGCGACTGCGTCATGCAAAGCCTGCTGTGCAAGCCTTTGCCGTTAACAAATCCTTGCGCAACTTGGTTAACAATTCCTCAATTGAGCTTATAGAATCCTTAATTTACATCGGCAGAGAGCCGAAACCGCGCTTGCGCAGCGCCTCGGCGATCTCCTCCAGAATCGCCGGATCATCAATGGTCGCAGGCATTTTCCATGGTATGCCGTCGGCAATTTTCTGCATGGTCCCGCGCAGGATCTTGCCCGATCGCGTCTTCGGCAATCGGTTCACTGTAATGGCCGTCTTGAAGGCGGCGACAGGCCCGATCTGATCGCGAATCATCGCCACCACCTCTGATTCGATTGCCGCCGATTCGCGAGCGACACTCCGTTTCAGCACCAGGAAACCGCAAGGCGCCTGACCCTTCAGCGCATCGATGACACCGATGACAGCGCATTCGGCGACATCGGGATGCCGCGCGCAGACCTCCTCCATCGCACCGGTCGAGAGCCGATGACCGGCGCAATTGATGATGTCGTCGGTGCGCGACATGATGAAGAGATAGCCGTCCTCATCGACATAGCCGGCGTCGGCGGTCTTATAATAACCGGGAAACTCATCGAGATAGGCCGATCGAAAACGGTCGTCCGCATGCCAGAGGGTCGGCAGGCAGCCGGGCGGCAGGGGCAGCCTGATGACGATATTGCCGAGCGTTCCCGCCTCGATCGGATGGCCGGCATCGTCGAGCACCGCAACTTCATAACCCGGCATCGGCAGCGCCGGCGAACCATGTTTGACCGGCAGGGCACCAAGGCCGAGCGGATTTGCGGCGATCGGCCAGCCCGTCTCCGTCTGCCACCAGTGGTCGATGACGGGGATGGCGAGCATGCGTTCGGCCCATTTCAAAGTCTCCGGGTCCGCCCGCTCGCCGGCAAGAAACAGCGCCCGCAAATTGGGCATCCTGTAGCGCGCGATCAGTTCGCCGTCCTCATCCTCTCGCCGGATGGCACGAAAGGCGGTCGGCGCCGTGAAGAGCACGCGCACGTCATGCTCTGCAACGACGCGCCAAAATGCGCCGGCATCGGGCGTACCGACCGGCTTTCCCTCGAAGATCAAGGTCATCACGCCCGATATCAACGGTGCGTAGACGATATAGGAATGGCCGACGACCCAGCCGATATCGGACGCCGTCCAGAAGACTTCGCCCGGCTTCAGCCCATAGATATTCCGCATCGACCAGTTCAGCGCGACCAAGTGCCCGCCATTGTCGCGCACCACACCCTTCGGCTGGCCGGTGGTGCCGGAGGTATAGAGGATATAGAGCGGATCGGTCGCCTTGACGGAAACACAGGCCAGCTCGGCGCCACGGTAAGGCGCCACCGCCGCTTCGAAATCCTCATCACGGCCGCCGACGAGTTCTGCCTGAAGCTGCGGCCGCTGCAGCACCAGGCAGCGCTCAGGCTTCATCCGGGCAAGCTCGATCGCCTGATCGACCAGCGGCTTATAGGCGACGACGCGGCCGGGCTCGAGCCCGCAGCTCGCGGTGATCACCAGCCTGGCGCCGCTGTCGTCGATACGGGCCGCAAGCTCACTGGCGGCAAAGCCGCCGAATACGACGGAATGGACCGCGCCGATACGAGCGCAGGCAAGCATGGAAAACACTGCCTGCGGCAGCATCGGCATATAGAGGATGACGCGGTCGCCTTTGCCGATGCCGAGCGCCAGCAGCGTCGCGGCGATGGCCTTCACCTCGCCGAGGACCTCGTCATATGAGAAGCGGCGCTTCTCGCCGGTCATGGCGCTGTCGAAGATGATGGCCGTCTCACTGCCGCGTCCGGCCGCGACATGCCGGTCCAGGCAATTGTGGCAGGTATTGGTTTCCGCCCCCGCAAACCAGCGGCCGTAAATACCGTCATCAGGCGAAAACACCCGCTCCGGCGGCTTGAACCAGTCGATCTCGGCGGCGGCTTCGCGCCAGAAGGCTTCGGGATCGCGTTTCCAGGCCGCATAGGCCTGATGATAGCCGTTCTGCATCTGCTCCTCCCCAGGACATGCAAGCCTCGATGTTAATCTAGGGAGAGGGGAGGGGAACGGGAAGCCCGACCAAAGCAGCGTATCAGCGCGAGCCGAAAATCGCCGATCCGACGCGGACACTGGTGGCGCCGAAGGCGATCGCCGTCTCGTAATCGCCCGACATGCCCATGGAGAGTTTCTCAACGCCGCATTTCGACGCGAGCTTTGCCAGCAGGGCAAAATGCGGCCCGGGATTTTCCTCGGCCGGCGGAATGCACATCATACCTTCGATCGGAAGACCGAGCTCGCCGCGGCAAAGCGAGACGAAGGCCGGCGTGTCGTCAGGCGCGATGCCGGCCTTCTGCGGCTCCAGCCCGGTATTGACCTGGACGTAGAGCCGCGGTGTCTTGCCTTGCCGCTTCATCTCCTCGGCAAGGGCCCGGGCAATCTTTTCCCGATCGACGGACTCGATCACGTCGAAAAGCGCCACAGCATCCGCCGCCTTGTTTGATTGCAGTGGTCCGATCAAATGCAGCTCGATGTCGGGATGCTCTGCCTTCAGTGCCGGCCACTTGCCCTGGCTCTCCTGCACCCGGTTCTCACCGAAGACGCGCTGCCCGGCTTCGATGGCCGGGCGGATCGCCTCCGCCGCGAAGGTCTTCGACACCGCGACAAGCCGAACGGAGCCGGCCGGACGACCGGCCGCGCGTTCCGCGGCGGCAATCCTTGACCGTACGTCGTTCAGGCGCTCTTGAAGTTCCATCGTTCTGCCTCGACATTTCCGCATGAGAGTGAAGGCAATGAACTAGCCAGCCATTCTGTGCTTGCCAAGGCCCGCTGCCGCGAAATCGCCCGGCCGGGACGAAGATCGGGCGCTTGCAGCGCCTGCAAAACTTGACGCTAAGGTGGTTTCATGGTGAAGGTCTCGACCAACCTCCCCTGATTTTCCGGAATTTCGAATACAATGGCCACCGAACGTTATAATCCGCGCGATGCCGAGCCCCGCTGGCAGCAGAAATGGAACGAAGACAAGGTCTTCGAGACCGACAACGCCGATCCGCGCGAAAAATATTACGTCCTCGAAATGTTCCCCTATCCGTCGGGGCGCATCCATATGGGCCATGTCCGCAACTACGCCATGGGCGATGTCGTTGCCCGCTACAAGCGCGCCCGCGGCTATAACGTGCTGCACCCGATGGGCTGGGACGCGTTCGGCATGCCGGCGGAAAACGCCGCCATGGAGCGCGGCGTCCACCCCGCCTCCTGGACCTACCAGAACATCGCCTCGATGAGGGCGCAGTTGAAGGCCATGGGGCTTTCATTGGACTGGAGCCGCGAATTCGCCACCTGCGACGTCGACTATTACCAGCACCAGCAGCATCTCTTCATGGATTTCCTCGAGAAGGGCCTGGTCTACCGCAAGCAGTCGAAGGTAAATTGGGATCCGGTCGACAACACGGTGCTCGCCAACGAACAGGTGATCGACGGCCGCGGCTGGCGTTCCGGCGCGCTGGTCGAACAGCGTGAACTGACGCAATGGTTCTTCAAGATCACCGATTTCAGCCAGGACCTGCTGGACGCGCTGGATACGCTCGACCAGTGGCCGGAAAAAGTCCGACTGATGCAGAAGAACTGGATCGGCCGCTCGGAAGGTCTGACGGTGCGCTGGGAGATCGTGCCGGAAACGGCGCCGGCCGGCGAGACCGAGATTACCGTCTATACGACCCGTCCTGATACGCTGTTCGGCGCCTCCTTCCTGGCGATTGCCGCCGACCATCCGCTGGCCAAGGACGCGGCCGCAAAGAATGTCGAGATCGAGGCCTTCTGCGAGGAATGCCGCCGCGCCGGCACCTCGCTCGCAGCACTCGAGACCGCTGAAAAGAAGGGCCTGGACACCGGCATCCGGGTCCGCCATCCGCTCGATCCCGCCTGGGAGCTGCCCGTCTATATCGCCAATTTCGTGCTGATGGATTACGGCACGGGCGCGATCTTCGGCTGCCCCTCCGGCGACCAGCGCGACCTCGATTTCGCCCGCAAATACGGCCTGCCGGTCGTGGCCGTGGTGATGCCTGGTGATGGCGACGCTGCGAGCTTCTCCGTCGGCGATACCGCCTATGACGGCGATGGCGTGATGATTAATTCGGGCTTCCTCGACGGCAAGACGACGCAAGAGGCCTTCAATATGGTTGCCGACCGGCTGTCGGCCGCTTCGCTCGGCAATACGCCGGTGGCTGAGCGGAAGATTAATTTCCGCCTGCGCGACTGGGGCATTTCACGTCAGCGTTATTGGGGCTGCCCGATCCCGGTCATCCATTGCGAAGCCTGCGGCGTCGTGCCGGTGCCGAAGAAGGACCTGCCGGTGAAACTGCCGGAAGACGTGACCTTCGACCAGCCGGGCAACCCGCTCGACCGCCATCCGACCTGGCGTCACGTCGCCTGCCCCAATTGCGGCAAGGATGCCCGCCGCGAAACCGACACGATGGACACCTTCGTCGATTCGAGCTGGTATTTCACCCGCTTCACCGCGCCGTGGGAAGCAAAGCCGACCGATCCTGAGGCGGCTAATCGTTGGCTGCCGGTCGATCAATATATCGGCGGCATCGAGCACGCGATCCTGCATCTGCTTTATTCGCGCTTCTTTACCCGCGCCATGCGCGAGACCGGTCACGTCGCCGCGAGCGAACCCTTCAAGGGCCTGTTCACCCAGGGCATGGTCGTTCATGAGACCTACAGCCGCAGCGCCGGCGCCGGACGTGAATGGGTGGCTCCCGCCGATATCCGCATCGAGGAGATCGATGGCAAGCGCCGCGCCCTGCTGCTGGCGACAGGCGAGGAGGTCGCCATCGGATCTATCGAGAAGATGTCGAAATCGAAGAAGAACGTCGTGGATCCCGACGATATCATCGCCTCCTATGGCGCCGATACCGCCCGCTTCTTCGTGCTGTCCGATTCGCCGCCGGAGCGCGACGTCATCTGGTCCGAGGCGGGTGTCGAAGGCGCTCACCGTTTTACCCAGCGCCTGTGGCGGCTGATTTCTGAAGCGGCCGGCGTCCTGTCGACCGTTGCAGCCGCACCGGCGAGCGAGGGCGAGGCGCTGGCGATCTCGCAGGCGGCGCACAAGACGCTGAAGGCCGTTCAGAACGACTATGACAAGCTCTGGTTCAACAAGGCAGTCGCCCGCATCTACGAGCTCGTCAATGCGCTCGCCGCACCGCTGACGAGGGTTGCGGCAGGTGAAGGCGATATCGCCTATCGTGCCGCCGTGCGTGACGCGGCCGAAATTCTGATTCAGCTCGTCGCCCCGATGACGCCGCATCTTGCAGAGGAATGCTGGGCCACGCTCGGCAATACGGAGCTGCTTGCCCGCACCGACTGGCCGCGTTTTGTCGAAGCGCTCGTCGTTGAAAACGACGTTGTGCTGCCCGTGCAGATCAACGGCAAGAAGCGCGCCGAATTGACAATTTCTCGCGATGCCGATCAGAATGCCGTCACCAACGCCGTGCTGGAACTGGATGCGGTGAAGAACGTGCTGAACGGTCAGGTGCCGAAGAAGATCATCGTGGTTCCCCAAAGGATTGTGAACATTGTCGTCTGATATCACCCGCAAGCTGGCCCGCAATGCCGGCATCGCCATGATCCTTGCCGCCTCGGCATTGCTGTCAGCCTGCCAAGTCCGGCCGCTTTATTCCGAGAGCTCGGGCGTCACCGAAAAGCTGTCCTCGGTCGGCTTTTCCGAGGCATCCGGCCGCGTCGGACAGCAGGTCCGCAACCGGCTGATCTTCCTGGCGTCGCGCGGCGCCGGCGAAGCGGCAAATCCGCAATATCACGTCGAATTGCGGACCACGTCGAGCGTCGCCGATACGCTTCTGCGGCAATCCGGCGATACCTCGCGCGCCGGCCGTGTGACCGTCACCGTCACTTATACGCTGAGCGCTGTCGCCGACGGTCGCGTCATCAAGGCCGGGAGCCGCCAAGCGACCGCACTGGTGGACTTCTCCGAGCAGGAATTTGCCAAGCAAAGGGCGATCCGAGATGCGGAGAATCGCGCCGCCGATCAGACGGCGGAATTCGTAGGCGCCGATCTCGCTGCTGCCCTCAGCCGCTGAGGGCGGGCAGATGGCGGAGATAAAGTCGCACGAGTTCGAGACCTTTCTGCAGAAATCGGCGCAGAACTACCGGATTTTCGTCATTTATGGCCCGGATCGGGGTCTGGTGTCCGAACGCGCCGGTCAACTCGCCGGCAAGACCGGCGTCGCGCTGAACGATCCTTTTTCGCTGACAAAACTCGATATCGCCGATTTGCAGAAGGATCCCGGGCGACTGGTTGACGAGGCCCAATCCATCGGGCTGTTCGGCGGCGAAAAACTCATCTGGATCCGCGGCGCCGCCAACGAAAAATACCTTGTCGATTCGCTGGCGCACCTGGCTGAAAAACCGCTCGAGGCCGCCTATCTGATCGTCGAGGCCGGCGATCTGAAAAAGGGATCGCTGCTGCGCAAGACAGCGGAAGCCGCGCGAGCCGTCATGACGGTACCGTCTTATGCCGATGACAGCCGCGCCTTGAACGGCTTGATCGATGCTGAACTCGGGGCGGAAAAGCTCGGCATTACACCGGCGGCGCGCCAGGCGCTGATCGCCTTGATCGGCGGCGATCGCATTGCCTCACGCAATGAAGTGCGCAAACTCGCCCTCTACTGCCGCGGCCTTGATACGGTCGAAGAACATCACGTTACCGAAATAATCGGCGATGCCAGCGCGATCTCCGTTGATGATGCCGTCGACGCCATCCTCGGCGGCGATCTCACCGGCTTCCTCCACGCCATGCAGAAGATCAGCAGTTCAAAAACAGCGATTTTTCTGGTGCTTCAGGCCTGCCTGAAGCAGTTTCAGCTTCTCGATACCATGCGTGCAGAGATGGATGAAAAGCGCCTGCAGGCGCCGCAGGTGATGCAGACGATGGGACGGCATCTGCATTTTCGCCGCAAGCCGATCCTCGAGCAGGCGCTTCGCCAGTGGTCCCCGGAAGGCATCGCGCGTGAATCCAACCGTCTGCAAGCGGCCATTCTGCAGAGCCGGCGTCGGCAGGTGCTGGAAGACAGCGTTGCGATGCAAACACTTCTCTCCACCACCCTGCAATCAGGCCGCAAGTCGGCGTGATTATCGCCGTTCCAGCAAGCGGCAGACTTCCTCGAGCTGCTCAAGCGACTTGTAGGAAATTTTGATCTGGCCGCCGCTGGTTTTGTGATTGATTGACACCTCGAGCCCGAGGGCATCGGACAGCGTGCGTTCCAGCGCCAGCGTATCCGAATCTTTTTGATCGCGGCGCGAGGCCATCTGCTGAGGCTCCGATTGCGCCTTGATATTGTTCTGCGCCAGCTTTTCGGCATCACGCACCGACATGCCCTTGGCAACGATCGTGCGGGCAAGGCTTGCCGGATCGGGCGTTGACACCAGCGCACGCGCATGTCCGGCCGAAAGACTGCCGGCAGCCAGCAGATCGCGAACCGGATCCGGCAGTTTCAGCAAACGCAGCGAGTTGGCGACATGGCTGCGGCTCTTGCCGATAATTTCGCCGAGATCGTTCTGGGTATAACCATATTCGGCGATAAGCTGCTCGTAGCCCAACGCCTCTTCAAGAGGATTGAGATCCGCGCGCTGGACGTTTTCGACAATAGCAATCTCAAGCGCCGTCTTGTCGTCGACATCGCGGATAATCACCGGGATTTCGATCAGGCCGGCAAGCTGCGCTGCCCGCCATCGCCGTTCGCCGGCGATGATTTCATAGCGGTCCCGCTCCATCGTGCGCACCACGATCGGCTGCACGATGCCATGCTGGCGGATCGAGCTGGCAAGATCGTGCAATTCGGTGTCGTCGAAAAAACGACGGGGGTTGCGGGGGTTGCGACTGACGAATTCTATCGGGATCATCCGATCGGCGCTGACGGTTCGCTCAGCCTCCACCGGAACGGGTTGATCCATTTCACCAATCAACGCCGCAAGACCACGGCCCAATCGCCTTTTCGATACATCGTCATTCATGATCTACACTCACCTGCATCCTGAAATGATTTTACGCAGCCAGTCTCTGGCGCTCCCGCTGAATGACCTCGGAGGCCAGCTGCAGATAGGCCTGGCTGCCCGCGCATTTCAGATCATAGAGAATGGCCGGCTTGCCGTAGGACGGCGCTTCGGACACCCGGACATTGCGCGGAATTAACGTATGATAAACCTTCTCGCCGAGATGCGTGCGCACGTCATTCACCACCTGTTGGGCAAGATTGTTGCGAGCATCGAACATCGTTAGGACGATGCCCTGGATATCCAGCCGCGGGTTAACCGTCCGACGCACCTGGCTGACGGTTTCGAGCAGTTGGCTCAGTCCCTCGAGCGCGAAAAATTCGCATTGCAGCGGTACCAGCACCGAATGGGCCGCCGCCATGGCATTCATCGTCAGCAGATTGAACGAAGGCGGGCAATCGAGAAGGATATAGGAAAATGCCATGGCTTCGGCGGACGACAGTGCCTTCCGCAATTTAAAGACGCGATCGCTCTGCTGCGAGATTTCCATCTCGATGCCGAGCAGATCCATGGTCGATGGCACGATGAAGAGGTTGGGAACGGCAGTTTCCAGCGTCACCTCGCTGATTCCGCGCTCTCCGACCATCAGGTCATAGGAGGAAAGTTTGCGATCGCGACGGTCGATGCCGAGGCCGGTGCTGGCATTGCCCTGCGGATCGAGATCCACGATCAGGACGCGCTCGCCGATGGCGGCCAACGCTGTTGCCAGGTTGATGGCGGTGGTCGTTTTGCCAACGCCACCCTTCTGATTTGCGATGGTGATTATCCGGTGTCGTTCGCCAGCCATTGCCGCAATATCCGATCTGTTAAACCAAGCGCCGGAGATTCGATATTTCCAAAATCACGGATTCCTGCTCGACGGCGCTCTTATGTTCTACCAGATCGAATTCCCACCGGCCACGCGCTTCATCGATTTCCCTCAGGTAATCCCGGCCTTTGTGAAAAAATCCACGACAATTTCCCTTGCCAAGCATCCAAGGTGCTGCATAGCCGATCAGCCCGTCGAGGTCGGCGAGGGCTCTGGCTGAAATCGCACCACACTCGCCGATCTCGGCATGGGCATCCTCGATTCGAATCGCGTGAACGCTCCCGCGTGCGTTTGTCTCCCGCAGTGCGGTTCGCAAAAATGCTGCCTTTTTGTGATTGCTTTCGACAAGATGCACCCACCCATCCTGCAGCTCCGCCAGGAAGATTGCGGTGATCACGCCGGGAAAGCCACCGCCGCTGCCGAGATCGACCCAGCGAACTGGCTCGGGGTAAATCTGGAAAATCTGGCTGCTGTCCGCGATATGACGCCGCCACAAATCATCGAGCGTCGATGGCGCTACGAGATTGATGGCTTTTGCCCATTTCTGAAAGAGTGCCGCAAAATGTTGGAGTCGTGCCTGTGTTTCACGTGAAACACGCAAACCGTTCAATTCCATTCTCAAAGACTCTCAAATCTTGTGTTAGGCAATTTGGCGCTCTGCACCGCTCCGGCGGCGCAAATGCACCAGCAACAGCGCAATAGCGGCGGGCGTCATGCCTTCGACAATGGCTGCCTGCGCGACGTTGAACGGACGGGCCGCACTAAGCTTTGTCTTGAGCTCGTTCGACAAGCCGGAAAGCGCAGAGTAGTCGAAATCATCGGGGATACGCCGTTCCTCGTCGCGCTGCTGGTCAGCAATGGCCGCAGCCTGCCGGTCGAGATAAACGGAGTAGCCCGCCTCTATCTCCAACGCCTCGGCAACCGTCGGCCGGATCGCGCCCAGAGCATCCGGCCAGACCCGCCGGAGGGCGGCAAAGTCGTAGTCCGGGTAGGACAATAAATCATAGGCCGTCCGGCGCTGACCATCCAGATTGATGTTCAGGCCGGCGCGCCGCGCTTCATTGGGGGTCACCTTCAGCGACATCAACTGGGCGCGCCCGGCGTCGACTTCTGCTTGATAGACTGTGAATCGCCGCTCGCGTGCACGGCTGACGCAGCCAAGCCGCATGCCAAGTGGTGTCAGCCGAGCATCAGCATTATCGGCCCGCAGCGTCAGACGATACTCCGCGCGCGACGTAAACATCCGATACGGTTCCGTAACGCCTCGCGACGTGAGGTCATCGATCATCACCCCAATGTAAGAATTTGTTCGGCTAAAATGGAACGGATCCGAATCGGTGCTTCGCAGTGCAGCATTCAAGCCTGCCGCCAACCCCTGCGCCGCTGCCTCCTCATAACCGGTGGTCCCGTTGATCTGGCCGGCGAGAAACAGGCCTCTCAGCCGCTTAACTTCGAGCGACGGCGTAAGCTCCCGCGGGTCGACATGATCATACTCGATGGCATAACCCGGCTGGAGGATCCGCGCCGTCTCGAGTCCGGGAATGGTCTTTATGAAGTCCGCCTGGACCTCGGCCGGCAGCGACGTCGAAATGCCATTTGGATAGACCGTATCGTCGTCGAGGCCTTCCGGTTCGAGAAAGACCTGGTGGCCGTCGCGTTCGCCGAACTTGACCAGCTTGTCCTCGATGGATGGGCAGTAACGCGGCCCGACACCTTCGATCTGCCCGGAATACATCGCCGAGCGTTTGATATTGTCTATGATGATCCGATGTGTCGCTTCGGTCGTCCGGGTGACGCCACATTCGATCTGCCGCGTCGTGATCGAATCGGTCATGAACGAAAAGGGCACGAGATCCTCGTCCGCACCCTGCCGACCGACGGACTGCCAGTCGATTGTCTTGCCATCCAGCCGGGCCGGCGTGCCCGTCTTCAATCGCCCCAAGCGCAGCCCCAACCGGGCCAGAGTTGCCGACAACCCCAGCGAGGGGGGTTCGCCGACGCGGCCGGCGGGTGTCTTATCCGAACCGATATGGATCAGACCACGCAAAAACGTCCCGGTCGTCAACACGACTGCCGGCGCTTTCAGCCGCCGGCCATCCTTCATGATCACGCCGGCAACACGGTTATCGACGACGTCGAGATCGAATGCGTCGCCCTCGACGATATCCAAGCCTGGTGTCGCTTCGATCGCCGCCAGCATCGCCAGTCGATAGAGCTTCCGATCCGCCTGCGTTCGCGGACCGCGGACGGCGGCACCCTTCTTCCGGTTCAACATTCTGAACTGAATGCCGGCAAGATCGGCGACCCGGCCCATCAGACCGTCCATCGCGTCGATCTCGCGGACCAGATGTCCCTTGCCAAGCCCACCAATCGCCGGATTGCAGGACATGACACCAATCGTGTCTCGCCTGTGGGTGACCAAGGCGGTTTTCGCCCCGAGGCGCGCAGCTGCACTGGCAGCCTCCGTGCCGGCATGGCCGCCGCCGATCACAATCACATCATAGACATTGCCGGTCATCTCAAACTCCAACTCGGCGGGTTTCACGTGAACTCAGGCGACAGCCTCAAGAAAAGGTTTCACGTGAATCATTTACCGATACAAAACTCCGAGAAGATCACATCGAGCAGCTGCTCGACATCCACCCGCCCGGTAATCCGTCCCAAATACTCAGCCGCCAGGCGAAGCTGCTCCGTGCGCAGTTCGAGATTCGTCTCGCTCTGCGAGATTGCCGCATCTAGCGCTGCCAAACATTTCGCCAGCGAATCCTTGTGCCGCTGTCGGCTCGGGATCGCCATAGACAGGCCAGCAAACCGCTCCTTGACGACGCGCCCGATCAGCGCCCGCAATTCCGGCAGGCCCTCACCGGTTGCCGTCGAAATCCGCAGATCATATCGATCGGAGCCAGTCTCGATGAGATCCTTCTTCGTTCCGACCCTAACATGCGGCACAGCCTGGTCCAAGTCGGCAGGAATGACGGGATCGCTCACATCGACCAGCAACAGCACAAGATCGGCATCACGAAGCGCTATGCGTGCCCGCCGCACGCCTTCCATCTCCACCCGATCGTCCGCCTCACGCAGACCGGCCGTGTCATAGAGTTTGACAAGATAGCCGTCAATGTCGAGATCGACCTGCAGGACGTCACGAGTGGTTCCGGCAATATCCGTGACGATTGCGACGTCGCGTCGGGCGAGAGCATTCAACAGGCTCGACTTTCCCGCATTCGGCGCCCCGGCGATCACCACCTTAAAGCCGTCTCTGATAATCTCGCCCGCCGAAGCCGCGTCGAGATGATGCCAGATATCATTGCGAAGCCGATCCATGTCGGCCCAGACCATATCTGACACCGATCCCGGGACATCGTCTTCGTCGGCAAAATCGAGTTCCGCCTCGATCAGGGCGCGCGAGCGGGTCAATCGTTCCGCCCACGAATCGTATACTGCCGAGACACCACCAGCGCTGTGTTCCACGGCGAGGCGGCGCTGCATCTCCGTCTCAGCCTCGATGAGATCGGCCAGGCCCTCGACCTCGACAAGATCAAGCTTGCCATTTTCGAAAGCGCGTCGCGAAAACTCGCCTTCAATCGCCATACGAACACCAGGAGTATCACCCAGCGCCTGAAACAGCGCTGCCAGGACGGCCTTGCTGCCGTGGATCTGCAGCTCGGCGACATCTTCACCGGTAAAAGAGTTTGGAGCGGGGAAAAACAGCACCAGACCGCTATCGATCGGTTGATTGTTGCGCGCCCGAATCGTTCGGTAGGAAGCCAGCCGATCAGCCGGCACTGATCCGGCCAGCCTGATCAAGAGCTCTCGGGTTAACGGACCGCTGATGCGAATGACCGAAACACCCGAGGGCGGGGCGCCGCTCGAAAGCGCATAAATCGTATCATTCACCATGGCTCATCGTCCGCTTGTCAGTTCGAATCCGAATCGATTCCTCTTAAATAAAAAGCTGGCGACATCGAGGCGATGCGCCAGCTCTCAATGGATGAATCCGGCTAAGGATCAGGTATTCATCGAGTCGAAGAAATCGGAATTGTTCTTCGTCTGTTTGAGCTTGTCGATCAGGAATTCGATTGCATCCGTGGTGCCCATCGGAGCAAGGATACGACGAAGAACGAAGATCTTCTGCAGATCCTGGCGTGGCACGAGCAGGTCTTCCTTACGCGTGCCGGACTTGAGGATGTCCATCGCCGGGAAGATGCGCTTGTCGGCGACCTTGCGGTCGAGGACGATTTCCGAGTTGCCGGTACCCTTGAACTCTTCGAAGATCACTTCGTCCATGCGGCTGCCGGTATCGATCAGCGCCGTTGCGATGATGGTCAGAGAACCACCTTCCTCGATGTTGCGCGCGGCGCCGAAGAAGCGCTTCGGCCGCTGCAGCGCATTGGCGTCGACACCGCCGGTCAGAACCTTGCCGGAGGAGGGGACGACGGTGTTGTAGGCGCGGCCGAGGCGCGTGATCGAATCGAGCAGAATGACGACGTCACGGCCATGTTCGACGAGACGCTTGGCCTTTTCGATGACCATTTCAGCCACCTGGACGTGACGCACCGCCGGTTCGTCAAAGGTCGAGGAAATCACCTCGCCGCGGACGGAACGCTGCATGTCGGTGACTTCCTCCGGACGTTCGTCGATCAGAAGCACGATGAGATAGCATTCCGGATGATTGGCCGTGATCGAATGCGCAATGTTCTGAAGAAGGACGGTCTTACCGGTGCGCGGCGGCGCAACGATCAGGCCGCGCTGACCCTTGCCGAGCGGCGCCACGAGATCGATCACGCGGGGCGACAGATCCTTGGAAGTCGGAATATCGAGTTCCATCTTGAAGCGCTCATTCGGATAGAGCGGCGTCAGATTGTCGAAATGAACCTTGTGACGGATCTTTTCCGGATCGTCGAAATTGATGGTGTTGACCTTGAGCAGCGCGAAATAGCGCTCGCCTTCCTTCGGTCCGCGGATCGGTCCCTCGACCGTGTCGCCTGTCTTCAAAGAGAAACGGCGGATCTGCGATGGCGAGATATAAATGTCGTCAGGGCCGGGCAGGTAGTTGGCGTTGGCCGAGCGCAGGAAGCCGAAGCCGTCCTGGAGCACTTCGACTACCCCTTCGCCGATGATCTCCACATCCTGGCTGGCTAGCATCTTGAGGATGGCAAACATCAATTCCTGTTTGCGCATCGTGCTTGCATTCTCGACCTCGAGCGATTCGGCGAAAGCCAGAAGATCCGTCGGGGATTTGCTCTTAAGTTCCTGAAGCTTCATTTCAGCCATGAAGTGACCAATACTCTTTTCAATTTCGAAGGGGAAAGGCGATGTTGGGGGTCGTATTCGGTACTGCGAATGGGGCTCGCAGACGACTGAACTCTTCACACATGCCACGTAGATGAGATGCGCGGAAAATAGCGAGTCGCAATCGCCCCCGCAAGGGGGCTGATTAAAATGAAGCAAATTTAACCCGAGGAAGATTTTCCTCAGAACGGCTTCACCACCACGAGGATCACGATCAGGATCATCAGCAGTGTCGGCGCCTCATTCATGAACCGCCAATAGCGCGCCGAGCGGCGATTTTCGTCGCGCTCAAATGCGCCGACGGCGCGGCTGAAGAATACATGAACAGCGGTCAGCAGCACGACCAGACCGATCTTAGCATGCAGCCAGCCGCCCTGGAATCCATAGACCGACCAGGCGAGATAGAGGCCGAAAAGCCAGGTCAGCATCATCGCCGGCGTCATGATAATCCGCAGCAGCCGGCGCTCCATCACCTTGAAGGTTTCCGACTGCACCGAGCCCGGTTCCGCGTCGGTGTGATAGATGAACAGCCGCGGCATGTAGAACAGTCCTGCCATCCAGGAAATCACCGCGATGATGTGAAGCGCCTTGATCCAGAGATAGAGATTGTCGGGGTTCCAGGCGAAAAGCCCGACCGCCATCAGCGCGAAGAAGGCCAGGGCAAAATGAGCACGGCGCCGGGCATAAGCGCCGGGTTTCCGATCCGTCTGCCTTTCCCGCGTCACTTCGTCCCCCGCACGCGCTCGACCAGCTGACGCACATGATCGGGGTCGGCCTGCGGCGTGATGCCGTGGCCGAGATTGAAGATCAGCGGTCCATGGCCGAGATGCTGCAGAATATCGTCGACGCCCTCTTCCAGCGCCCGGCCGCCGGCAACGACACGCATCGGATCGAGATTGCCCTGCACCGGTCCATCTTTCTGAAGTTCGGCAGCGAAGGCCAATGGGACGGACCAGTCGAGGCCGATCGCATCGGCACCTGTCTTCTGACGATAGGTTTTCAGCTGATAGCCGGCACCCTTGGCGAAGGCGATGATGCGCGCATGCGGCCGCCGCGATTTGATCGAAGCGATCATTCGCGCAACCGGCCTGATCGCGAAGGCCTCGAATTCCCTTTCCCCGAGAACCCCAGCCCAGGAATCAAAGATCTGCACGGCGTCGGCGCCGGCATCGATCTGGGCGACGAGATAATCTGACGACACGTCGGCAAGCAGCATCAGCAGATGCTCGAAGGCGCCGGGATAATTGTAGGCGAAGAGGCGGGCAGGGGCCTGATCCGGCGTGCCGTGACCGGCGATCATATAGGTAGCAATCGTCCAGGGCGCACCGCAGAAGCCGAGCAGCGTCGTCTCATCAGGCAACTCCTCCCGCAACCGTCGCACCGTTTCCAGAACCGGTCTGAGATAAGCGACGACCTCTTCCCCATTCAATCGCCCGATCCCGGCTTCATCGATCGGATCCATCTCCGGCCCATGCCCTTCGGTGAACCGGACATTCCGTTTCATTGCATCGGGGATGACCAGAATATCGGAGAACAGGATGGCCGCGTCGAAGCCATAGCGGCGGATCGGCTGCAGCGTCACCTCGACGGCGTAATCGGGCGTGTAGCAGAGATCGAGAAAACTTCCGGCCTTTGCCCGAGTCTCTCTGTATTCCGGCAGATAACGTCCCGCCTGCCTCATCAGCCAGAGAGGCGGAGGGCTGAGGCTTTCGCCGTCGAGAACCCTCATGATCTTTCGGCGCGTGTCGCTCAAGCGCTTCTTCCCTATAAAAAATCAAAGATATTTTAAAAGGTTTCTATTTCTTAGAGTCGGTGTCTATCAAGGATTAAAATCCATCCACTGCCGATGCCATTTGTCGCGCGCCTGCACCAAAACTCGAAAAGAATTTTCCGATTCTTCGAAATTTCCGGGAGAAGGCGAATCCCAAAATGATTCCAAAATCTTGCCAGGCAGCCGATTTTCTCCTTCCTGTGGATAGCTTGTGGACTTGCCTTCGACAAACCAATTTCGTCCCCATCCTCCACAGGACCTGGCAAAACCGGTCCGCAAAATTCGAAATGTGGATAAGGCGGCATGTTTTCCCTTGCCCGAGGCAGCCTCGCCGCCTTAGCTCTCCATCATCCAGTGTTTTCAACAGGCAGCGGAAAATAGCGTGGAGAACAGAACGAACTTCTTTCATCTGCATCTGATTTCTGACTCGACGGGAGAGACTCTGATCTCCGCTGGCCGTGCCGCCTCGGCGCAGTTCCGATCCGCTCAGCCGATCGAGCATGTCTATCCGCTGATCCGCAATCGCAAACAGTTGCTGCCGGTTCTGCAGGCGATCGACGATGCGCCCGGCATCGTGCTCTACACCATTGTCGACCGGGAGCTGGCGAGCCTGATCGACGAGCGCTGCACCGAAATGGGCGTCGCCTCGGTCAATGTTCTGGAGCCGGTGATGAATGCGTTTCAGATCTATCTCGGCGCTCCGTCGCGCCGCCGGGTCGGAGCCCAGCATGTGATGAATGCCGGTTACTTCGCCCGCATCGAAGCGCTGAATTTCACCATGGATCACGACGACGGCCAGATGCCGGACGATTACAACGATGCCGATGTCGTCATCATCGGCATCAGCCGGACGTCGAAGACACCGACATCTATCTATCTCGCCAATCGCGGCATCAAAACGGCCAACATTCCGATCGTCTATGGCGTGCCGTTGCCCGAGAGTCTTTTTGTCGCGACCAAACCCTTGATCGTGTGCCTGATCGCCACCACCGATCGTATTTCCCAGGTGCGGGAAAACCGCATCCTCGGAGCGACCCAGGGCTTCGATCGCGAACATTACACCGATCGCGCCGCGATCTCCGAGGAGCTGAAATATGCGCGCTCGCTTTGCGCCCGTCACAACTGGCCGCTGATCGACGTGACCCGCCGCTCGATCGAGGAAACCGCCGCGGCGATCGTTGCCCTGCGCCCGAAGCTGCGCTAAGCGCTGACGCAAAGTCGGCACTCCGAGGAGCCTATGACAACAACAATCATCCTTGCATCGTCGAGCCCGTTTCGGCGGATGCTGATGGAAAATGCCGGCCTGTCCTTCGAGGCGCAGGCCGCAACGATCGATGAAAGGGCGCTGGAAGCGCCGTTGGAAAAAGCCGGGGCAACGCCGGATGCCGTTGCCCTCGCTCTGGCCAGGGCCAAGGCCGAGGATGTCAGCCGGCGCTTTTCGGACAGCCTGGTTATCGGTTCGGATCAGACGATGTCGCTCGGCGACCGGGTCTTTCATAAGCCGAAGGACATGGCCGACGCGGCCGGCCACCTTCACGCCCTGTCGGGAAGAACGCATCGATTGAACAGCGCCGTCGCCATCGCCAACAATGGTGTAGTCCTGTGGGAACATCTCGCCCATGCCGAACTGACGATGCGGCCTCTGACGGCGGAATTCATTGCCGGGCATCTGGCGCGGGTCGGTGACAAGGCGCTTTCGAGCGTCGGCGCCTACCAATTGGAGGGGCAGGGCATTCAGCTCTTCGAGAAAATCGAAGGTGATTACTTCACCATTCTCGGCCTGCCGATGCTGCCGCTTCTGACGAAATTGCGCGAACTCGGAGCGATCGATGGGTGATTCACGTGAAACATTCGGGCCGAAGGCGTTTGTCACAGGCTTTCCGATCAAGCATTCGCGCTCGCCGTTGATCCACGGATATTGGTTGAAGACGCTCGGCCTGCCAGGCAGCTACCGCGCTCATGAAGTCGCACCGGAAGCCTTTGCCGATTTCATCGCTTCGCTGAAGGATGGCAGTTCCGGCTTTACCGGCGGCAATGTCACCATTCCCCATAAGGAATTGGCCTTCCGCCTCGCCGACAAACCGGACGCGCTGTCGCTCGAACTCGGCGCGTCGAACACGCTCTGGCTGGAGGATGGCCTTCTCCACGCGACAAATACCGATGGCCGCGGCTTCACTGCCAATCTTGACGAACGCCATCCGGGCTGGGACCTTCATGACACGGCCGTGATCTTTGGCGCCGGCGGCGCCAGCCGGGCCGTCATCCAGGCGGTTCGCGACCGCGGCTTCAAGACAATCCACGTCGTCAACCGTACCGTCGAACGGGCCCACGAACTGGCCGACCGTTTTGGCCCGAAGGTTCAGGCCCATCCGGCCGGTGCGCTTGCCGAGGTCATGAAAGACGCCGGCCTCTTTATCAACACCACGTCGCTCGGCATGGACGGCGAGCCGGCGCCGCAGCTTGATTTCACTCCACTTGCTGCCGACGCCGTCGTTACCGATATCGTCTATGTGCCGCTGAAGACGCCGATCCTGGCGCAGGCGCAAGAGCAGGGCTTTGCGATCGTCGACGGTCTCGGCATGCTGCTGCATCAGGCCGTGCCGGGCTTCGAGAAATGGTTCGGCAAGCGCCCCGTCGTCGACGCCGCACTGCGTGCACTGATCATTGCGGATATGGAAGCACACTGATGCTGAAGATCGGATTGACCGGCTCGATCGGAATGGGAAAGTCGACGGCCGGCAAGCTCTTTGCCGAGGCCGGGATTCCGCTGAACGATTCCGATGCCGTGGTCCACGATCTCTATGCCGGCGAGGCTGCACCGCTGGTGGATGCCGCCTTTCCCGGCACGATGAAGGACGGCGTGGTCGACCGGCAAGAACTCGGCCGCCAACTGGCGCACGATCCCGACGGCTTCAAACGGCTGGAGGCAATCGTTCACCCGCTGGTCCGCAAGCGCGAAACGGAATTTCTGGCCCGCCACCGTGCCGCCGGCGCCGAGATGGTTCTGCTCGATATCCCGCTGCTTTTCGAAACTGACGCTTGGGAAAGGGTGGATGTCATCGTCGTCGTCAGCACCGATCCACAGATTCAGCGTCAGAGGGTGCTTGCGCGCGACGACATGACCGAGGAAAAATTCGACATGATTCTCTCTCGCCAGACGCCGGATGCAGAAAAACGGCGCCGTGCCGATTACCTGATCGACACCAGCCACAGCATTGAGCAGACGAGGGAACGGGTGCTTGAGATCGTCGCCGATCTGAGAATGCGAATTGCCAAGGGAGATTTCCGGAATGCGTGAGATCATTTTCGATACGGAAACCACCGGCCTTGACAACCGGATGGACCGCATCATCGAAATCGGCGGCATCGAACTCTTCAATCACTTCCCGACCGGCAACACCCTTCATATCTACATCAATCCGGGAGATCAGAAGGTCCATCCGGATGCGCTCGCCGTGCACGGCATTACGGATGAATTCCTCAAGGACAAGAAAGCCTTCGCCGAGGTCGCCGAGGAAATTCTCGCCTTTTTCGGCGATGCCAAGTGGATCGCCCACAACGCCACTTTCGACATGGGCTTCATCAACGCCGAATTCGCGCGGATCGGTTTGCCGCCGATCCTGCCGGAACGGGTGGTCGATACGCTGTCCATGGCGCGGCGGAAAAATCCGATGGGACCAAATTCGCTCGACGCACTTTGCCGGCGTTACGGCGTCGACAATTCGCACCGCGCCAAACACGGCGCGCTTCTCGACTCCGAGCTGCTGGCCGAAGTCTATATCGAAATGATCGGCGGCAGGCAGGCGGCCCTTGGCCTCGGCCAATCCGGCCAGGCGGCGGGCGGCGAAATGGCGATGGAAGATGATGGAGCGATATTAGCGGTGCTTGAGCGGCCCCGGCCGCTTGCACCCCGCCTCAGCCAGGCCGAAGCGCAGGCGCATGAGGCGCTGGTCGCCAAGCTCGGCGAAAAAGGCATCTGGTCGAAATTCGCCAGCTCGCCAGCGTGACAAATCGGGCCGCAGCGTCCCTTTCGCGTCTTTCAGACGCGCGGCGCTGAATTAAAAATGCCCGGGACTTGCCCGGGCATCCGCATGTCAGAACCGACGGAATTCGATCAGTTCGGAACGGCCTGAACCTTGGCGCGGGCCTGCTCTTCGGCAACGCGCTGGGCAAACATCTGCGTGAAGTCGATCGGGTCGATCATCAGCGGCGGGAAGCCGCCGTTGCGGGTCACGTCGGCGATGATCTGACGGGCGAAGGGGAAGAGCATGCGCGGGCATTCGATGAAGAGAACCGGTAGCATGTGCTCCTGCGGGAAGCCGGTAACGCGGAAGACGCCGCCATAGACGAGTTCGGTGTGGAACACCGTCTTGTCATCATCCTTGGCTTCGGCATTCAGCGACAGCACGACATCGAAATCCGTGTCGGAAAGCGGATTGGCGTTGACGTTCACATTGATGTTGATCGTCGGCGCCTTGTCGCGCGCCTGCAGCGAACGCGGCGCACCCGGATTTTCAAAGGACAGATCCTTCGTATATTGCGCAAGGATCGAAAGGGTGGGGTTGGTCGCACCGTTGCTGTTGTTGTCGTCTGCCATTGGCTTTTCCTCGAAGGGCATGGGAATGGTGCCGCCATCTAACATTTCGGGGAGGGGCTTACAACCCTGAGCGCTGGGCGCTGTTGCTCGGTCGAAGCACTTCAATCACCGAGATGTTTGCCGGACCACGGCGAGTTGCGATCCTGCTGCCTATGATAATCCTCCTCGTCGAGATCCACCACCTTCGAATTCCGGTTGCCGTCGCGGGACTGCGGTTTCGGGCCGGCGGAAAAGCCGCCCCGGACGACGACGAAGCGCTTGGCGATCGACCGCCAGACAAGATCGCCCACCGGCGGAATGAGAATGAGGATTGCGATGATATCGGTGAGGAAGCCGGGAATGATCAGCAGCAGCGCGGCGATGACCGTCATCGCCGGCTTCAGCAGATCGCGGCCGGGCATCACGCCGTTCCGTCCTTGGCTCGACATGCGGCGCAGGATGTCGATGCCCTGCCGGCGCAGCAGGACCACGCCCAAAACAAAGCTCGCCATGACAAGCGCCAGTGTCAGCACCAAGCCGAGCGCCCGGCCGACGACGACGAAACCGGCAATTTCGCCAAGCGGCAGCAGCAGAATGAAAGCCGGCAGGATTGAAAAACGCATGGTCGTCATGTCCCGGACTGGCCGGTCTCCTCTTGGCGCCGGCGAAGATGCCAGCCATCATTTGAATCATCTGTATAGGCGGACTATATGGGAGTACAAATCAGAGATGTTAACGGCGGCTGCGATACGATATGAGTTCGAACGACTTCATCACATTATTCTTCCTGGTGGCGGCGGTGCTGATTTTCTTTCAGCTCCGCTCCGTGCTCGGCCGCCGCACGGGAAACGAGAAGCCGCCGCGCGATCTCTATACGCCGCGGGACGCGGCGCCTGCTGAAGCTGCCGATGCCGGCAAGGTCGTGACGCTGCCGCGGCGCGATGCGACAGGGGAGGACGAGGATCGCTTCGCCGCCATCGATGCCGTTGCCGCACCAGGAACGCCGCTCAACGAATCGCTACGCGCCCTGAATAAGGCCGATCCTTCCTTCAATCCGAAGGAATTTCTGAACGGCGCCCGCATGGCCTACGAAATGATCGTCATGGCCTATGCCGACGGCGACCGGAAAACGCTGAAGAACCTGCTGTCCCGCGAAGTCTATGACGGTTTCGATGCGGCGATCGGCGAGCGCGAAAGCCGCGGTGAGAAGGTGAAGTCCACCTTCGTCGGCATCGACAAGGCCGAAATCACCCATGCCGAGACGAAGGGCAGCGAAGCGCAGATCACCGTGCGCATCGTCAGCCAGCTGATATCGGCCACTTACGACAAGGCGGATGCTCTGATCGAAGGCGACGCCGAGAACGTCGCCGAGGTCAATGACCTCTGGACCTTCGCCCGCGACACCCGCTCGCGCGATCCGAACTGGAAACTTGTGGCGACCGAATCGGAACATGAGTGACCACGCATCGGACTTCGTCCTGCAGGCCATAAGCTTTGACACTCTGGAAGGCTGGAAGGATGATGATCCCTCCGGCCTTTTTGAAGTCATGCGATGCTGCAGGCGGCAAATCACCGAGGTCAAACCCTACCGCGCCGGCTCGCTGGGCCTGAGTTCGGAAGACTTGCTTCCGCTTCTGATCGCCGCTGAAGATTTCACGCCGTCCTCCCCCGCATCGGCACGCCGCTTTTTCGAAACACACTGCCGGCCATTCCTGATCCGCCGCAAGGATGGCAATCCCGGCTTCGTCACCGCTTTTTACGAACCCGAGATCGACGTGTCGGACCAGCCGGACGATGTCTTCCGGTTTCCTTTCTACCGCCGCCCCGACGATCTGATCGATCTCGACGACGGCAATCGCCCGGCCGAACTGGACGAGGCCTATGCGTTCGGCCGCCGCCATGATGACGGCGGGATCGGCGCCTATCCGGATCGCCGCGCGATCGACCAGGGTTTTCTTGAAGGCCGCGGCCTCGAAATCGCCTGGGCGAAGTCGAAGGTCGATGTCTTCTTCGTCCATGTGCAGGGCGCCGCCCGGCTGCGTTACAGAAATGGCCGGATCGGCCGCATCACCTACGCAGCGAAGGCCGGCCATCCCTTCTCGGCAATCGGCAAACTGCTGATCGAGTGCGGAGAAATCGACCGAGCCGAGATTTCGATGCAGTCGATCCGCGCTTGGCTGGCGTACAATCCCGAGCGGGTGGACGAAGTGTTATGGCACAACCGCTCCTATATTTTCTTCCGGGAGGCGGCGGTCGCCGATCTTGAGGCCGGTCCGATCGCGGCCGCCAAGGTGCCGCTTCTTGCCGGCCGTTCGCTAGCCGTCGACCGGCTGATCCATACCTTCGGCTTTCCCTTTTTCATCCGCGCCGAAAGCCTCACCCATCTCGATCATGGCCGGGCCTTCGGCAGGCTGATGCTGGCGCTCGATACCGGCTCGGCGATCGTCGGGCCGGCCCGCGGCGACATCTTCACCGGTTCGGGGGATACGGCAGGAGAACGAGCCGGCACCGTCCGCAACGACGCCGATTTCGCCATACTCATTCCCAATGCCGCCGCCGGACGATTTGACTGATGGCTAGGGATCGCAAGCTCAGCGCTGATGAGAGAATCCTCTGGGGCAAGGTTGCCCGCAGCACGCGGCCGATGCCCGGCAAGACGGATGAACTGAGCGAACTCGATGCCTTTCTCGCCGAGACCGAAGCGGCGGTTGAACGGGAGAAGGCCGAAAAGCAGCTGCCTGCCTCGTTTACACCGGAACAGAAGGCAACGCCTTCGGCGTCGAAACCGTCGGCCGGGGTGCACCATCCGCTGGAAAAGCCGGTCAAGCGTAAGATCGCCAAGGGCCGGCTGGCGCTGGAAGCGCGGATCGACCTGCATGGGCTGGTACAGAGCGAGGCTCATGTCATCCTTCTCGATTTCCTGATCCGCGCCCATGAGCGCGGCCTGCGCCATGTCTTGGTCATCACCGGCAAAGGCAGCTCGATGGGCAGCGACGGTGCGCTGAAGCGGGCCGTGCCGCTGTGGTTCTCAAAGCCGGAATTCCGCTATTTGATCTCTTCCTATGAGCCGGCCGCACAGCATCATGGCGGCGAGGGCGCGCTCTATATCCGCCTGTCGCGGCGGCATGGGGAAAGGCCATGACCCCCTTCGGCGAGGCGGTTCGCCGGCTGAGGGTGCGCAAGGGCGTCTCGCAGAAGGAAATGGCGGAAGCACTGAACGTCTCCCCCGCCTATCTCTCGGCGCTCGAACATGGCAAGCGCGGTCTGCCGACATTCGATCTGCTGCAGCGCATCGCAGGCTATTTCAATATCATCTGGGACGAGGCCGAGGAACTGTTCCTGCTCGCCCGTTCCTCCGACCCACGCGTCGTCATCGACACCTCGGGCCTGCCGCCGGAATATACCGAATTTGCCAACCGGCTGGCCCGGCGGATCCGCGAGCTTGACAGCGCTGAGATCGCCCGGTTATCGGCTCTTCTCGAAAATAGCGGCAAAGGCGACGGAAAAGCGTCATAATCCCCTGTTTTATGGCTTGTTCAGGGGACTTGCCATTGGGAACAGGGCTCAAAAAACCTATATACGAGAGTGAAGAAAGCCGGTGATTCGCAAGGCGCGCCGCCGCTTACGACAACAGGGAAAATCTCGACAGAATGAGCGATACATCCGCGACGGAAAACGGCGTAAGCACCGAATATGGCGCAGATTCCATCAAGGTCCTGAAGGGCCTCGATGCCGTGCGCAAACGCCCCGGCATGTATATCGGCGATACCGACGACGGCTCCGGCCTGCATCACATGGTCTATGAAGTCGTCGACAACGCCATCGACGAAGCGCTGGCCGGCCATGCCGACATCGTTACCGTCAGCCTCAATCCGGATGGTTCGGTGACGGTCACCGATAACGGCCGCGGCATCCCGACCGACATTCATTCCGGCGAAGGCGTGTCGGCGGCCGAAGTCATCATGACGCAGCTGCATGCCGGCGGCAAGTTCGACCAGAATTCCTACAAGGTCTCCGGCGGTCTGCACGGGGTCGGCGTTTCCGTCGTAAATGCGCTTTCCGTCTGGCTGAAGCTGAAGATCCGCCGCCATGGCAAGATTCATGAAATGAGCTTCACTCATGGCGTAGCCGACGCGCCGCTGAAGGTCACGGGCGAAGCGCCAGACGAGACCGGCACCGAAGTGAGC
This sequence comes from Rhizobium sp. H4, assembly GCF_003013335.1. NCBI lineage: Bacteria > Pseudomonadati > Pseudomonadota > Alphaproteobacteria > Hyphomicrobiales > Rhizobiaceae > Rhizobium > Rhizobium sp. H4. Next base: position 27,004 of record NZ_PSOW01000025.1, read on the forward strand.
TTCATGCCGAGCAGCGAAACCTTCACCATGACGGAGTTCGACTACGGCACGCTGGAGCATCGCCTGCGCGAGCTCGCCTTCCTGAATTCCGGCGTGCGCATCCTGCTGACCGATAAGCGCCATTCCGATATTAAGCAGGAAGAATTGCGCTATGACGGCGGCCTCGAAGCTTTCGTCGCCTATCTCGACCGCGCCAAGAAGTCGCTGGTCGACAAGCCGGTCGCCATCCGCGGCGAAAAGGACGGCATCACCGTCGAAGTGGCGATGTGGTGGAACGACAGCTACCACGAGAACGTGCTCTGCTTCACCAACAACATTCCCCAGCGCGACGGCGGCACGCATATGGCCGGCTTCCGGGCGGCATTGACGCGCCAGGTCGTGTCCTATGCCGATAATTCCGGCATCACCAAAAAGGAAAAGGTGACGCTGCAGGGCGAAGATTGCCGCGAGGGCCTGACCGCGGTCCTGTCGGTCAAGGTGCCCGATCCGAAATTCTCCTCGCAGACGAAGGACAAGCTCGTGTCCTCGGAAGTCCGTCCCGTTGTCGAAAGTCTCGTCAATGAGGCGCTGAGCACCTGGTTCGAAGAGCATCCGAGTGAAGCCAAGATCCTCGTCGGCAAGGTCGTCGAGGCGGCAGCCGCACGCGAAGCAGCCCGCAAAGCCCGCGAATTGACCCGCCGCAAGGGCGCGCTCGATATCGCCTCGCTGCCTGGCAAGCTCGCCGACTGCTCCGAGCGTGATCCGGCAAAATCCGAAGTTTTCCTGGTCGAGGGCGATTCCGCCGGCGGCTCGGCCAAGCAGGGCCGTTCGCGCGAAAACCAGGCGATCCTGCCGCTGCGCGGCAAGATCCTCAACGTCGAACGTGCCCGTTTCGACAAGATGCTGTCGAGCCAGGAAATCGGCACATTGATCACAGCGCTCGGCACCGGCATCGGCAAGGACGAGTTCAATGCCGAGAAGCTGCGTTATCACAAGATCATCATCATGACGGACGCCGATGTCGACGGCGCCCATATCCGCACGCTGCTGCTCACCTTCTTCTTCCGGCAGATGCCGGAGCTGATCGAGCGCGGCCATCTCTATATCGCCCAGCCGCCGCTCTATAAGGTCGCGCGCGGCAAGTCGGTGCAGTATCTGAAGGACGAAAAGGCGCTTGAGGAATATCTGATCGGCCAGGGTCTGGAAGATGCGGCGCTGCGGCTCGGCAGCGGCGAGGTCCGCACCGGTCAGGATCTGCGCGAGGTCATTCTCGATGCGCTGCGTATGCGCGCTCTGCTCGACAACCTCCATTCGCGTTACAATCGCGCCGTCGTCGAACAGGCGGCAATTGCCGGCGCGCTCAACGCCGAACTCGTCAGTGACCAGGCAAGAGCCCAAGCATTGGTAAGCGAAGTCGCAAGCCGTCTCGATATTATCGCCGAGGAAACCGAGCGCGGCTGGCAGGGCGATCTGACCAGCGATGGCGGCCTGCGCCTCGAGCGCATGGTCCGCGGCGTCAAGGAAATCGTCGTGCTCGATATGGCGCTGATCGGCTCCTCGGACGCCCGGCACATAGATCAGCTGACGTCACGTCTCAAGGAAATCTACCAGACGCCGCCGTCGCTGCATCGGCGCGAAGGCGACATCGAGATTTCGGGGCCGCGCGCCCTGCTCGACGCGATCTTCGCCAGCGGCCGCAAGGGCCTCACCATGCAGCGCTACAAGGGGCTCGGCGAGATGAATGCCGAACAGCTCTGGGAAACGACGCTCGATCCGAACGTCCGTTCGCTGCTGCAGGTCAAGGTCGCGGACGCCACCGATGCCGATGGTCTCTTCGCCCGCCTGATGGGTGACGAGGTCGAGCCGCGGCGCGAATTCATCCAGGACAACGCGCTGAGCGTCGCAAACCTCGATATCTGATCAATATTTTCTCAGCAAAAGGCCCCGCTGTTCTCGTACCGCGGGGCCTTTTGTTTTTTCGGTTTCGCTCAGTTCGCGACGAAACGGCCGTTGAAGGCGACTTCGGAGAGCGGCTTGCGCTGGCTGGGGAATTCGCGCGCCTGGTTGCGTTCGGAAAGGACGGTCTTATCGGCCAGGCGGCCAACCGCAACACCCGCCTCGACCCTATACCCCTGAGGAATGCCGAAGGTCTTCATGATATCTTCGTGTTTGATACCGCCCATGCCATGGGCGTAAAAACCGGAAAGGCGCGCCTGGAGCGCCAGGTGGCCCCATGCCGCGCCGGCATCGAAGGAATGCGTGTAGCTCGGCTTTTCCTCGCCGGAACCGGCAGCGCCGGTGAAGCTGCGCGACACGACGAAGATTAGCGCTGACGCATTCTTCGCCCATTCCTGATTGGCATCGACGAGCAATGCGACGAATTTCTCCCAATGCTGTGAACCTTTCAGGGCATAGATGAAGCGCCAGGGCTGCTGGTTGGAAGAAGACGGCGCCCAGTGGGCGGCGTCGAGCAGGCTGAGAAGCTGCGCCTCCTCGATGATTTCGCCGGTGAAGGCGCGCGGCGACCAGCGATCGAGAAACATCGGATCAATCGGATATTGGGATTCGCGGTTATTGCTCTTCGTCATGCTTGTTCCGGGGTTGGGAGCAGAAATTCGGGTCAGCTTCGGTCAGTCCATCCAGACGATGTCGAGTTCCTCGCGGAAGGCGAAGCGCTTCAGGTGATCGTCGATAACGCCCTGCATCCTTGCCTGCTGGGCTGGATCGGCAACGGAAAGCACCATGGTGAGGGCCGCATCATCGGCCGTGAACGTCACTTCAGCGGTATCGTTGAACGGCACCCGGCCCTTATGGGGGTCGAAATCGACACTGAACTTATGACTCCAGTGTTTGCAAAGCTGCTGCAGGTAGCGGCTTGCATGTTCGGTACGCACGACGGCTTTGGAGAAGTGCATCGAGAAAACTCCATCTCATTTGAGCTCGTTCAGAAGTCATATTTCGCAGCTTCGCTGCCTTGGCAAGCGCGGCATCGTCGCATGCTCGATTGGCGGGGCATCGCCGAAACTGTCAATCTCGATCATATCAAGCGCGGCTACTACTCGCTGGAAAGCCTCAACCCGACGAAAATCTTTCCCGCCGGTCCTGACTTGTCTGAAATTTCTAGAAGGCCGTACCGCTTCCCGGCAAAGCCGTAATGACACCGATGAATAATTCGTTCATAGGTGATCGCAACTTCGTTTTTGATGAGGAGGAACTCCATGAAGCTGATGCGTGTTGGCGAAGCAGGTCGCGAAAAACCGGCACTTCTCGATGCCGATGGCAAAATCCGCGATCTCTCCGGTCATGTCGGCGATATCGGCGGCGAGGCAATCTCGCCGGCCGGCCTTGCAAAGATCGCGGCGATCGATCCGAAGAGCCTTCCCGAACTCGGCGCCGGCCGCATCGGCGCCTGTGTTGCCGGCACCGGCAAATTCATCTGCATCGGCCTCAACTTCTCGGACCACGCCGCCGAAACCGGCGCCACCGTGCCGCCCGAGCCGGTGATCTTCATGAAGGCGACGTCGGCCATCGTAGGGCCGAATGACACCGTCCTCATCCCGCGCGGCTCGGAAAAGACCGATTGGGAAGTCGAGCTCGGCGTCGTCATCGGCAAGACGGCGAAATATGTCAGCGAGGCCGACGCGCTCGACTACGTCGCCGGTTACTGCGTGTCGCACGACGTTTCCGAACGCGCCTTCCAGACGGAACGCGCCGGCCAGTGGACCAAGGGTAAGTCCTGCGACACTTTTGGGCCGATTGGCCCCTGGCTTGTGACCAAGGACGAGATTGCCGACCCGCAGAACCTCGGCATGTGGCTGAAGGTCAACGGCCAGACGATGCAGAACGGCTCCTCGAGGACGATGGTCTACGGCGTCGCCCACATTGTTTCCTATCTCAGCCAGTTCATGTCGCTGCATCCAGGCGACGTCATTTCGACGGGCACGCCGCCCGGTGTTGGCATGGGCATGAAGCCGCCGCGCTATCTTCGGGACGGCGATGTCGTCGAGCTCGGCATCGAAGGCCTCGGCAGCCAGAAGCAGAGCTTCGTCGCCGATCGTTAACGACACTAGTAGCGCTGAAGCTTAAGCTTTCAGTTTTATGGTGATGCCAGGGATCAACACTCTGGCATTTCCTGTGCAGGTTCGGCACGTCCATGTTGCTGTGCAACAAAAACCTGTTAATCTACGTTACGTGCCAGCGTGCGGAAAGGTTCGATGTCTATCAATCGACGTCATCTTTTCGATAGAGAAAGGCAGCGCCTTGTATGTTTTATCAGCTTTATGAATTGAATCATGCTGCCATGGCGCCGTTTCGCGCCGCGGCAGATATCATGCGTTTTGCCTATGCCAATCCGCTGAACCCGTTTGCCCAGACGCCGTTCGGCCGCACGATCGCGGCAAGCCTCGAAATGTTCGAGCGCACGACACGCCGCTACGGAAAGCCTGAATTCGACTTGAAGTGGACGACGATCGACGACCAGACGGTTTCCGTCCGTGAAGAGGTCGTCTGGTCGCGCTCCTTCTGCAATCTGCTGCATTTCGCCCGCAACGTTCCGCCCGGCCGCTCCAGCGACCCGCGCATCCTGATCGTGGCGCCGATGTCCGGTCACTATGCGACGCTGTTGCGCGGCACGGTCGAGGCGCTGCTGCCGAGCGCCGATGTCTACATCACCGACTGGATCGACGCCCGGATGGTGCCGATGACGGAGGGCACGTTCGATTTCGACGATTACGTCGATTATGTCATCGAGATGCTGCATTTCCTCGGTCCCGACACGCATGTGATCGCCGTCTGTCAGCCTTCCGTCCCGGTGCTGGTCGCAGCCGCGGTGATGGAGGAAGCCAACGATCCGCTATCGCCATCCTCGATGACGCTGATGGGCGGCCCGATCGACACGCGCATCAATCCGACCGCCGTCAACAAGCTCGCCCAGGAACGGTCGCTGCAGTGGTTTTCCGATAATGTCATCATGCATGTGCCCTGGCCGCAGCCGGGCTTCCTGCGGCGTGTCTATCCGGGCTTCCTGCAGCTTTCTGGCTTCATGTCGATGAACCTCGACAGGCACGTCGTCGCCCACAAGGAATTCTTCATGCACCTCGTGAAGAACGACGGCGAACCGGAAAAACATCGCGATTTCTACGACGAATATCTCGCCGTCATGGATCTGACGGCCGAATTCTACCTGCAGACGGTCGAACAGGTCTTCATGAAGCATTCGCTGCCGAAGGGCGAATTGATGCATCGCGGCAAACGCGTCGATGCCGCGGCGATCCGCAACGTCGCGCTTCTGACCGTTGAAGGTGAGAATGACGACATCTCGGGCGTCGGCCAGACCAAGGCGGCGCAGACCATCTGCGTGAACATTCCCGAAGATATGCGTATGCATTATCTCCAGCCGGATGTCGGCCACTACGGGGTTTTCAACGGCTCGCGTTTCCGCCGCGAGATCGCACCGCGCATCGTCAATTTCGTCCGCCAGCATTCGCGTGCCGCGGTCAAGCGCCCGGTGCGGCGCGTCATCAAGGGCGGCCGGACGGCGTAAATCAGGGCCAGCTGAATTAGAAAAGTGGATTCAAGACCTTGTCCGATTTCCCGGGCAATCGTCTTGAAGCCTGCTATTGCGGTAACCACATCGATTTCAGCGTTCGGCATCTTGCCGGCGCAGAACGCGAGGATACCGCACGATGAACCAGTCAGCATTGCTTCGACCGGATTGGACTCCGGCTACCATTGCCCTGATGATTCTCGGCTTCATGGTTTTCTGGCCTCTGGGTCTGGCCATGCTTGCCTATATCATCTTCGGCGAGCGTCTGCGCGGCTTCAAGCGCGACGTAAACCAGGCGACCGACGGCTTCTTTGCCTCCTGCCGCCGTTCGCATGGCCATCACCGCTCGCATTTCTCGACCGGCAACGTCGCCTTCGACGACTGGCGTAAGGCCGAGCTCGACCGGATCGAGGAAGAGCGCCGCAAGCTGGACGAAATGCGCCAGGAATTCGACGAGTATCTCCGCGAACTCCGCCGCGCCAAGGACCAGGAAGAGTTCGACCGCTTCATGCGTGAGCGCAGGAATGCCAAGCGCGACGATAACGGCGGCCCGGTCGCGGAATTTCAGACGCCGTGAGTGGATGAGTGATGAAGCGATGACCGGCATCTTGACCGATGCCGGTTTTTCCATGCCCGGCTTCCCGCTGAAGCGTTTAGCTTCGCCGGCGAATCGTATAGAAAACACCCATGTTTCCGCTTCTGAAGACACGGCCAAAGGTGCGAAAGCCGGCTCCGCCCGAAACGCGGACGCTTGATGTCGCCGGCCGGCTCATGCCTCTCACCATCAAGCATCATGACCAGGCGACGCGCATCACGCTGCGCATCGAGCCAGGCGGCCGCGCGTTGAAGATGACGGTGCCGAGGGGCCTTGCGGCGCGTGAGGTCAACGCCTTCCTCGATCGGCACCAGGGATGGCTGCTCACCAAACTTGCCAAGTTTTCGACCGACACCGGGCTGCGCGATGGCGGCAAGATCCTCCTGCGCGGCGTTTCCCATCGCATTGTGCATACGGGCAGCTTGCGCGGTTTGACGGAGGTGGTCTCTGTGGGCGGCGATCCGGTGTTGCGTGTCAGCGGCATGCCTGAACATGTCGGGCGGCGCATTGCGGCCTTCCTCAAGAAGGAGGCGCGCGCCGATCTCAAGAGGCTGGCGGCAACGCATGCCGCAACCATCCGGGCGCCGATCCGCTCGATCTCGATGAAGGATACCCGAAGCCGCTGGGGCTCCTGCTCGTCGGAGGGAAATCTGAGTTTCTCCTGGCGGATCGTCATGGCGCCGCCTTCCGTGATCGACTATCTCGCCGCCCACGAGGTCGCCCATCTCAAGGAAATGAACCACGGGCCCCGCTTCTGGGCGCTTTGCAAGAAGCTTTGCCCGGGCATGGAGGAAGCGAAATCCTGGCTGAAGCGGCACGGCAGCCAGCTGCACGCCATCGATTTCGACTGATCGAAGCTCGCCCTAAATGCAGCTTTGCATGCAAATTGGCTCGACTCTTGCCGCATTTCGTGTCACTTCGCTGCCATGAAACCGGATATCAAAATCTGTGGCTTGAAGACGCCGGAAGCTGTCGATCGCGCGCTGGAACGCGGCGCGACCCATATTGGTTTTATCTTCTTTGAAAAGAGCCCGCGCTACATCGAGCCGGACCTGGCGGCAAAACTTGCCGAACCGGCCCGCGGCAAGGCGAAGATCGTCGCCGTCGTCGTCGATGCCACAAATGACGAGCTGGATGAGATCGTCTCGCTGTTGAAGCCGGATATTCTGCAGCTCCATGGCAGCGAAAGCCCCGAACATGTGCTGACCATAAAGGCGCTCTATGGCTTGCCGGTCATGAAGGTCTTTTCGGTGCGCACGGCCGACGATCTGAAGCGGGTCGAAGCCTATATCGGCATTGCCGACCGTTTCCTGTTCGATGCGAAAGCGCCGAAGGGTTCCGAACTGCCGGGTGGTAACGGTATTTCCTTCGACTGGAGCCTTCTCGGTTGGATCGACGAGAGCATCGACTACATGCTGTCCGGCGGACTGAACAAGAACAATGTCGCGGATGCGCTGGCGAATACCAAGGCACGTGGTATCGACGTCTCCTCGGGCGTCGAAAGCGAGCCTGGCGTCAAAAGCGTTGCAATGATCGATGAATTTTTCGATGCGGTCGAAACGGCGGATGCGCCTGTCATGGCCTCAGGGAGTTGAGAGTGAACGAGACGCCTAAACCGAATTCCTTCCGTTCCGGCCCCGATGAAGATGGTCGCTTCGGCATTTTTGGCGGTCGTTTCGTTGCCGAAACATTGATGCCGCTGATCCTCGATCTGCAGGACGAGTGGAACAAGGCGAAGACCGATCCGGTCTTTCAGGCGGAGCTGAAACACCTCGGCGCGCACTACATCGGCCGCCCCAGCCCGCTCTATTTTGCCGAGCGGCTGACGGCTGAACTCGGCGGCGCGAAGATCTATTTCAAGCGCGAGGAGCTGAACCACACCGGCTCGCACAAGATCAACAATTGCATCGGCCAGATCCTGCTCGCCAAGCGCATGGGCAAGACGCGCATCATCGCCGAAACCGGCGCCGGCCAGCACGGTGTCGCCTCCGCCACCGTTGCCGCCCGCTTCGGCCTTCCCTGCGTCGTCTATATGGGTGCCACCGACGTCGAGCGTCAGGCGCCGAACGTGTTCCGCATGAAGCTGCTCGGCGCCGAAGTCAAACCGGTGACCGCCGGCAGCGGCACGCTGAAGGACGCCATGAACGAGGCGCTCCGCGACTGGGTCACCAATGTCGAGGACACCTATTATCTGATCGGCACGGCAGCCGGTCCGCACCCCTATCCGGAGATGGTCCGTGACTTCCAGTCGGTGATCGGCGCCGAAGCAAAAGAGCAGATGCTGGCGGCCGAAGGCCGCCTTCCGGATCTCGTCATCGCGGCCGTCGGCGGCGGTTCGAACGCGATCGGCATCTTCCACCCCTTCCTCGACGATTCCTCCGTGAAGATCGTCGGTGTCGAGGCCGGCGGCAAGGGCCTGCAGGGAGATGAACATTGCGCGTCGATCACTGCCGGCACGCCCGGCGTGCTGCACGGCAATCGCACCTATCTCCTGCAGGACGGCGACGGACAGATCAAGGAAGGCCACTCGATTTCGGCCGGTCTCGATTATCCCGGCATCGGCCCGGAACATTCGTGGCTCAGCGATATCGGCCGCGTCGATTATGTGCCGATCATGGATCACGAAGCGCTCGAGGCCTTCCAGACCCTGACCCGCCTCGAAGGCATCATCCCGGCGCTCGAGGCCGCGCATGCGATTGCCGAGGTGATCAAACGTGCGCCGACGATGGGCAAGGACGAGATCATCCTGATGAACCTCTCCGGCCGCGGCGACAAGGACATCTTCACCGTCGGCAAGATTCTGGGAATGGGACTGTAAGACATGACCGCACGCATGGACAAACGCTTTGCCGAGCTGAAGGCCGAGGGCCGTCCGGCGCTTGTGACCTATTTCATGGGCGGCGATCCTGACTACGATACCTCTCTCGGCATCATGAAGGCGCTGCCGGAGGCAGGCTCTGACATCATCGAGCTCGGCATGCCCTTTTCCGATCCCATGGCCGATGGCCCCGCGATCCAGCTGGCCGGCCAGCGCGCGCTGAAAGGCGGTCAGACGCTGAAGAAGACGCTGCAGCTGGCGTCTGATTTCCGCAAGACCAACGATCAAACGCCAATCGTAATGATGGGCTATTACAATCCAATCTACATCTATGGCGTCGAGAAATTCCTCGACGATGCGCTCGCCGCCGGCATCGACGGCCTTATCGTCGTCGACCTGCCGCCCGAGATGGATGACGAGCTCTGCATCCCGGCAATCCGCAAGGGCATCAACTTCATCCGCCTGGCGACGCCGACCACCGACGAGAAGCGCCTGCCCGCCGTGCTGAAAAACACCTCCGGCTTCGTCTACTACGTCTCGATGAACGGCATCACCGGCTCGGCGCTGCCCGATCCGTCGCTTGTTTCGGGCGCCGTCCAGCGCATCAAGCAGCACACCGAGCTGCCGGTCTGTGTCGGCTTCGGCGTCAAGACTGCGGAACATGCCAAGGTCATCGGCGGCTCGGCCGACGGCGTCGTCGTCGGCACCGCCATCGTCAATCAGGTCGCCACCAGCCTGACCAAGGACGGCAAGGCGACGGCGGACACCGTTCAGGCGGTCGCAACGCTGGTGCGCGGCCTCTCATCGGGAACCCGTTCGGCGCGCCTTGTTGCTGCCGAATAGTTTTCCCACATTGGCACTCGTCAATCAGGAGTATTCGAGTTGAACTGGATCACCAACTACGTTCGCCCGCGGATCAATTCCATGCTGGGCCGTCGCGAAGTGCCGGAGAACCTCTGGATCAAGTGCCCGGAAACGGGGGAAATGGTCTTCCACAAGGATCTGGAATCCAACAAATGGGTCATTCCGGCGTCCGGTTATCACATGAAGATGCCCGCCAAGGCCCGGCTGGCCGATCTCTTCGACAATGGCGAATACGAATCGCTGCCGCAGCCGAAGGTCGCCCAGGACCCGCTGAAGTTCCGCGACTCGAAGAAATATATCGATCGCCTACGCGACAGCCGCGTGAAGACCGAACAGGAGGACACCATCCTCGCCGGCCTCGGAAAAGTGCAGGGCTTGAAGCTCGTCGCCGTCGTGCACGAATTCAACTTTATCGGCGGTTCGCTCGGCATTGCCGCCGGCGAGGCGATCGTCAAGGCGTTTGAGCGTGCGACGTCGGAAAAGTGCCCGCTGGTAATGTTCCCCGCTTCCGGCGGCGCGCGCATGCAGGAAGGCATTCTCTCGCTCATGCAGCTGCCGCGCACGACGGTTGCCGTCGACCTGCTGAAGGAATCGGGCCAGCCCTATGTCGTCGTGCTGACGAACCCGACGACCGGTGGCGTGACCGCCTCCTACGCCATGCTCGGTGATATTCATCTGGCCGAGCCCGGCGCCGAAATCGGCTTTGCCGGCAAGCGCGTCATTGAGCAGACGCTGCGCGAAAAGCTGCCGGAGGGCTTCCAGACCTCCGAATACCTGCTGGAACATGGTATGGTCGACATGGTCGTCAAACGTCACGACATCCCGGAAACGCTGGCGCGCCTCCTGAAGATCCTGACGAAGAAACCCGTCTCGGCGGCCAACGACATGAATGCCGGTGCGATCGCCCTGGCGGCGAGCGCCTGATAACCGACAAGCAGGCGGGGTGCCGAATTGATACCCAGAGGCCAAACCGCGGTGAGTGAGGCAGCGCAAGAGATCGAAAAACTCATGGGATTGCATCCCAAGGGCTTCGATCTGTCGCTCGATCGCATCACTCGTCTTCTCGATCAACTCGGCAATCCGCACAGGAAACTGCCGCCCGTGATCCACGTCGCCGGCACCAACGGCAAGGGGTCGGTCACCGCCTTCTGCCGCGCTTTGCTTGAGGCAGGCGGCTACAGCGCCCATGTCCACACATCGCCGCATCTCGTCAATTGGCACGAGCGCTATCGCATCGGTGTGGCGGGCGGACGCGGCCAGCTCGTGGACGATGCCGTCTTCGCCGATGCTCTCCGCCGCGTGGCAGAAGCCAATGCCGGACAGCATATTACCGTCTTCGAAATCCTGACGGCGGTCACCTTCATTCTGTTTTCCGAACATCCGGCCGACGCGGCGATCATCGAAGTCGGTCTCGGCGGACGCTTCGATGCCACCAACGTCATTTCCGATCCGGCCGTCTCGGTGATCATGCCGATCTCGCTCGATCACCAGCCCTATCTCGGCGACAGGGTCGAGCTGATCGCCGCTGAAAAAGCCGGCATCATGAAGCCGGGATTGCCCGTCGTTATCGGCCACCAGGAATATGACGCGGCACTCGACGTGCTGATGTCGACGGCCGAGCGGCTGCATTGCCCGAGCGCGGTGTTCGGCCAGGATTTCATGGCGCATGAGGAATATGGCCGGCTGGTCTATCAGGACGAATACGGGCTTGCCGACCTGCCGCTGCCGCGCCTTCCCGGCCGCCATCAATATGCCAATGCCGCCGCCGCCATCCGCGCCGTCAAGGCGGCAGGTTTCACCATCACCGAGACGATGATGGAAAAGGCGATGAATTGCGTGGAATGGCCGGGCCGGCTGCAGCGCCTGAGCGATGGCCGGCTGTTGCAGCATGCGACCGCCGGCGCCGAGATCTGGGTTGATGGCGGGCACAATCCCGGTGCCGGCGAAGTGATCGCCGAAGCCATGGCCAATTTCGAAGAGCGCCAGTCCCGGCCGCTGTTCCTGATCATCGGCATGATCAACACCAAGGACCCGGTCGGCTATTTCAAAGCCTTCGCCGGGCTGGTCGAAAAGGTTTTCTGCGTGCCGATCCGCGGCAGCGAAGCGATGATCGATCCGGTGATACTCTCGCATGCTGCCTATGATGCCGGTTTGGTTGCCGAACCGATGTCGACGGTCGGCGAAGCGCTCGAAGCCATAAAAGCCGTTAGCGATCCGCAAGCGCTGCCGCCGCGCATCCTCGTCGGCGGTTCCCTCTACCTCGTCGGCGACGTGCTTTCCGACAACGGCACGCCTCCCAAGTGAGGGGCGAATGAAGAGCCCAAAATGAAAAAGCCCGGTCAAAGCCGGGCTTTTTCGTAATGTGACATCAATCGATCAGGCAGCGTTCGAAATCCAGTTCGACAGAGCGGTCTTAGGCTTGGCGCCGACCGAGATATCGGCGACTTCGCCGCCCTTGAAGATTGCAAGCGTCGGAATGGAGCGCACGCCGAACTGTGCGGCGAGTTCCGGGTTCTCGTCGATATTGAGCTTGGCAACCTTGACCTTGCCTTCCATTTCGACGGAGATTTCTTCGAGGCTCGGCGCAATCATCTTGCACGGGCCGCACCATTCAGCCCAGAAATCGACGACGACGGGTTCTGCAGATTCCAGAACTTCCGACTGGAAGTTATTGATATCGACTTTCACGGTAGCCATAGGCTGCTCCTTTGACGGAATTGGATGTTGAACCACATGTGATGCTGCGGTGCCAAATTTTCAATGTCCGGTATTTCACTTTGTCTTCAGTCCTGCAAGCGCCAAACCGAGCGCCCTTTCGCTCAGCGTGTAGAGGGAGGCGTTCTCGGTATAGACGAGCATGCAGTCGATGCGCTTGCCGGGATAGAGCGGTGCCAGGATCTCGCGATAGATCGCCAGCTGCGCCCGGTGTGCAAAGGGGATGGCGTCTTCGGACGCCGGCGGCACGCGATTGGTTTTGTAATCGAGAATGACGACGCGATCGGTAAGCACCGCCAGCCTATCGATGCGACCGGAGACGGCATAGCGCCTGCCGTCGAGGGTCAATGTCCCCATGATCGAGACCTCGGGCCGGGCCTGCTCGCCGAGGACGGGCTGCAAGTCCTTCTCGTCCAATAGTTTCAGAACCGAATCGACCAGCTTGCGCCGTTCGGCCTCGGGCCAGAAACGGGCCGCCCGTTCGCCGTAACGCTGGGCCGCACCGGGCCGCTCCTCCGGCGGAATATCGGGAAGCGCCTGCAGCATGCGATGCAGCAGCCTGCCTTTCTCCAGCGAGCGATCGCTGCGTTGCTTCTCTGAAAAGAGCGGAGAAGCGACAACCAGGCCGCCTTCGTCTTCGTCGATGATCGTCCCGGCGCCGGAAGGGCTGAGGGGCCGAGGCAGTTCCGCCTGTGGCGGCAATGGCCGCAACAGGCCTTCCGGCAGCCTAATTTCGTCGTCGCGCGCCTCACTGCGGATGATACGCTCGAAGCTCCGCTCCACCCGCGGCACGCGCCATCTGATGCCCTGCCATTCCCCGTCGGGGTCGGAGAAGCTGGCTGCCTCCACATGCGGATGACCTTCGCTGAGCGCGGTGGAAATCATCATATGCCAGGTGTCGTTGTTCGCGCGCACGCCACGGTAGCCGCAGACGACCAGCCGGTCGGCGGCCCGCGTCATGGCGACATAGAGCAGCCGGCGATACTCCTCTTCGGCCAGTATCTGGATTCGCGCGGCATCGTTCTGCGTCAGCGAATTGGCGAGGTCGGCGACGGGAACCCAGGCGGGCATCGGCGGCTCATCCGGGTCGGTTTCGATCAGGCGAAGCTTCGGCAGATGCGTATGCGTGAAGGCTTTGGAGCCACCGTCGACCAGGAAAACGATGGGTGCCTCAAGACCCTTTGAGGCATGCACGGTCATGATCCTGACCTCGTTGCGTCCCTTGTCCTGCTCTCGCTTGACCTCGGGCGCTTCGAGCTCGAGCGTCGAGACGAAGGATTGCAGCCCGGGAAGGCCGGAGCTCTCATGGTCGAGGGTGAAGGTCAGGAATTCGTCGAGGATATCGCTGACTTCAGTGCCGAGGCGGGCAAGAAACTGCCGCCGTCCGCCGTGGCTGCCCAGCAGGCGCGCATAGAAATCATGCACCGATAGGGTTTTCGATTGTCGGAGGAACAGTTCCAGCTTTTCGACCGCCGCGCGGAAACGCTCGTTGCCGTCGGCGGCGAATTTCTTGAGATGGCTCCAGACGCTCTCATCGTCGCCCCGCAGTGCCGCGGCCGCAAAGATGTCCTCCTCAGAGAGATCGAAAAGCGGGCTCTTGAGCACGGCGGCGAGCGACAGGTCATCTTCCGGCAGAAGCAGGAAACGGCCGAGTGCGAGCAGATCCTGCACGGCGATATGGCTGGTCAGGGTGAGCCTGTCGGCGCCGGCGACGGGAATGTCGCCGCGACGTTTCAAGGCGCGTGTCAACGCATTGACGAATGCGTCGCGCTTGCGCACCAGCACAAGAATATCACCGGCCTCGATCAGCCGCTCCTTGCCTTTGTCGACGATCGTTTCACGGCCGACGAGCGCGCCGATCGAATGGGCGATGCGCCGCGCGAGAATTGCGGCCGGCGCGCTTTCCGGCGTCGCATCGAAGGGCGCCGTCCAATCCTCTTCCTTCACCACCGCTTCCGGCGCGACCATTTCCCAGAGGTCGACGGCGCCGGGATGTCCGATGCGGCTGGAACGATGCACGACCGGCTCGCCGACAGCGCTGAGGCCTCGCGCATTGTCGGATGTCCTGAAAATCTCGTCGACGGCCTCGAGCACGTCGGCAGTCGAGCGGAAGGAGAGCGGCAGCCGCACGGAAGAAAAGCTCTGCCCGCTGTCCGAGACGCGCCGCCGCGTCCGGTCGCTCTCTTCCGAAAAACGCTCGGGCCGCGCCCCCTGAAATGAATAGATCGACTGTTTCTCGTCGCCGACGGCAAACAGCGTGCGCACGATCGGCCGGGCGCTCTCGCCGGAAAAGAAATCCTCGGCGAGCGACTGGATGACGCTCCATTGGATCGGGCTGGTATCCTGCGCCTCGTCGACGAGGATATGATCGATACCCCGGTCGAGCTTGTAATGGATCCAGGGACCGACGCCGCTCTTTGTCAGCAGGTCGGCGGTGCGGGTGATCAGGTCCTCGAAATCGAGTTGGCTGCGCTGTTTCTTCAGTTCCTCGTAATCGTGATTCAGCCGATCGGCGAGCACGAGCGCGGCTTGCGTGGCGCCGTGCATCCGCATCAGTTTCAGCCGGTCGCGGCTTGCCGCGACATGCGCGCGGGCGGTGATGATGGCCTCCGCCAATTGCGGCGCTTCAGCAAGCATGGCCTTGACCAGGAACTGCGCGTCCGTTTTCTGCTCGCCCTTCGCCGTCAGGAAAATTTTCTCAAGCATCGCAGCGCGTCTGGCGTCATCCGGCTCCCGGCCGGCGAGCCTCAGGCCATAGGCAACCTCCTGCGCTTTGGCGCCGCCCTTTTGATCGGCCAGCGACAGATAAAGTTCCAGCGTACCGCATGAAAGTTCCGGCAGCGGCCAGTATTGCGCCGCGATCCCTCTCTCGGTGTCATCGGCGGCGAGCCCCAACCTTTTGCGCAGAACCATGTCCACGCCGCCCTGCTGTTCGGCGGCCGCGGTAAAGCGGCGGATGGCGTTGCGGTTGGCGACAATGTCGCCGAGCAGGTTCTCCAGGCCGGATTCGTCGCCGAGATTGAGAACGTAGGCGAAAGCCTCTGCAAGGGCGCCGCCTTCTTCCGGCGCAGTCGCCGTCAGCAGCGCCCGGCGCGCATCGGAAAGCAGCGCCGCGGCGGCGCGGTCGTCGAGAACCGAAAAATGCCCAGCGACATTGGCCTCCAGTGGGAACTGATGCAGCAGCGCCTCGCAAAAGGCGTGGATCGTCTGGATCTTCAAGCCGCCCGGTGTCTCCAGCGCCTTGGCAAACAGCCGCCGGGCCTCGGCCAGTTTTATCCGATCGGGCGCCGTACCTTCGATCTCAATGATCCGCCGGCTGAGATCGTCATCGTCAAGCACGACCCAGTCGGCCAGCCGTTCGAAGACCCGGTTCGACATTTCCGAAGCCGCGGCCTTGGTATAGGTGAGGCAGAGAATGGCCGAAGGCCGCGCGCCGGCGAGCAGAAGCCGGATGACGCGCTGGGTCAGGACATGCGTCTTGCCGGAACCGGCATTGGCCGAAACCCATGCCGAGCGCACCGGATCGGAGGCGATCGCCTGTTGGACCGTGGTCCAGCCGATCCAGGCCCCCGGATCGTCGTTATCAGGAAGGTCGCTCCGCTCACTCATCGCCGCCGCCTTCCTCATTCTCGGCCGTCGACCATTCGGAGACGCGGGCGAGATGATCGTAGTCGCCGCCGAAATCAAATTGCTGCGCCGGGATGAGCCGCGAGGTAAAGCCTTTTTCGCCGGATTGCAGCAGGCTGACGAACTTGATCAGCTGGTCGACCGATTCCTCGGCAAGGTCGATTGCCGATTTCGCCTTGTCGCTGCGGGCGGCGTTTTCATTGTTGACCATATCGACCTGGAATCGGTTTCCGGGACGCAGGCGGACATAAAGCAGATCCTGCGGCGTGAGGCTGCCGGCATCGCGAAAGGCGCCGGCGCGCAAGGCCGCGGCTTCCAGCGCGAGCTGCGGATCGAGAAGCGCGCGTGCCTGCGCCGGCGAAGGGTTGTAGCCGGTCTTGTAGTCGATGATGTCGGCGGCGTTCGGCCCGGTAATGTCGATCCGGTCCGCGACGCCATTGAGCCGGATATTGATCGCCTCCAGCTCCACGCCGCCGCGCACTTCCGTCAGCGTCCGGCGGATGGCTGGCCGTCGTCCGGCCTCCCATTCGAGGAAGGCGCGAGCCACTTCCCGAAAACGCGGCCGCCATACGGCATCGATATGCGGCGGCAGCTTTTCCATGTCGAAAAGCTCGGTCAGGATAAGCTCCATCGCTGCTGCCGCCTCCGGCGTGCCGGCCACATGCGCCGCGCGGATGAACCGGTCGATGATCGTGTGATAGAGCGTACCGCGTTCAGCTGCGCCGGGGTCGCGATTGAACGCGTCGACCGGATCCAGCCGCAGGATGCGGCGGGCATAGATGGCATAGGGATCGCGGCGCAGCCGTCCGACCTCGCTGAAGGAGTAGGATTTCGGCTGCAGCGCCAGCGGCGGTTTCGGTGAAGGCCGTTGCGCCGGCGCCTGGCTCTCTCCCCGATCGATGAGACCGGCCCATTGCAAGAACCGGCTGCCGCGCCCCTTGAGTTCCGCTTCGAGCGCCTCCCCGCCCAGCGCCAGCAGCCGCTGCAGCCAGCGCGAGGCGACCGTCGGCGTCGAGCCCTGACGCAGCGCCCTGGAATAGATCAGGTGGCGGGTGCCGTTCGCCATCTCGAAATCATGCGCCAGCTGGCCGATGCGCCGCTCCGGCGGTTCGAGCCCGATCTCCGTCTTCATCATTCGCGGAATGAAGGGATTGTTGGCGCTCTGCCCCGGCCATGAGCCTTCGTTCAGTCCGCCGAGGATCAGCGTATCGACGCTCTGCAGCCGGGCTTCCAGCGTGCCGAAGATGAACAGCCTGGGATGGCTGAGCGCCCGTGGTTTCACCGCATGGCCGGCGGCGAGCGCCGCCATGATGTCGATCCATTGCGGCCCGTCGGCCTCCATCTGCCCGTCCGTGTCGATCACTTCGCCGAGAAGGGAGGCAAGTGCGTCCCCCGCCTCGTTCGACCAGAGATCGGCAAGATTGCCTTGCGGATCGGCCGCGACCGCTTCGAGAGCACGGCCGGTACGCGCGGCCCATTCGGACAGCGTGAAACTCGCCGTCTTGCCGCGATCCTCCGGCCGGTGCCGGAAGAGCGCAGAGGCGAGAGGCTCGGTCGCCTGGGTAATCCGGCGGGCAAGCTCGGATGCGAGATTGGCGGCGTCGGCGGGAAGCGCCTTTCGCCATTGCGGTGCGTGCCGATCCAGGGCCTGTTCGGCAAGCTGATGGGTCAGAAGCACCTCGAGCGCGCTGATATCCACCTCGGTCACGCCGCCGCGCAGCGCCAGAAGCTCGAGCGTTTCGGTGGCGGAAATCAGGGCGTCGCGTTCGAGGCCGAAGCGGGCCAGAGGATGTTTGAGCAGTGAGACGATCGCCACCGGATCACCCGGGCGCAGCGCCGCCTCCAGCAGCAATTGCAGCAAGCTGCCCTGCGGCGTGGCCGAAAGCGGCGTGCCGGCCGAATCGTCGGCGAGGATGCCGAAGCGTGAAAGCTCCGCCATCACCCGACGGGCGAGGTTGCGGTCCGGCGTGATCAGGGCTGCCCGGCTCTCGCCGTCCTGCCCCGGCCGTTCCAGCGCCAGTCTGAGCGCGACGGCAATCGCGGTTGCTTCCTCGCGCTCGTTGGCGGCTTCGATCAGCGAAACGTCGTTGAAGGCCGAAGTCAGCGCTCCCCCGGGGAGCTCGCTCTTCCATGTTCCCCAATCGCTGGTCGCCTCTGCCGGGGCAAGCGCCCGGGACAGGATTTCGGCGCGCCGGTCAAGATCGGCCTCCGGTCTGTCAAGGATGCTGACATCGGCCCGGGTCAGCCTTAGCCTCTTCAGCAGCGATGACAGTCCGTATTGCGGATGGCTCCGGCTGGCCGGATTGGGATGCTGGCCCGGCGCCGGTTCGGGCGCGACCATCTGCCAATGTCCTTCCGGCATGGCGAGATCGAGGCCCGGAAGCACGATCACGCCTTCGGACAGATGGGCGACGGCGGCGATCAGATCGGCAGTCGCCGGAACCGAACCTGTCGACCCGGCGATGATGATCGGACCGCCGGGCTTGGTCGCCGAAAGCTGGGCCGCTTCGGCCCTGAGAATGGCGTTTCTGTGCCGTGCCGGCGAAGATTTGCCGAGTTCGGAAAGCCGCGCCGGCCAAAAGGCGCTGGCGATCTGCAGAAACTCGGCGGTCAGCTGCCACCAGGCGGCATAATCGCCGGTGTCGAGCTTCGACAGTTCCGACCAGTCGAGATCCTCGGTTTCGATGGAATCGATCAGCTCGGCGAGATTGCGGGCGAGCCAGATCGCATCCGCCGGGCTTGCCGGCGCGACCAGCGGCGAGTCCGAATGAATATGGCGGACGATCTCCGGCAGTTTGTTGCGCCAGGCAAGGATCAGGCGCGCCAGTTCCAGCAGCCGCGCAGTATTCGACAGCGGCTGGGCGAGGTCGATCGTCGTCGGCAGCACCTCGTCGAAATAGCCGCTGTCATCGTCGGTTTCACCGAGCGGGCGGATGACAGGCAGGATCGCCGACCGGCCGCCGAGCAGATCGACGAATGCCGAGCGCAGCACACGCACGGCGCGCCGCGTCGGCAGGTAGATGGTTACTCCGGCGAGCGACAGCGGGTCGTCGACATTATGCCGGAAGAGCGGCGTCAATCGGCCGTCGCACAGTGTCGTCGCCAGGGTTTTCAGGAAGGGAAGGCCGGCCGGGATCGTCAGGATGCGTGGCTGGTGCCGCTCCGTCATGGCTCACGCGAACGCCCGCAACCTGCGGATCGTTTCCTCCGCCTCGCCGATCGCCTCCGGCGTTCCCACAGTCAGCCAGTGCCCGTCGAGCACCAGACCGAAAAGCCGGTCGCGTGCAATCGCCTTGTCGAAATAGATATTGAGGTTGAAAGCATCCTTCGGCGCATCGTCGAACAGCGACGGGTTCATGGCGATCGCGCCGGCATAGACGACGGGATTGGACGGATCATCGCGGTAACGTATCAGCCGGCCGTCGGCCGCAAGGTTGAAGTCGTTCTTGCCGTTGTGACCGGTGGTATCTTCGATGCCGACACAAAGCAGCGCCATGTCCATCTGATCGGCGTCGAGGAATCCGGCTAAGCGCTGCAGGTTCGTCGGCCGCCCGGGCTGCTCGCCGATCCAGAAGAGATCCGCATTCATGACGAAGATATCGTCCCGATCCAGCAGCCTCAGTCCCTTCGCCAGCCCGCCGCCGGAATTCATCAGCCCGTCCCGCTCGTCGGATATGATGATCTCGAGGCCGCGATAATTGCCGAGATGGGCGAGCATCTGGTCGGCATGGTGGTGAACGTTGACGACGGCCCGTTCGACGCCGGCCGCCACCAGCGCGTCCAGCGCATAATCGATCATCGGCTTGCCGTCGATCTTCACCAGCGGCTTTGGGATCGTGTCGGTGATCGGGCGCATGCGGGTTCCGAGACCCGCGGCCAGTACCATGGCTTGTCTGATGGTCATCTTGATCCGGAATTTATGATTCGCTCTGGCCTATTCCAGCCCTTGCGCACCAATCGCGCAAGGGGGCAAGCTCCTCATGCTCGAGCGCGACGTTGAGATAGGCGAGTGTGCGCGGCATATGCCTGAGATAATCGGGCTTCCCGTCCCGCTGCAGCAGCCGCACCCAGAGACCGGCAAGTTTGCAGTTGCGCTGCGCCGACATGATCGCCCAGGCCTTCATGAATCCGGCTTCGTCGAAGCCGCCCTGCGCATGGCGAAGAGCGAGATAATCGTCCATCAGCTGCCGGAACAGCTCGGGCTTGATCGTGACGCGTGCGTCCTGGACGATCGAGGCAAGATCATAGGCGGTGGGGCCGATCATGGCATCCTGGAAATCGATGAGACCGACCTGTCTGATGCCGGCCTCCTGCGGGCGCCAGATGATATTCGGCGAGTGGAAGTCGCGCAGCAGCAGGTTCTTTTCGGCCGCGGCGAGCTCTTCGATCAGCGCGTCCCAGATCGCCAGATAGTCCTTGCGCTCTGCGTCCGAGGGTGCGGAGCCGCGCTTCCAGCCGATGTGCCAGTCTAGCACAAGCTGCACTTCCATCTTCATTGCGGTGCGATCGAAGTCGGGAATGTGATGCGTGTGCGCGGCGGAAACAGGGATATCCTGCGGAAACTGCATGGAATGAAGATGGGCAAGGCAGGCGACGCTTTGCCGGTAACGCTCGGCGATCGGCCGGCCGGCGTCATCGAGCACGCCTTCGGTGCCTAGATCTTCGATCAGCAGGATGCCCTGCTCATAATCAACCTTGTAGATCTCCGGAGCTGCAAACCCCCGTTCGCGCAACGCATCGGCAATCGCAACGAAGGGATAGGCGTTCTGTGCCAGATGCGCGACCTTGGGATAGGGCTTGCCGTCGTAGACCGGCGGTCCCTCGGGATGCGGGCGCCAGTCCATCAGGATTTTTCGCGGGGCAGCATCCGGATAGATCGCTTCATAGGCGCGCAGCGACGCATCGCCGGTGAGGAAGCGTCGTTTGGCCTCGGCATAGCCGGCCCCGTCGAGGAAATCGCGAATCGCGAAGACCCGGCGGATGCGCTGCGCCTGCTGGCCGGCGGCCTCGATCGTTGCCCGGCGACCGCTGCCCTCATGCACCAGCGTCAGGGCAATGCGCTCTGCCGGCAATTCGCTGTCAGCCATCTCCGGCCATTCGACGAGACAGATGCCGTTCTGCAGCGCCTCGTCGAAGCCGAGTTCGGTCAATTCGCTGGCGTCGCCGAGCCGATAGAGGTCGAAGTGCGAAACCGGGATCCGCAGGTCGTAGGATTGCACCAGCGTGAAGGTCGGGCTCGGGACCTCTAGCCCATCGTCATCGGCCATGGCACGCAAAATCGCCCGAGCGAGCGACGATTTACCGGCGCCGAGATCACCGGAAAGCGCAAGGTAATCGCCGGCCTTCAAGGCGAGCGCCAGATCTTCGCCGAGGCGAATGGTGGCCGCCTCGTCCTTCAGGAAAAGCGAGATCGTATCGGTGGTGGTCATTCGGCAGCGGCGGTATGGGGAATATCAACCGAGGGGATACGGCAGACGACCGTCGTGCCCTTGCCCGGCTCGCTGTCGATCGTCACGTCGCCGTGATGCAGGCTGACGAAACTGTCGACGATCGAGAGGCCGAGGCCGGCACCGCCGCGCTTGCCGCTTTTAGCGCCCGTGGCGAACCGGTCGAAGACGGTCGCGATCATGTCGGGCGAGATGCCGGGGCCGCGATCGCGGACGGAGAAGACGAAATCCGTGCCTTCGCGCTGGCATTCCAGCGAAATCGAGCTGCCCTCCGGCGAGAAATTCGCCGCGTTGGAGAGAAGCTTCAGCAGAATCTGTTTCAGCCGCTGCGGATCGGCGACGATCGAGCCGAGATAGGCAGGCGCGGTGATTTCGAGCGCCACGCCGCTTTCCTGCAGCCGATCGGCGATCTGCATCGAGACGTCGTCAAGCAGGTCGTTGAGATCGATTTCCGCATAGTTGAGGCGCATGATGCCGGCATCGACGGTGGCAAGATCGAGAATATCGTTGACGAGCGTCAGCAGAACCGAGGACGAGGTCGAAATATGGTCGATATATTCGGCCTGCCGCTCGTTCAGCGGCCCCACACCCTGCGTGCGCAGCAGGTCGGTGAAACCGATGATATTGGTCAGCGGCGAGCGCAATTCATAGGAAACATGCTGAACGAAGTCGTTCTTCAACTCGTCGGCCTTGCGCAGTGCCTCGTTCTTTTCCGTCAGAGCCCGCTCGGCCCGCACGCTGTCCGTCATGTTGACGAAGGTCAGCATGGTCTGGGCGTTCGGCAGCGGGATGACGGCGTAGTCGAGCACGAGGCCGGAGAACAGTTCGAGCGTCCCCTGGCTCGAGCGGCGCTCGTCGTCAAAGCTGGTGATCAGTTCCGCGAATGTCTTCCAGCCGTCTGGCTGGTCGTAGGAGGGGGCGCAGGCTTCGCCGAGCGCACGGATATGGGTGCCGGGCTTGGCCTCGGCTTCGGTGATCCCCCAGAGCGCCCGGAAGGCCGGGTTCGACAGGCGGATGCGTCCATCCGGGCCGAACACCGCCACACCTTCGGAAAGATGATCGATCGTTTCGCCCTGCACCTTGACGAGCGTGTTGTAGCGCGTTTCGAGATCGACCTGTTCGGTCAGGTTTTCGAACACCCAGGTGGCGCCGCCCTGCGGATGGGCGGTGGCGAAGACGCGCAGCGTCTGACCGTTCGGCAGGTGCCAGAGGTCCGATTGCGTATCGAGCGCGCGATAGACGGAAAGAGCCGCTTCCTTCCAGCTTTTCCAGTTGAGCTGGTCCGGCAGCTTCTTGGCAGCTCGCAGGCGCTCGAGCAGCTCGCTATTGTCCGGCCGGCCTTCGAGAAAGGCGATATCGAGCTCCCAGAGCGCCACGAAGGCCTGATTGTAGAATTGCAGCCGGCGCTCGCCGTCGAAGATGGCGACAGGCGTGGCGAGATGGTCGAGCGTCTCGGCATGGCTCTTCAGCGTCCGGTCCAGCTCGGCGCGCACCGCCTCGATATCGGACACGTCGACCGCCATGCCGGCCGAGCCGCCGGGAAGCGTGACGTCGACCACATCGAAGAATGTACGGTTGCCATGCACGACGGTTGAAATCGTGTCGTGAAACGGCGATTCCGGCGTCGTCGTGGCGCGAATGCGTTCGCGCGCCACCGTCGTCAGCATCTCGCGGCCTTCATTGATCGCCTGTTGCGGCGAGCGCGCCTCGACCGCCTCGCCATAGGCCTGGTTGACCCAGGTGAGGCGACCCGCCGGGTCGCGCTGCCAGGCCGGCATGTCGATCGCGTCGAGCATCGTCTGAAAGGCCGAGATCGAAGTCATCAGCCGGTCGCGCTCGATCCGGAGTTCGGCAAGTTCGGCGCGCAGATTGTTGAGCGCCACGAAGCGGACGAAGGCGCGTCCCCCGGAAACCCGGCCCTGCGCCTCGAGGATCTCATCGCGGATGGTCTCGACCACCATGTCGAAGCTCTGCGCTTCGTCGCGCAGCCGGTCGATCGCCTTTTCCAGCTCGGAGGCCGAACGTGACTTCAGCCAGAGGCCGAAGGCCAGGAATTCGCCGTCCTGCGGCGCGCCGGTCTCGGGCGGGAGCTGGCCGAGCAGCTCCGGACGGGCATTGCCGTCCCAGATGACGATCCGTCGGTTCTTGTCGGCGATCAGCGCCTGATATTGTGAAATGCGTTGCTGGGCATCGGAGAGCGCCGAGCGGATTTCCCGGCTCTCGTTTTCCAGATTGCCGCGCTGGCGCACCAGCCAGAGCGTCGAAAGCAGGGCCGCCGATATGACGCCGATGACAACGGAGACGCCGATAACCTGCGAGGAGGTGAAGAGGTGAGCCGAGGCTGCCGCCTGCTGCTCGCTTTGTGCGAGAACCGGCCGCGCCAGCGCGGCAAGCGCCGTGCCGGCCGCGCAGGTTTTCAGGAAGCGCGCCAATGATCCATGCTCTTGCTTTGCGGCCTCGTGTGCCGTTGCAGATTTATAGTCTTGGCCTGGCGTCGGCGGGCGGCGATGGGCGCGAGCGCCGTCGTCCGCCTGACCGGGCAGGCTGTTTTTCAGTTCCGACATCCGCGGTATGTCTCCGTCCTTCAATGTGCCGCATTACGACAAGACATCCCATTTTCGAAGCGGTCGGACGGGGTCCGGCGCCACGAATCAAGTCTTAAAACAATACTTCGGAAGGGAATCGGCGGGAAGGGAGCGGCCAAAAAATAAGCCGCGGCATTTGTCAATGCCGCGGCTTCTACATCTTGTGGATATCGATGATGAGATCAATATCTGTAGTGGTCGGACTTGAACGGGCCCTTCGGCGAGACGCCGATATAGGCAGCCTGCTCTTCGCTAAGCTGGGTCAGCTTCACACCGAGCTTGTCGAGATGCAGGCGCGCGACCTTTTCATCGAGGTGCTTCGGCAGGATGTAGACCTTGTTCTCGTACTGGCCGGGCTTGGTAAAAAGCTCGATCTGCGCCAGCGTCTGGTTGGTGAAGGAAGCCGACATGACGAAGGAGGGGTGGCCGGTGGCGTTGCCGAGGTTGAGCAGGCGGCCTTCGGAAAGCAGGATGATGCGGTTGCCCCTCGGGAATTCGATCAGGTCGACCTGCGGCTTGACGTTGGTCCACTTGAGGTTCCGCAGCGCGGCGACTTCGATTTCGTTGTCGAAATGGCCGATATTGCCGACGATCGCCATGTCCTTCATCTCGCGCATATGGTCGATGCGGATGACGTCCTTGTTGCCGGTCGTGGTG
This sequence comes from Rhizobium sp. H4, assembly GCF_003013335.1. NCBI lineage: Bacteria > Pseudomonadati > Pseudomonadota > Alphaproteobacteria > Hyphomicrobiales > Rhizobiaceae > Rhizobium > Rhizobium sp. H4. Next base: position 51,836 of record NZ_PSOW01000025.1, read on the forward strand.
ATGAAGATGTCGGCCGAGGAAACCACGTCCTCGAGCAGCACCACTTCGTAACCATCCATCGCCGCCTGCAGGGCGCAGATCGGATCGGCTTCGGTCACCTTGACGCGGGCGCCGGCGCCGGAGAGCGAAGCGGCAGAACCCTTGCCGACATCGCCATAACCGCAGACGACGGCGACCTTGCCGGCCATCATCACGTCGGTACCGCGGCGGATGCCGTCGACCAGCGATTCCTTGCAGCCGTACTTGTTGTCGAACTTCGACTTGGTGACGGAGTCGTTGACGTTGATCGCCGGGAACGGCAGCAGGCCCTTCTGGCTGAGCTGATAGAGGCGGTTGACGCCCGTCGTCGTTTCTTCGGTAACGCCCTTGATCGCATCGCGCTGCTTGGTGAACCAGCCGGGCGAAGCGGCAAGGCGCTTCTTGATCTGTGCGAAGAGGATTTCCTCTTCCTCGGAATGCGGATGGGACAATACGTCCTCGCCGGCTTCGGCGCGGGCGCCGAGCAGGATGTACATGGTGGCGTCGCCGCCGTCATCGAGGATCATGTTGGAAAGGCCGCCATCGGCCCACTGGAAGATCTTGTCGGTGTAGACCCAGTAGTCCTCGAGCGACTCGCCCTTGACGGCGAAAACCGGAACGCCGGCAGCGGCGATTGCCGCAGCGGCATGATCCTGCGTCGAGAAGATGTTGCAGGAGGCCCAGCGGACTTCGGCGCCGAGGGCCACCAGCGTCTCGATCAGCACGGCCGTCTGGATGGTCATGTGCAATGAGCCGGTGATACGCGCGCCCTTCAGCGGCTTTGCGTCGCCGAATTCGGCGCGGCAGGACATCAACCCCGGCATTTCGGTTTCGGCGATCGTAATTTCCTTGCGGCCGAAATCCGCAAGCCCGAAATCGGCGACGACATAATCTTTTTCAGTGCTCATAGAGGTCTCCAGGCTGAAAAACGTCTCAAAAATTGGCGCAGGCGCGAAGATGACCGCGCGACGGATAGGCCGCGTGCCGATGCATGTCGCCCGGATATGTGCAGCAGTTCCGGGAACGCGAGATGCATAACAGAGCCAAAGCGCATTGCATGAACCAGGTTCGATGCGACACGCTTCAGCGCACGGCATGTCTGCCGTTTAGCAGGCTTCTGATGGGAAGGCAATAAGGATATAAAGAAGTCTTTATATGTTTATATGAGTTCAGCCGTAGCTCACATCTCTTCGCCGAATCGGTTCTGGATCAATTGGTCCAAGGCCTCCAGCGCCTCCTCGGCCTGGCTGCCGCTCGCCGAGACGACGACGCTGGAGCCTGGGCTCGCCGCAAGCATCATCAGGCCCATAATCGAGGTGCCGCCGACTGTCATTCCATCCTTGGAGACCGTGATGGCGGCATCGAAGGTCTCGACCATCTGCACGAATTTGGCGGAGGCGCGCGCGTGAAGTCCGCGCTTGTTGATGATAAGGAGTTCTCGGGAAAGCGATGTCATGAAGCGCCGTTATTTTCCGCTGAGCACACGGCTCGCGACATTGATATATTTCCGCCCGGCTTCGGAAGCCTCGACCAGCGCCTTCTCCATATTGTTCTCGCCACGCACGCCGGCGAGCTTGATCAGCATCGGCAGGTTGACGCCGGCGATGACTTCGGTGTGGCCGCTGCTCATGACCGATATGGCGAGATTGGACGGCGTGCCGCCGAACATGTCGGTGAGGATAACGACGCCATGGCCATCATCGGCACCGGAAACGGCTTGCAGAATGTCCTGCCGTCTCTGGTCCATGTCGTCTTCGGGGCCAATACAGACCGTCTCGATGAATTTCTGAGGACCGACGACGTGCTCGACAGCATGACGAAACTCTTCAGCCAGCTTGCCATGAGTGACAAGCACAAGTCCGATCATGATATTACTGCTCCCCTATACGCAAACGATGGCTGAGATATCGCAATGCAGCAATTACGTCCACCGGTGGGGGCACATCTTGGCGATGAAAAGCCGAAGTGCAAGACAAAAATGCAAACATATAAGGCAGATTGATCAATCCGGAAGCCCTCAATCGCCGATATCAGGCGCTTTCGCCATCAGGACTGCAAGCGGTGACGGCACACCGGTGAGCAAGCGCAATGCGGGAAGCGAAAACCCGGCGGCAAGGCTGACGAATTCGCCATCGGGGGGTACACGGTTTTCGCCGGAAGCGCTGCCCGGAAGCACCGCATAATGCATGGCCGCCTGAGGAATATGATCCTGCCGGACGATGCCGGTGCCGCGCAGTTCGATCAGCCCGGCGATCGACGGCGGGCAGGTGGCGATCACCGAGCCTGCCTCTCCTGACAGAAGCACCTGATCGTCGGCAACCAGTGCCGTGAACAAACCGAGCCGGCGGGCCTCTGTCATGCAGGTAAAGGCCAGCATCGATTTGCCCCAGCCGGAGGGCCCGCTGAACAGGAGCCCCGTCCTGCCCACGACGATCGCCGTCGCATGGATGTTGGGAGCCTCGCTCATGCTGCGGCATCGAGGGGCAGGGCGAGGATGAAGCGCGCGCCGAGTATGCGCCCGCTCTCGCCGTCGGTGATGTTTTCCGCCCTCAGCGAACCGCCATGGGCTTCGGCGATCTGCCGGCTGATCGAAAGGCCAAGGCCGGAATTCTGGCCAAAACCTTCCGATTCCGGGCGATCAGTATAGAAGCGCTCGAAGATGCGGTCGATATTCTCCGCCTGGATGCCGGGACCGTTGTCTTCGATAGTGGTGACGCAGCGCGACCGTGTGCGCACCAGCCGCACGGTGATCTTGCCGCCCTTCTCAGGGACGAAGGATCGGGCATTTTCGATCAGGTTCGTTATGATCTGGCCGATGCGCAAGTCGTGGCCGTTGACGACGAAGCGTGTCTTGATGTTCGGCTTGCGCTCGATCGCATATTCGATCTCCACCTGCTTCTTGCTGCCTCTGATCTGGCGCGACACTTCGATCAGATCGCGCAGCAGCACTTCCATGTCGATGGAGGCGGCATCGACGCGCGCGAGTTCGGCGTCGAGGCGCGAGGCATCGGAAATATCGCTGATCAGGCGGTCGAGACGGCGCACATCGTGCTGGATGACATCAAGCAGCCGCTTCTTGGAATCCTCGGATTTGGCGAGCGGCAGTGTTTCAACGGCGCTGCGCAGTGAGGTCAGCGGGTTCTTGAGCTCGTGGCTGACATCGGCCGCAAAGCTCTCGATTGCATCGATGCGGTCGTAGAGCGCCGTCGTCATCTCGCGCAGAGCGATGGAAAGATTGCCGATTTCATCCTGGCGGGCGGAGAAGTCGGGGATCTCCTCACGTGCCTTGGCGCCGCGGCGCACGCGAATGGCGGCGGCCGAAAGGCGGCGCAGCGGATTGGCGATGGTCGACGACAGCACCAGCGAAAGCAGCACGTTGACGAGCGTTGCAACGCCGAAGACACGCATGATGGCAAGCCGTTCGGCATGAACGATATTGTCGATGTCGCCAGCCTGCGTCGACAAGAGCAGCACGCCGAGCACGGCGCGGAAGCGCTGGATCGGCACGGCGACGGAAACGATGAGTTCGCCTTTCTCCGTGGTGCGCACCACTGCGCCGCGCACGCCGGTCAGGGCGTTCATCACTTCGGGATAGATCGAACCGTCGCCACCCGGCGCTTCTTTATAGAGCGGCAGGTTGCCGGGCTGCAGCGCCTTGTTGAACAGGGTCGCGAACCAATCGCCCCAGGTCTGCTTTTCTTCCTCGACCGGCGGCAGATCGAAACGCAGCACCTGGCCACGCGAATAGAGGTGACGCGAATCGAGCAGCAGATTGGCATCGGCATCGAAGATGCGCGCGCGTGTGCGCGTCGGAGAAATCAGCCGGCGCAGGACCGGGGCGACTTTCTCGGGATCGATCGGAAACTCCAGGTCCTCGTCGTTCGGCACCGGCGTAATGCTCTGGCCGGCTTGCAGTTCGAGCAGCTTCTGCGGATCGATGGTGATCGAATTCGTATCGACCGATGCGGAGGCCGAAACCGCGCCGGCGATGATCTCGCCCTGCGTCAACAGGCTTTCGGCGCGGGCGTCGATCAGGCCCTCGCGAAACTGGTTGAGATAGAGGATGCCGCCGACGAGCACCACCAGCGCGACCAGATTGAAGAACAGGATGCGCCGCGTCAGGCTCGAAAACACCGCATTGCCAAAGATGCGGCGAATCAGCGTGAAGGGATGCGACCAACGGCGGCCTCGGACGCGACGGGTGCTCACGCCCTCCGCATCGTCCAGATCCCTTTCCTGCACCAACTGTGCCAATGACAGGCCCTTTCAAAGGGCGGGGCCGGATGAACCAGCCCGCAACCCTCAACTATGTCTCGCGCCGCGCCGCTGGGCTCAGGCCGCTTCGCGGAAGCGGTATCCCACTCCGTAGAGCGTTTCAATCATATCAAAATCGGTATCGACCATCTTGAATTTCTTGCGCAGCCGCTTGATGTGGCTGTCGATCGTCCGGTCGTCGACATAAACCTGTTCGTCATAGGCGGCGTCCATCAGCGCGTCGCGGCTCTTGACGACGCCCGGACGCTGCGCCAGCGAATGCAGGATCAGGAACTCGGTGACCGTCAGCGTCACCGCTTCGCCCTTCCAGGTGCAGGTATGGCGCTCCTGGTCCATGACCAGTTGGCCACGCTCCAGCGAACGCGCCTGTTGCACGGCCCCGGCCTTCGGCGTGCCGCTGGGGCTCGTGCCGCCGGCGGCCGCGGCTTCGCGGCTCGAAGCGCGACGCAGCACGGCGCGCACCCGCTCGACCAGCAGGCGCTGCGAAAACGGCTTGGTGATGAAATCGTCGGCGCCCATCTTCAGGCCGAACAGCTCGTCGATCTCCTCATCCTTGGAGGTGAGGAAGATTACCGGGATATCCGACTTCTGCCGCAGGCGGCGCAAAAGCTCCATGCCGTCCATGCGCGGCATCTTGATATCGAAGATCGCCAGCTGCGGCGGTCGCGCCAGCAGCCCGTCGAGCGCCGAGGCACCGTCCGTATAGGTCTCGACCTTATACCCTTCGGCCTCCAGTGCGATCGACACCGAGGTGAGGATGTTGCGGTCGTCATCAACGAGCGCGATTGTCGGCATGGTGTTGGTCTCCGTCATCAGTGCGCAATCTCCCGGATTTTCGTCGTCCCCAGGCGGTCTCAGTGACCGGATGCGCTTATGGAGGATAAAGGTGGAACAAATTGTGGCAAAGATAAAGGGGAGGATTGTCGTAAAATTCGCCGGCAATCTCAGGTAGCGTGCCCAACTGTTGCAACGCCGCCTCTTCAAACGATTTAAAATAGTCGCAACAAATTTAAATCGATTAATTGTTTGATATTGCTGAACTTTCTCAATTTTAGTCTCTTGTGTTTTAAAATTTCTCCCCTTATTTTCGAGATCGGTTTTAACGGCAACGCGCCTGAGTGAAGGGAAGTAGCCATGGAAATGTTCGGAGTTCGTAACCCGGCAACGGAGCTGGCAACGGTTGGATTGGGCGGCGCAGCCAGCGTTCGCTATAACTTTTCCGCCGCAGCGCTGTATGAGGAAGCGATCCGCCGGGGCGAAGCCGAACTGACCGCTCAGGGGGCGCTCAGGGCTCTCACCGGTCAGCATACGGGCCGCTCGCCGCGCGACAAATTCGTCGTTCGTGACGCCAATACCGATGACCAAATCTGGTGGGACAACAACAAGCCGCTCTCGCCGGAGCATTTCGCGCTGCTGCGCGACGATATGCTGGCGCATGCCGCCGGCAAGGATCTTTTCGTGCAGGATCTCGTTGGCGGCGCCGAGGAAGGCCATGCGTTGCCGACCCGCGTCGTCACCGAATTCGCCTGGCATTCGCTGTTCATCCGCAATCTCTTGATCCGCCCGGAGACGGCGGCGCTCGCCACCTTCGTGCCGAAGCTGACGATCATCGATCTGCCGAGCTTCAAGGCCGATCCAGCCCGCCACGGCTGCCGCTCGGAAACGGTGATCGCCTGCGATCTCACCAACGGCCTCGTCCTCATCGGCGGCACGTCCTATGCCGGCGAAATGAAGAAATCGGTCTTCACCGTGCTCAACTACCTGCTGCCGGCCAAGGGCGTGATGCCGATGCACTGCTCGGCCAATGTCGGCCCCGACGGCGACGCGGCGGTCTTCTTCGGCCTTTCCGGCACGGGCAAGACGACGCTTTCGGCCGATCCGGCGCGCACGCTGATCGGCGACGACGAACACGGCTGGAGCGAAAACGGCATCTTCAACTTCGAGGGCGGCTGCTACGCCAAGACCATCCGCCTCTCGGCCGAAGCGGAGCCGGAGATCTATGCAACGACGCAGCGCTTCGGCACCGTGCTCGAAAACGTCGTGCTGAACGAAGCCCGCGAGCCCGATTTCGACGACGGGTCGCTGACCGAAAACACCCGCTGCGCCTATCCGATGCATTTCATCCCGAACGCCTCGGCAACGGGCCGGGCCGGGCATCCGAAGACGATCATCATGCTGACCGCCGATGCCTTCGGCGTCATGCCGCCGATCGCCCGGCTGACGCCGGACCAGGCGATGTACCACTTCCTCTCCGGTTACACCGCCAAGGTGGCCGGCACCGAAAAGGGCGTCGTCGAGCCGGAAGCGACCTTCTCGACCTGCTTCGGCGCCCCCTTCATGCCGCGACACCCGGCCGAATACGGCAACCTGCTCAAGGATCTGATCGGCCGCCACGGCGTCGAATGCTGGCTTGTCAATACCGGCTGGACCGGCGGCGCCTACGGCACCGGCAAGCGCATGCCGATCAAGGCGACGCGCGCGCTGCTCGCCGCCGCCCTCAGCGGCAAACTCGGCCAGGTCGTATTCCGCACGGATGCGAATTTCGGCTTCGCCGTGCCGGTTTCCGTCGACGGTGTCGATGGCGGCATTCTCGATCCGCGCTCGACTTGGGCCGACAAGCCGGCCTATGACGCGCAGGCCGAAAAGCTGGTTTCGATGTTCATCGCCAACTTCGCCAAGTTCGAGAATCACGTCGACGGCGGCGTCCGCGATGCGGCACCCGGCGTCAAGGTCGCTGCCGAATAAGCCGAATAGAACAACAGATCTCTGACTCACGTGAAACCCGGCATCACAGGATTGCCGGGTTTTTCCGTTGACGGCCGATATTTTCAACCGGCTGCCGATATGAGATAGAACGCCGCATGGCCAGCGACGCGCTCTATATCGACGACAGGATCACCATCTCAGGATGGGAGCTGACGGAACAGTTCGTTCTGGCAGGCGGCCCCGGCGGTCAGAACGTCAACAAGGTTTCGACGGCGGTCCAGCTGTTTTTCAACGTCGCGAATTCGCCCTCCCTCAATGACCGCGTCAAGGCCAATGCGATCAGGCTTGCCGGCCGGCGCCTGTCGAAGGATGGCGTGTTGATGATCGAGGCGAGCCGCTTTCGCAGCCAGGATCGCAACCGTGAGGACGCGCGCGAGCGGCTGAAGGAGCTGATTCTGCAGGCCGCCAAACCGCCGCCGCCGCCGCGCAAGAAGACCAAGCCGACCAAGGGTTCGGTCGAGCGCCGTCTGAAGGAAAAGTCCGGCCGCTCGGAAGTCAAGAAAATGCGCGGCCGCCCGGGCGGCGGCGACTGACATGCCCGAACTCTCGAACGGCGTCCGACATCTGCCTGAATATCTCGACCGGTCGCGTCAGGAAGCGCTGGTCGAGGTGGTCCGTGCCGTGGTCGCCGAGGCGCCGCTCTTCGTGCCCGTCATGCCAGGTACCGGCAAGCCGATGTCGGTGCGCATGACCAATTGCGGGCCGCTCGGCTGGGTGACGGACAAGGAGCACGGCTATCGCTATCAGCCGACGCATCCTGTTACCGGCAGGCCCTGGCCAGCCATACCGCAGCCATTGCTCGATATCTGGAATGACGTATCGGGTTATGAAATACCGCCGGAAGCCTGCCTCGTCAACTTCTATTCCGACGACGCGCGCATGGGCCTGCACCAGGATAAGGACGAGCGCAATCTGCAGGCGCCTGTCGTGTCGATCTCGCTCGGCAACAGCTGCCTCTTTCGCGTCGGTGGTTTGAGCCGTAACGATCGCACGCTATCTTTCAAACTGTCGAGCGGTGATCTGGTCGTATTGGGCGGCGAGGGAAGGCTGTGCTTCCACGGCGTCGACCGGATTCATCCGGCAACATCGACGCTGTTGAAGAACGGCGGCCGCATCAATCTGACGCTGCGCCGCGTCAATCCCTGAACTGATAGGCTGATATGATGGCCTGCTATAGTTTTCGCAGCGCCACCTGCTCGATCAGATGATCCTTGCCTTTTTTCAGGATGAGATCGGCGCGCGGCCGCGTCGGCAGGATGTTCTGGCGCAGGTTCTTCAGGTTGATGTTCGCCCAGAGATCCCCGGCAATGTCGAGCGCTTCCGCGTCGCTGATCGAAGCGTAGCGATGGAAATAGGAGTTCGGATCGCGGAAGGCGGTCTCGCGCAGCCGCATGAAGCGTGTGACGTACCAGTTGTGGATCTGATCTTCCGCGGCATCGATATAGATCGAGAAGTCGAAGAAGTCGGACACCATCGGCACGATCTTGCCGCCGGCCGGCAGGTCGCGCGATTGCAGCACGTTGATGCCCTCGAAGATCAAGATATCGGGCCGGTCGACGATCTTGTATTCGTCCGGCAGCACGTCATAGACGAGATGCGAATAGCAGGGCGCCTGCACGTCCGGCCGGCCGGCCTTGATCGCCGAGAGGAAGCGCAGGATCGCGGCCGTGTCGTAGCTTTCCGGAAAACCCTTGCGCTGCATCAGCTTTTCCCGCTGCAGCACGGCGTTCGGATGCAAGAAGCCGTCGGTGGTGATGAGATCGACCTTCGGGCTGGAGGGCCAGCGCCCCAGCAGTTCCTTGAGGATACGGGCGGTGGTCGATTTTCCCACCGCGACCGAGCCGGCGATGCCGATGACGAAGGGCGTCTTCGTCACGTCGGAGAGGCTCAGGAAGCGGTTGCGCTGTTCGAACAGCATTTGCGAGGATTCGACATGCGCTGACAGCAGCCGCGACAGCGACAGATAGATGCGCCTGACCTCGTCGAGATCGATCGGGTCGCCCGTTGAACGCAGCCGCTTGACCTCGTCACTCGTCAGCGTCAGCGGCGTATCGGCGCGGAACTTCGCCCATTGTTCGGAAGAGAAGAAGTGGTAGGGCGAATAGGATTCCGACTGGAAGTGATCCAATGTTTCCGGCACCCCGATAATCTCAGTCGCGATACTCATGAACTCTGCCGATTGGCCTTTTCCTTGAGACCGGACTGCGCGGTTCTGCGCTCGAGTTCGGCCATGACATTCTCTAACGGTATTTCAGCAATCTTCAATACGACCAATAGGTGATAGAGCACATCCGCGGCTTCATAGGTCAGATTGTCGCAATCGCCGGTTACCGCCGCCATCACGGCTTCGATCGCTTCTTCACCGAGCTTCTTTGCCGCTTTCGGCTGGCCGGCGTTCACGAGCTTTGCCGTCCAGGATTCTTCCGGCGAGGCTTTCGATCGCTCTTCAACGATCCTTTCGAGATCGGAAAGGGAAAATCCGCTCATATGTTCGCTTTCAAGCTTCAGTCGAGACGCATATCGATGCCGCACTTCGACATATAGTGTTTGGCCTCGACCACGGAATAGGTGCCGAAGTGGAAGATCGAGGCGGCGAGCACCGCATTGGCATGACCCTCCTTCACCCCGGCGACGAGGTCGTCGAGGTCGCCGACACCGCCGGAGGCAATGACTGGCACGCGCACCGCGTCGGCAATCGCCCGGGTCAATTCCAGGTCGTAGCCGACCTTGGTGCCGTCGCGGTCCATCGAGGTGACCAAGAGTTCTCCCGCGCCGCGCGCCACCATCTTCTGGGCGAATTCGACGGCGTCGATGCCGGTCGCGTTGCGGCCGCCATGCGTGTAGATTTCCCAGGCGCTGAGATTGTCGCCGCCGACCGCCTGCGTGCGCCGGCGCTTGGCGTCGATCGAGACGACGATGCACTGGTCGCCGAACTTGTCGGCCGCTTCAGTGACGAAGTCGGGATTGCTGACCGCGGCCGAGTTGATCGAGACCTTGTCGGCGCCGCAGAGCAGCAGCTTGCGGATATCGGCGATGGTGCGCACCCCGCCGCCGACCGTCAACGGCATGAAGCACTGGTCGGCCGTGCGTGAGACGACATCGAAAATCGTCTCGCGATTGTCGGAGGAGGCGGTGATGTCGAGAAAGCAGAGTTCGTCGGCGCCGGCCGCATCATAGGCCTTCGCCGCTTCGACGGGATCGCCGGCATCGACGAGATTGAGGAAGTTGACGCCCTTGACGACGCGTCCGTCCTTGACGTCGAGGCAGGGGATGACGCGGGCCTTGAGGGTCATTACGCAGTCTCCTTGGCCCTGCTGGCCTTGATCAGCGCCAGCGCTTGCCTGGGGTCGATCCGGCCGTCATAAAGCGCACGGCCCGAAATCGCGCCTTCGAGCTTGCCTGCATCCGGCTCCAGCATGCGTCTGACGTCGTCGAGCGAGGCAAGGCCGCCGGAGGCGATGACGGGAATGGAGACCGCACCGGCAAGTTCCAGTGTCGAAGCCCAGTTGATGCCGGCAAGGATGCCGTCCCGGTCGATATCGGTGTAGATGATCGCGGCGACGCCGGCGCCCTCGAATTTTTTGGCGAGCTCGATGACGCCGAGTTCGGAAGCTTCCGCCCAGCCTTCGACCGCCACCTTGCCGCCTTTGGCATCGATGCCAACGGCGACATGACCGGGAAATTTCCGGCAGGCCTCGATGACCAGATCAGGATTTCTGACCGCCACCGTGCCGAGAATGACGCGACGCAGCCCGCGCGCGAGCCAGGCCTCGATGTGATCGAGCGTGCGGATCCCGCCGCCAAGCTGCACCGGATTATCAGTCGCCTTGAGGATCGCTTCGACGGCCTCGCCATTGGCCGAATGCCCCGCGAAGGCACCGTCGAGGTCGACCACATGCAGCCATTCGAAACCCTGCTCTTGGAAGGATTTCGCCTGGGCGGCCGGATCGGTGTTGTAGACCGTCGCCTGCTGCATGTCGCCGAGCTTCAGGCGGACGCATTGGCCGCCCTTCAGATCGATCGCGGGAAAAAGGATCATGTCGTCTTACGTCCGTAAACTGGTCGATATCATCAGCGCATTCCACGCATCTACGATATCCGAGCGGAAAAAGACAGCGGCAATGGTGGCCGCGCCGAAAAGCAGAAGAAGCAACAGGGTGACAGTCAAGCCGGCGCGAACCTGGCGCCAGAAGCCGAGGCGTCGCTTCATCGATTTCTCGATGTCGCGCACCTCCCGCAGCGCCTGGCTGTTGACGGCGGCGAGCCGGATTTCCGGCTCCATCGCCTCGACATAGGTTTCGGCATAACTGGCAAGGATCTGCGAGGCGCGGTCGCGCAGCGTATTGCGCAGGTCGGTCGACAGATAATTGCCGGAGACGGCGGCAAGCTCGGCCTCGTTGGGCGAACGGCCGGCATTGCGCTTGCGGTAGCTGAGCACGAAGTCGCGCTTCTGCCGCTCGTAGAGGGCATAGGCAAGCAGGCCGATCAGATCGTCCTCGCCTTCGATATAAAATTCCAGCACGGCTTCAGTGATGTCGCTGGCGTTGATGCCGTTGGCGCGCAGTTGCGAATTCTCGTTGCCGGCAAGGAATTCATGGATCATCGGTCCAGCCTTTCTGTCAACGCCTTGGCCGCATTAGAAAGCGCTCTCCTGTGAATGGTCTCATCGACGCGGCGGATGATCGTTCCATCGGGAAGCCGGATGTCCGAGAAGGGCGGCAGGCCCTCTCTGGAGGGTCTCAGCGTATAGAACACCTTGCCTGATTTCCGCGCAGCCGGCATCGAGCGCACTCCTGTTCCACCTTTTCCATAAAGGAAAAATAAGGCGGCGGTATTACGGGTTCCAGCGCAGGAAATTGGCGATGAGGGCGAGGCCGAGCTTCTGGCTCTTTTCCGGGTGGAACTGAGCGCCCACCATGTTGTCGCGCCCGACGAGAGCCGTCATCGGCCCGCCATAATCGACCGTCGCGATGACGTCGTCGGCATTTTCGGCGGCGAGATGGTAGGAGTGGACGAAATAGGCGTGCAGCCCTTGCGCTCCCGTCGGAATGCCGTCGAAGAGCGGATGTTCTCGCTTCAGATCAAGCGTGTTCCAGCCGATCTGCGGAATTTTCAGCGCGGGATCGTCAGGCGTCATCTCGATGACGTCACCGGGGATCCAGCCGAAACCGTGCGTCACCGTCTTCTCGAGGCCGCGCGAGGACATGAGCTGCATGCCGACGCAGATGCCGAGGAACGGCCGCGCCCTCCTTTCGACAGCCTCGACCAGCACCTCGGCCATGCCGGGCACGGCATCGAGGCCGCGCCGGCAATCGGCATAGGCGCCGACGCCCGGGAGCACGATGCGATCGGCGGCGGCAACATCCTCAGCCTTGTCGGTGAGATCGATCTGCGCATCGATGCCCGCCTCGCGCGCGGCCCGCTCAAAAGCCTTGGTGGCCGAGCGCAGATTGCCGGAACCATAGTCGATAATCGCGACGCGCATCGTCAGCGTCCTCCATCAAAACCAAAGAGACCAAGCGATGTGGCCTGGCCATGCGGGCTGCTCAGTCGGGTCTTGTTGTCCCAGCTCGGCACGGCGGCGTCAGTATCGGGCTGGACCGCTTTGTCGGAGAAGTAGACGTCTTCGGCAATGCCGATCGTATCGGCCGCGATGAGCGCGTCTTCGTTCCAGCCCTTGCCGGCGAGGTTGCGAATACGCAGGTTCTGGCCCTCCAGACCGACCAGCAGGTTCACGCCCAGCGTGATTGCCGCTCCCGCCGGCCAGAGACCCGGTTCGTCCATCAGCACGCCGCCGATTGCCTGCATCAGAAAGGCCGCCACCGCGTAGAGCCACAGCCGATGGACCAGGAGCCATGCCCATGGAAACAGTAAACCAAGCCATGTGAAGGCGTCGCGGATCACCCGCGTCTCCTCAAGGCGAGTGCCTGCGCTGCCGGGCGGCGTCAGGAAAATATAGCTGGATGTCATTGTCGCCGCTCCCTTGAGAGGCTCAGACGAGCGTGCCCTTCGTTGAGGGAACACGGCCTGCCTGTCTCGGATCGATCTCTGTCGCCGTGCGCAATGCGCGGGCGACGGCCTTGAAGCATGTCTCGGCAATATGGTGGTTGTTGGCGCCATAATGGTTGAGAATATGCAAAGTGATGCCGGCATTCTGAGCGAGCGCCTGGAAGAATTCGCGCACGAGCTCGGTGTCGAAGGTGCCGATTTTAGGCGCGCTGAAGGCGACGTTCCAGACGAGGAAAGGCCGGCCGGAAAGATCGACCGCTGCCTTGGTCATCGTCTCGTCCATGGCAAGATCGATCGAGGCATAGCGGGTGATGCCGCGCCGGTCGCCGAGCGCCTTGGAGATCGCCTGGCCGATCGCAATGCCGGTATCCTCGACCGTATGATGGTCGTCGATATGCAGGTCGCCCTTGGCGTCGATTTCCATGTCGATGAGGGAATGCCGCGAAAGCTGGTCGAGCATATGGTCGAAGAAGCCGACGCCGGTCGAAATCTTCGATTTGCCGGTGCCGTCGAGATTGACGGAAACGGAAATCGAGGTCTCGTTGGTCTTGCGGGAAACGCTGCCCGTGCGGCTTGCTGCGGTCTCGGCCATTTGGCCCTCCATCGGAATAAGGCCGTTCCTTATCAGGCGCATCGGCAAATATCCAGAAGCCGGGGCAGAGAAAGCCGGCCCATTTGCAATCGGCTCCGGCCTGCTTACATAGGGCTCAACAAGGCCGATGTGCGGTCGAGGTAAAAGCCCGCGTCATGGGCAGACAGGTGTTTTATGACAACGATCATTACTGTTCGAAAAGGCGGCAAGGTGGTGATGGCGGGTGACGGCCAGGTGAGCCTCGGCCAGACCGTGATGAAGGGCAATGCCCGCAAGGTGCGCCGCATCGGCAAGGGCGAAGTGATCGCCGGTTTTGCCGGCGCCACCGCCGATGCCTTCACCCTGCTCGAAAGGCTTGAAAAGAAGCTGGAGCAATATCCCGGCCAGCTGATGCGCGCCGCCGTCGAGCTCGCCAAGGACTGGCGCACCGACAAATACCTGCGTAATCTCGAAGCCATGATGCTCGTCGCCGACAAGTCGACTACGCTGGCGATCACGGGTAATGGCGACGTCCTGGAGCCTGAGCATGGTACGACGGCGATCGGTTCCGGCGGCAATTTTGCTTTCGCCGCCGCCCGCGCGCTGATGGACACCGATAAATCGGCCGAAGAGATCGCCCGCCGCGCCCTCGAAATCGCCGCCGACATCTGCGTTTATACCAACCACAATCTCGTGGTGGAATCGCTGGATGTAGAAGGCTGAACCTTATGCTTTTCGGCCGCTGGGCCGGGATTGACTTTCAGGGACTTGACGAAACAACGACGAATTCCGGCCGGGCGCCGCTGAAGGCCCCGTGCTGCCAGGAGAATGATACGCAATGACCACCTTTTCCCCCCGCGAGATCGTTTCCGAACTCGATCGCTACATCATCGGCCAGCATGACGCCAAACGTGCCGTTGCGATTGCGCTGCGCAATCGCTGGCGCCGCCAGCAGCTCGACCCGAGCCTGCGAGACGAAGTCATGCCGAAGAACATCCTGATGATTGGCCCGACCGGCGTCGGCAAGACCGAGATCTCCCGCCGCCTGGCAAAACTCGCCGGAGCGCCTTTCATCAAGGTGGAAGCCACCAAATTCACCGAGGTCGGCTATGTCGGCCGCGATGTCGAGCAGATCATCCGCGACTTGGTCGAGGTCGGCATCGGCCTGGTGCGTGAAAAGAAGCGGGGAGAGGTCCAGGCCAAGGCGCATGTCAGCGCGGAGGAGCGTGTCCTGGATGCGCTGGTCGGCACGACCGCGTCGCCCGCCACCCGTGAAAACTTCCGCAAGAAGCTGAGGGACGGCGAACTCGACGACAAGGAAATCGACATCGAAGTGGCAGATACCGGTACCGGCATGGGCGGCTTCGAGATCCCCGGCATGCCGGGCGCCAATATCGGCGTGCTCAATTTGTCGGAAATGTTCGGCAAGGCGATGGGCGGCCGCACCAAGAAGGTCCGCACCACGGTCAAGGCCTCCTATACCGATCTGATTCGCGACGAATCCGACAAGCTGATCGACAATGAGGTGATCCAGCGCGAGGCCGTTCGTTCGACCGAGAATGACGGCATCGTCTTCCTCGACGAAATCGACAAGATCGCAGCCCGCGACGGCGGCATGGGTGCCGGTGTTTCCCGCGAAGGCGTGCAGCGCGACCTTCTTCCGCTCGTCGAAGGCACGACCGTCTCGACCAAATACGGGCCTGTGAAGACTGACCATATCCTGTTCATCGCCTCCGGCGCCTTCCATGTCTCCAAGCCTTCGGATCTTCTCCCGGAGCTCCAGGGCCGCCTGCCGATTCGCGTCGAGTTGCGGGCGCTGAACAAGGAGGATTTCCGCCGGATCCTGACCGAGACGGAAGCGAGCCTCATCCGCCAGTATCGCGCGCTGATGGAAACCGAAAGCCTGAGCCTCGATTTCACCGACGACGCGATCGACGCTCTGGCCGATGTCGCGGTGCATTTGAACTCCTCGGTCGAGAATATCGGCGCGCGCCGCCTGCAGACGGTGATGGAGCGGGTCCTGGACGATATTTCCTACAACGCCCCTGATCGCGGCGGCACGGCCATCACCATCGATGCAGCCTATGTGCGCGAACATGTCGGCGATCTCGCACAGAATACCGATCTCTCGCGCTTCATTCTGTGATGTCGGCGCACCGCTTCGTCTCTTTACCGGCGTGACTGCCGCATTGTGACGAAATCCACTCTCGACAGCGGGCCTTTTACTTTCTAGTGAAGGCCCGTTTTGTTTTCCGCTGCGGCTTTATTCGGCCAAGATTCTGGTCCAGTCAGCCGCATCGCGAACAGGACGATGAACGGACGGGATAGCGGATCGTGCGACGCCTTTTGACAAGCCTTTTGATTGCCGCTGCCCTGGTGAATTCGGCGCCGGCCTTCGCCATGCAGACCGTTCCGGCGGGCAACCGTCACGCCGAGCAGCCCGATATTCCGGGCGCTTCCGTTCGCCGCACCAAGGGCACCAAGAGCAGCTTCGATCTGAAATACGAGAAGGTCCATGAGCTTCTGGCGACCGATCGCGAGCTGATGGCCAAGATCCGCAAGGTTTCCGGCGCTTACGGCATCAATCCCATCCATGTCATCGGCGCGATCGTCGGCGAGCACACCTATAATGTCGACGCCTATGACCGGCTGCAGGCCTATTATGTCAAGGCCGCCTCCTACGCCGGAGAAAGCTTCCGCTTCGCCTATGACGGCGAAAGCGTCGATGATTTCGTGGCGCGGCCGCAATTTGCTCAGTGCAAGGGCAAGAGCGATTCCTACACGCTCTGGTCCTGCCGGGAAGATGTCTGGGAAAGCGATTTCCGCGGCAAGACGGTCGGCGGCCAGAGCTTCCCCAATAACCGGTTCAGCGCGGTCTTCTTCCAGCCCTTTTATGCCGGCCAGACTTTTGGCCTCGGCCAGGTCAATCCGCTGACGGCGCTGATGCTCTCCGATCTCGTCAGTCGCGTGTCGGGTTATCCGAAGCTGAACGAGAAGAATGCCGGCGCCGTTTACAGGGCGATTATGGACCCCGATATCTCGCTCGCCTTCGTCGCCGCTTCCATCCGCAGGTCGATCGACGATTACAAGGAGATTGCCGGCATGGATATCTCGGGCAATCCCGGCCTGACGGCGACGCTGTATAATGTCGGCAATTCGCGCCAGCGCGCCGCGGCACTTGCTGCGAAAAACCGTTCTTCCGGTGCGACCGTCTGGCCCGAAGAGAATTATTACGGCTGGCTGATCAACGACAAGCTGGACGAACTCATGGGCCTGCTCTAGCTTCAAGCCTGACGGGAAGCGTTGATCTTCCCCGAAAGGCTTTTCCGATGGACATGCGTCCTGATCCCTTCGTTCCGCCGGCGCCGCTGCCGCGCACCGTGCCGCCGAGCCGGCTTGAGATCATCCGCATCATCCTGCGCAATCCGCTCGAACTGTGGGGTGAGCCGTCCTACACGCTGCCCTGGATCAAGACGAGTTTCTTCGGTCAGCACACACTGATCGTCAACGATCCCGGCCTGATCAAACACGTGCTGGTCGACAACGCAGCGAACTATCGCATGTCCGACATTCGCCAGCTGGTGTTGCGGCCGATCCTGCGGGACGGCCTGCTGACGGCGGAGGGGCAGGTCTGGAAACGGTCGCGAAAAGCGGTCGCACCCGTCTTCACGCCGCGCCACGCAAAGGGTTTCGCCGGCCAGATGCTGCGGCAATCCGAAGAATACGTCCGCAAATACGAGGGCGCCGGTCCGGCCGGCCAGGTCTTCGATATCGCCGCCGACATGACCGATCTCACCTTTGCGATTCTTGCCGAAACGCTTTTCTCCGGTGAAATCGTCTCCTCCAGCGGCCATTTCGCCGATGACGTCAACCAGCTTCTCCACCGCATGGGCCGCGTCGATCCGATGGACCTGTTGCGCGCGCCCTCCTGGGTGCCGCGCCTTACCCGCATCGGCGGCCAGAAGGTGCTGGAGAAATTCAGGGCAATCGTGCGTGATACGATGGATATGCGGCTTGCGAAGATGAAGGCCGATCGCGCCGGCGCACCGGACGATTTTCTGACCCTGCTTCTCGAACAGGCCGGTCCCGACGGCCTGACCAAGGATGAGATCGAGGACAACATCCTGACCTTCATCGGCGCCGGCCACGAGACGACTGCGCGGGCGCTGGCCTGGACGCTCTATTGTGTCGCAAACAGTCCGCATATTCGCGAAGCCATGGAAACGGAGATCGACGCTGTTCTCGCAACCGGCGCCGACCCCGTCGAATGGCTGGATCTGATGCCGGTGACGCGGGCCGCGTTCGAGGAGGCGCTGCGGCTCTATCCTCCCGCACCCTCGATCAATCGCGCCGCGATCGCAGATGACGTCTGGATCAATGCGAAGGGTGAAAGGGTCGGGATACCTGCCGACATCACCGTGCTCATCATGCCCTGGACGCTGCACCGTCACGAACTCTATTGGGACAAGCCGCGCGCCTATATGCCGGAACGATTCTTCCCGGAAAATCGCGGCAGCATCGGCCGTTTCCAATTCCTGCCGTTCGGCGCCGGTCCGCGCGTCTGCATCGGAGCGACCTTTGCCCTGCAGGAGGCGGTGATCGCGCTTGCGGTCATGATGCACCGTTTCCGCTTCGACCAGACGGAAGCGACGAACCCCTGGCCGGTGCAGAAGCTGACGACGCAGCCGCAGAACGGACTACCGATGCGCGTGACCCCACGCATAATTTCCCAGGCGGCATAAATCTTTCGAATTATTGCGGAATTGACTGTGAATGAAAGCCGGGCAAAGTGGCAGCATTCAACGTCGTTGCCAGGGAGAATGTCGAATGAGCCGTATTGATAAGAACGGTCTTGCCGTCGAAGCCGTCCTTCATGATTTCCTCGTCCAGGAGGTTCTGCCCGGTCTGGCGATCGATGCGGACAAGTTCTTTGCCGATTTTTCAGCGATCGTCCATGATCTCGCGCCCAAGAATCGGGCGCTGCTGAAGAAGCGCGACGAGTTGCAGCTCAAGATCGACGACTGGTATCGCCAGCACGGCGCTCCGACCGATATGGATGACTACCAGTCTTTCCTGCGCGCAATCGGCTATCTCCTGCCTGAGGGGTCGGACTTCCAGGTTTCGACACAGAATGTCGATCCCGAGATCGCCTCGATCGCCGGTCCGCAGCTCGTCGTTCCCGTCATGAACGCGCGTTATGCCCTCAACGCCGCCAATGCCCGCTGGGGTTCGCTTTATGATGCGCTCTATGGCACGGACGCCATTCCCGAGAGCGACGGCGCCGAAAAGGGCAAGCGATACAATCCGAAGCGCGGCGAGAAGGTCATCGCCTGGGTGCGCGATTTCCTCGATGCATCGGTGCCGCTGCAGGAGAGCAGCTGGAAGGATGTCGGCAGCTTCGCCGTTAGGGATGGCGCGCTTGTCATCAAATCGGTCGACGGCGAACAGGCAATGCTCAGGGATGCCGGGCATTTTGCCGGACATCGCGGCGATGCCGCCGCTCCTACGCATCTTCTTCTGAAGAACAACGGCATCCACATCGAGATCGTCATCGATCCGGCAACGGCGATCGGCAAGACCGATCCGGCCCATATTTCCGATGTCTGGCTCGAATCGGCAATCACCACGATCATGGACTGCGAGGATTCGATTGCCGCCGTCGACGCCGAGGACAAGGTCGTCGCCTACCGCAACTGGCTCGGCCTGATGAAGGGCGATCTGCAGGAAGAAGTCGCAAAGGGCGACGCGAGCTTTATCCGCAAGCTCAACCCCGATCTGGAATATAGAGGTCCGGATGGGACCGCCTTCGAACTGCATCGCCGCTCGCTGATGCTGGTGCGCAATGTCGGCCACCTCATGACCAACCCGGCCATTCTCGACCGTGACGGCAACGAAGTGCCCGAGGGCATCATGGATGCCGTCATCACCGGCCTGATCGCGCTCTACGATATTGGCCCGGCCGGCCGCAGGAAAAATTCCCGCACCGGCTCGATGTATGTGGTCAAGCCGAAGATGCATGGACCGGAAGAAGTCGCCTTCGCCGTCGAGATCTTCTCGCGGGTCGAGGATGCGCTTGGGGTGGCGCGCAACACCATCAAGATGGGCATTATGGACGAGGAGCGCCGCACGACGGTCAATCTCAAGGAATGCATCCGCGCCGCCCGCGAGCGCGTCGTCTTCATCAATACCGGCTTCCTCGATCGCACCGGCGACGAGATTCATACCTCGATGGAAGCTGGTCCGATGATTCGCAAGGGTGACATGCGCCAGGCCGCCTGGATATCGGCCTATGAGAACTGGAATGTCGATATCGGCCTCGAATGCGGCCTCGCCGGCCATGCTCAAATCGGCAAGGGCATGTGGGCGATGCCGGATCTGATGGCGGCGATGCTGGAGCAGAAGATCGCCCATCCCAAAGCCGGCGCCAACACCGCCTGGGTGCCGTCGCCGACGGCTGCGACGCTTCACGCGACGCATTATCATCGCGTCAACGTCGCCCGTGTCCAGCAGGGGCTGAAGGATCGTGCCCGCGCCAAACTCTCCGACATTCTCTCGGTGCCGGTCGCGGTGCGGCCGAACTGGTCTCAGGAGGAAATCCAGCGCGAGCTCGACAACAACGCGCAGGGCATCCTCGGCTACGTCGTGCGCTGGGTCGATCAGGGCGTCGGTTGCTCGAAGGTGCCCGACATCAACAATGTCGGCCTGATGGAGGATCGCGCCACTTTGCGCATTTCGGCCCAGCACATGGCGAACTGGCTGCATCACAAGGTGGTCAGCGAAGCTCAGATCGTCGAAACGATGAAGCGAATGGCCACCGTTGTCGACAAACAGAACCAGCAGGACCCTGCCTATCGGCCGATGGCCGGCAATTTCGATGGGTCAATCGCTTTCCAGGCCGCTCTCGAGCTGGTGTTGAAGGGCAGGGAACAGCCGAACGGCTATACCGAGCCGGTGCTTCACCGCCGCCGCCTCGAGCTCAAGGCCAAGCAGGCCGGTTGAGCGCCTAGCATGTCGCGCAAAACTATGCAGCGGTTTTGCGCCAACGACAGGCGCAAAAACAAGGAGCTAAAGCGCAACGAGCGAATCTGAAGATCGCGACGAGAATAAGAAAGGCCGCCGGAACGATGGTCCGGCGGCCTTTTTTATACCGATTAGGCAATTACCTTACTGGATGACGACGACCTTGGACGTGCCCTTGCCGGGACGAACGCGGCTGTAGAGGTCGATGACGTCCTGGTTCATCAGGCGAATGCAGCCCGAGGAAGCGGCGGTGCCGATCGAAGCCCATTCCGGCGTGCCGTGCAGGCGGAAGAGCGTGTCCTTGCCGTCCTCGTTGAAGAGATACATGGCGCGTGCGCCGAGCGGATTGCTGAGACCCGGGCCCATGCCGTCTTCGACATATTTGGCGACGTCGGGGCGGCGAACGGCCATTTCCTTCGGCGGGTGCCAGGTCGGCCATTCCTGCTTCCAGGCGACGTAGGCGGTGCCCGCCCATGCAAAGCCCTGCTTGCCGACGCCGATGCCGTAGCGCATCGCCTTGCCGTTGGGCAGGATGTAATAGAGGAAGCGCTCGCGCGTGTTGACGATGATCGTGCCGGGACGCTCGGTGGTCTGGTAGCTGACGACCTGGCGGCGGAACTGCGGCTTGACCCTGTCGATCGGGATCGCCGGCAGGGAGTATCCGGCATCCTTCGTCACGCCATAGGCGTCATTGAAGATTTGAGCAGTCTGTACCGTCGGGCCTGCGCCCTTGTCGTCGACGGATGCGCTGTCTGATGTCGTGGAGCAGCCGGCCAGTGCGAGCGTCGTCAGCAGGCCAAATACAGGGAATGCATTGCGAATGCGCATAGATGACTCTTGAAGTTTTCGGGCAAGGAGAACGGTCTTTCGACCATCGTTGATTATGGTTTATTTTCGATTAACTTGCGCTTTGCAAGGCTGCTGCTGGGCGGCAAATCCGTCTGCCGCGCAAATTAAAAGCGCATGGTTTTTTTGCAACAACACGCCAGCCCCTGGGATGGTTATCCATGACGATTTTGAGCGTTTACAATAACAATCCGTTAATCGATGGCCGGCAATCGGACAGGGCCATGATGGTGCGGCGGGGAACGCAGATATTGCTGCATGAAATGCGCCACGCCGTGCTGCCCGAACTGCCGCTCGCCAGCGGCCGCCGTGCCGATCTGATTACCATTTCGGAAAAGGGCGAGGTCTGGATCATCGAAATCAAGACCTCGATCGAGGATTTCAGGGTGGACCGCAAATGGCCGGAATACAGGCTGCATTGCGACCGGCTGTTCTTCGCGACTCACGAAGGCGTGCCGCTCGACATCTTCCCGGAGGAGTGCGGGCTTTTCCTCTCGGACGGCTACGGCGCCCATATGCTTCGCGACGCGCCGGAACACCGTATGGCGCCGGCCACACGCAAATCCGTCACGCTCAATTTCTCGCGTGCCGCCGCCCAAAGGCTGATGATGGCCGAATGGGCGAACGGAAAACCGTTCACGGTGGACGACGTCTAACGGCGTAGGAATCCGCCCTCCTGCAAACGATCCGACATGCGAGAGAGTTCTAAAGCGCAAGGCGCGAACTGGAAGGATCGCGGCGCGCCTTATTGGAAACGGCAGCATATGCGCGCGAAACACGCGTCAGGCGTTCTGAATTGGGCCAAAACCCATGGCCAGGCTGATCCGATGCCGTGATGCGCCCCGGTCCGCTAAGGACGATTTCCGGCTCCGAGAGATCCGTCTGATAAAGCCGATCGCTTGGGAAGATGTCGCAGGGATATTTGACGTTGGAGAGCGTCGACAGCGCGAGCGCCGGTCCTTGTCCGACAGCGGATTCAAGCATGCCGCCGATCCAGCAGGGAATATTGCGGGCAGCGCAGAGGTCATGAATGGCGATTGCATTGGTCAAGCCGCCGACCCGGCCGGGCTTGATGTTGATCCAGCCGCAGGCGCCGATATCAATCGCCTTTCGGGCCCGGTCGAGCGTTGTGATGCTCTCGTCCAGGCAGATCGGCGTCTTCAGTTCGGCTTGGAGACGCGCGTGGTCTATGAGGTCGTCATAGGCAAGCGGCTGCTCGATCATCGCGAGGCCGAATCGGTCGAGTTCGCGAAACATGGCGATATCATCAAGCGTGAACGCGCTGTTGCAATCGACATGCAGAACCGCATCGGGGAAGGCTTCGCGCACGCGGGCGACCATTTCGAGCCCCCATCCACGACGGAATTTCAGTTTCGTCCTCTGGAAACCGTCCTCCTGCGTCTTGCCGACCGCTGCGACGAGTTCGTCGAGATCATCCAGCACCGATATATCGGCGCCGACGATTGCGTCCGGTCCCTTTCCGCCGATCATCTTCCAGAGCGGCTCGCCGGCGAGCTTCGCGGCAAGATCCCACCAGGCGGTATCGAGGCCGGCCTTCGCGAAATGATTGCCCTTCAGCGGCGCCAGTTCCTCCTGCAGAATTTCAGCACTGTCGATGCGCTTGCCGATCAGTGCCGGCGCCATGACGTCGCGTAGCAGCGCAAAAGCTCCGGAAGCCCATTCCGGCGAAAACTGCGGCAGGCGATAAGGTGCGGTCTCACCCCAGCCGTCTTGGCCCTCTCCCCTCAACCGAACCAGGATCGAGTCGATGGTGGTCTCCTCGCCAAAGGCCGTCCGCCATGGCGCCTTGAGCGGCATCGCAACGTGGAAAAGCTCAATTTCATCAATCAGCATCGCATTTCCTTCTGCTCCGGCCCCAATGCCGGAGCGACATCAATTGCTGGGGTCGATCTCTTCCATCAGCGCAAAGAGATCTTCGATGCGGCTCAGCCTCTCGCGCCCTCCTTCGCCGGCCGCGGCAACGACTTCGGTGCAGAGGTAGTTGGCAAGACTGATCACCGCGACATAGGAATCGAACAGCGACATGCCCCGCACCTGGCAGGGAAAGGTCCAGGTCGCAAACTTCGGGGTGGTGACCGCTACGCGATCGGTGAAAAAGGCGATGGGCACGCCGAGATCGCGAACGATCTTCATCGCGCGCCCCAGCGCCGGCGTTCGGCGTCGCAGGCCGACGGCAATCATTAGATCGTCAGGCTTAGCGCCGGCCAGCTCCTCCATCAACGTCTGCCCGGCAGCCGGGAGAAGCGTGACGTCGGAGCGGACCTGGATCAGTTGCCGGCGGAGGTAGGCGGCGAAAAAGTAGCTGTTGCGAAAGCCGAGAACCCAGACTCGCCGAGCCGTGAGGCAACGGCGAACGACCTCGCCGAGATCGTCAGGACTCACCGCCTCGAAGGTCTGACGCAGATTGGCGATATCGCGCTCGAGATGCTGTTGCAGACGGGTGCTGTCGGGCGCGGGTCCGAGCAGGCCGGTATTGAGATAAACCGGCTCTCCGGCTTCCTGCGCCTCCCGGACCTCGCGCTGCATCTCGCGATAATCCTGATAGCCGAGGCGTTTGACGAAACGGGTAACGGCCGCTTTCGAGACGCCGCCGCGCTCGGAGAGCTCCGTCGCTGAATAAACCAGGAGGTCGCCGGGAAATTCCAGGATCAGATCGGCGAGCGCGCGCTCGCTGCCCGGAAGATCGCCGTACTGGCTCTGAATGCGTTTTTCGAGCATGCGCGGCTTGCGCGTCGCTTCTGTCATGAAGGCCTCATTTCATGTTCGAATTAAAACACTAGTATCGATCAGTTGACAATCTGAAATTTTAGTATCGTAATTGCCAGCAAGGAACGACGCCGAAAAATATGGGCGCGCAAAGGGGAACTGGGATGAATCGCAGAGCTGCGCCACTGAACATGCTGTCGCACGCTTTCGTGTAAGCCCATGACCGTCCAGTCGCGGAAGGAAGATTCGTCTTGCCTGCCTTGGCCGCTAGTTGCCGCACTGCAGACGTGCCCTGCACGTCGAATTTGCACGCCTGCCACTGACGAAACGCCAAACTGGAAAGGAACAATCAATGCATAAGAGGCACTTCATCGCTATCCTTGCCGCCGTGGGAAGCGCCGCCCTCAGCCTGGCCCTCCCTGTTTCAGCAGCCCGTGCCGACACGTTGTCGGACATTACGTCCAGCAAGACGGTCCGCATAGCGGTCCCGCAGGATTTCCCGCCGTTCGGTTCTGTCGGCACCGACATGAAGCCTCAGGGCTATGATATCGACATGGCGACGCTCATCGCTGAGAAACTCGGGGCGAAGCTCGAGATGGTGCCGGTAACATCCGCAAACCGCGTACCATATCTGCAGACGAAAAAGGTCGATCTGGTAATCTCGAGCCTTGGCAAGAACCCGGAACGCGCCGCGGTGATCGACTTCTCCGATGCTTACGCGCCCTATTTCAACGGCGTCTTCGCTCCAGACGACGTGGCGATCAAATCGCTTGACGATCTGTCCGGAAAGGTCGTCGGCGTGACCCGCGGTTCGATCGAGGATCTGGAGCTCACGAAGGTTGCGCCTGCCGATGCGACCATCAAGCGCTACGAGGACAATATCGGCACGATCTCGGCCTTCCTGTCGGGTCAGGTCGTAGCAGTGGTGACCGGCAATGTCGTGGCCGCCGCAATTCTTGACAAGAATCCGCCCCGTAACCCGAACTGAAGTTCCTGATCAAGAACTCGCCCTGCTATGTCGGCATGAACAAGAACGAGCCGGAACTGATGGCCAAGGTTAACGAGATCATCGCCGCCTCCAAGAAGGACGGCACGTTGGACGACATCTCGATGAAGTGGCTTCACCAGCCGCTCGACAAGAGCCTCTGACCGTAAAAAGCTGGGCCGGTCGTGCGACTGGCCCGGGAGCCTGGCGAGGCCCGGCTGAAGCCGTAACGGCCGATGTGGAGCTCATCAGCTCTTCTTTATTTATTTCGGCCTGCCGCAGCTTGGCTTACGCCTGAGTGAGATTGAGGCCGCCAATCTGACGGCGGCGTGTTTGCTATTTCGGCGCGCGTTTGGCGAGGATGCGCTGCAGCGTGCGCCGGTGCATGTTGAGCCGGCGCGCCGTTTCCGAAACATTGCGCTCGCACATTTCATAGACCCGCTGGATGTGTTCCCAACGCACGCGGTCGGCTGACATCGGGTTTTCGGGAAGCTCCGCCTTTTCGCCCGGCCGCTGCGTCAGCGCCGAGAACACGTCGTCGGCATCGGCGGGCTTTGCGAGATAGTCGACGGCCCCGAGTTTTACCGCCGTCACCGCCGTGGCAATATTGCCGTAGCCGGTCAGTACGATGATCCTGGTGTCGTCGCGCCGCTGGCGGATCGCTTCGATGACGTCGAGCCCGTTGCCGTCGCCGAGCCGAAGGTCGACCACCGCATATTTCGGCGGTCGCCCTTTCGATTTTGCAACGCCTTCGGCGACTGATTCGGCGGTCTCCACCTGGAAGCCGCGTGTCTCCATCGCCCTGGCCAGCCGGCGCAGGAACGGCCCGTCGTCGTCAACGATCAGCAGGCTAGCGTCGGGACCGATATGGTCTTCATCTGAGGCGGCGAGATTGTCATGAGTTTGTTCTGTCATCGTCTTCGGTCCCGGCGGTTCCGCGCCCGAGCTCGGTCAACCGCAAATCCTGTTTATGCCCATAATTTCATTTTGTCGAATTTGCATCGATCAGCATCCGCGGCCATTCGATGCGGATGCGCGCGCCGGCACTTTCCGGGTCGCGGTTCTCGAAAATCAGCGATGCGCCGGAGCGTTCCAGCAGCGTCTTGGCGATGAACAGTCCGAGCCCGAGCCCGCCGGCCGTATCCTCCTTCTGCCGCTTGGTCACATAGGGCTCGCCGATCCGCGTCAGAATATCGGGCGCATAACCGTTGCCGTCGTCCTCGATGACGATCCGCACCTTGTCGTGATCATGCTCGACCGTCACGGTCACCTTCTCCCGGGCATAGTCGACGGCATTTTCGATCAGGTTGCCGAGCCCGTACATAATACCAGCATTGCGGTCGGTCACCGGTTCGTCCTTGCGCGGGCTTTTTTCGATCAGCTCCAATCGGATACCGAATTCCCGGTGCGGCGCAACGATCTCCTCGATCATCGAAGACAGCGGCAGGCGGCGCATATGCGCCTCGTCTTCCGAGGAAAGCGTCGTCAGTCGCCGCAGGATGTCACGGCAGCGTTCGCTCTGGCTGCGCAGCAGCATCACGTCCTCGCGGAAGCGGTCGTCGTCCTTGAGTTCCCGCTCCATTTCCTTGGCGACGACGCTGATCGTTGCAAGCGGCGTTCCGAGCTCGTGGGCGGCCGCCGCCGCCAGTCCGTCAAGCTGCGAAAGGTGTTTTTCCCGCTGTAGCACCAGTTCGGTCGCAGCCAGCGCATCGGCAAGCTGACCGGCCTCCATCGAAACCCGGTAGGCATAGAAAGCGGCAAACGCCATTGTCGAGGCGATCGAGCACCAGACGCCGAACTGCATGACATTGTGGACGTTGATCTCCGCCCCGTCGAACCAGGGCAGCGGAAAGGGGGAAAAGGCAAGCACGGTGATGCAGACCATCGCAACGCCGATCAGCGCGGTGCTGTAGCGGATCGGCTGCGAGGCAAAGGAGATGATAACAGGCACGCAGACAAGCGCTGCGAAAGGATTGGCAAGGCCGCCGGTGATGAAAAGCAGTGCGCAGAGCTGCAGAAGATCGAAGCCGAGCAGTGCAAAGGCAGCCGGTGGTCCCAGCCGGTGTGTCGGAGGGTAGCGGATCGTCAGGTAGAAATTCACCCCGGCAAGGGCGGCGATCAACGAGGAGCTGGCGATCAGCGGCAAGGGAAATTTCAGCCAAAAGGCAACGACGAAAACCGTCAGCGCCTGCCCACCGACGGCAAGCCAGCGCAGCCGCACCAGCGTCTGCAGGCGCAGCCTGCGGCTGCTGTGCCGATCCTCCAGCGTGGGGCTTTCCGTCTTGTCAATCATGCCGAGGGGCTCCTTCAATGGGCCTCATGTACCACGCGGTTTTGCCCGTGTCGTCGGCAACGCATCTTCCGGCCGCTCCGGCCAGGGATGGCGGGGATAGCGCCCGCGCATATCGGCGCGCACATCCCTCCACGAGCCGGCCCAGAAGCCCGGCAGGTCGCGTGTCGTCTGGATCGGCCGGTGCGCCGGCGAGGTGAGTTCGAGCAGCAGCGGCAGGCGGCCTCCGGCAATCGCCGGGTGCTGCTTTAGGCCGAACAGCTCCTGCACGCGGATCGTCAGAACCGGCTCCTCGCCTTCATATTGGATCGGATGCCGCTGGCCGGTCGGCGCTTCGAAATGGGTCGGCGCAAGCCGGCTGAGCTCGCGCTGCAACGCGTACGGCACCAGCGACATCAGACCGTTCGACAGCCCGGCCGCTGAAATTTCGGAGAGGCCGCGGGCTTCCGTCTGAAACGGGCCGAACCAGTCTTCCAGCCGGGAAAGCAGGGCCTCATCGCTGACATCGGGCCAGGGATCGCCGATCGTCCTGTAAAGAAATCCGATCCGCTCGCGAAGCTGTACGGCCTCCTTCGAGAAGGCAAGCTGATCGAGCCCGAGCTCGCGCACGCCTTCCATCAGCGCCTGGGTGACCGCGGCCCCTGAGGGGCGTGGCAAGGGCGTCTCTTCGAAGACGATCGCGCCGAGCCGGGTTGCTCGCCGCGCCCTGACTTGCCGGCTTTGCCGGTCGAAGAAGATCTGATCGCCGGTTTTGATCTCGCCCGGCAGTTCGGCTTCGACGTCGCCGCGGGTTACCTCGGCTGCCGCCAGAACCCGCGCCTGCGCCGCCCGTCCGGTCAGGTCGGCGATGACAAGCATCTGGCTGCCGGCCAACCTCTCGGTTTCCGGCAGCTCGGCGCCACGCCCGTTCGCCATCACGAATCGGCCGCGCCCGCCGCGCTGAAGCGCGATCCGATCCGGAAAAGCATGCAGCAGCAGCTGGCCCGCAAGCGCCGGCGCCGCAGCGGCAACTCTGTCGAGGCCGGTCGCCAATCGCCCGGCCAGCCGCCGCGAGGCCTCTGCTCTTTCGCCGCGCTCGGCCTTGATGCGCCGCAGCCGCTCCTCGATGTCGATATTGGTTCCGCCCAGTCCCTGTTCGGTGAGAAGCACGGCGATCAACGCCGCATCCCTGGCATGTCCGGATTCGCCTGATGAAACCACCATGGCGGCAAGCCGCGGTGGCAAAGCGAGATCGCGCATCATCTTGCCGCGCCCCGTCAGCGCTCCATCCTTGTCGAGCGCGCCGACCTGGGCGAGCAGCGCCCGCGCCTCCTTAAGCGTCGTCTCCGGCGGCTGATCGACAAAGGCAAGCGATGCCGGGTCCTGAACGCCCCAATGGGCGAGATCGAGCACCAGCCCGGAGAGATCGCTGGAAAGGATCTGCGGCGGTGTGAAGGCCGGCAGCGCCGCCGTCTGTCCCTGGTGCCACAGCCTAACGGCGATGCCCGGTTCCGTTCGTCCGGCACGGCCGGCCCGCTGATCGGCGGAAGCCCGCGACACGCGCACCGTCTCCAGCCGGGTAATTCCGGTCGACGCCTCGAATACCGGCAGGCGCTGCAGCCCGCTGTCGATCACGATCCTGACGCCGTCGATGGTGATCGAGGTTTCGGCAATCGACGTCGAAAGCACGATCTTGCGCGTTCCGGCAGGTGCCGGGCGGATCGCCGCATCCTGCTCCTTCTGGCTGAGATTGCCGTAGAGCGGCGCAATCAGTGTTTCGGGTCCGAATCGTCCTGCCAGGCGTTCGGCGGTTCGCGTGATTTCCGCCTGGCCGGGCAGGAAGGCCAGGATCGAGCCGGCCTCATTGGCGTGTGCGTCGACTATCGCCCGCGTGACGGCATCCTCGATGCGCTCGCCGCCCGGTCGATCCTGGTAACGGATATCGATCGGAAAGCTGCGCCCCAGGCTTTCGATGACAGGCGGATGGTCGAGCAGGGCGGCCACACGTTCGACGTCGAGGGTCGCCGACATCACGAGGATGCGCAGATCCTCGCGCAGGGCGGATCGAACGTCGAGCGCCAGCGCCAGCCCGAAATCGGCATCGAGCGAACGCTCGTGGAATTCGTCGAAGATCACGGCGGAGACACCGGTGAGTTCGGGATCGTCGAGGATCATCCGGGCAAAGACCCCTTCAGTCACCACTTCGATCCGTGTCGCCGCCGAGATCCGGTTGTCGAGGCGCATGCGGTAGCCGACCGTGCCGCCAACCTGTTGACCGATCAACGACGCCATCCGGCTTGCCGCCGCCCGCGCCGCCAGCCGCCGCGGCTCCAGCAGGATGATCTTGCCGTCGCCGCGCCAGGCCTGGTCAAGCAGGTAAAGCGGCACGAGCGTCGTCTTGCCCGCGCCAGGCGGCGCGGAAAGGACGGCGCGCCCCTCATTGGCCAACGCCGCACCGACGGCCGGCAGGACGTGTGAAACCGGAAGCTCCGGCAATGATGCGCTGATCGTCACTTTCGGCCCGTCACTGTCTCATAGGCGAGAATCGCCCCGGCAAGATCCTCGAGCGCTGCGCCGACCGACTTGAACAGCGTGATTTCGTCATCATGGCTGCGCCCGCCCTGGGCACCGCTGACCAGTTCCGCAAGCTCTGCCCGGATATCGCTGTCCCTGAGCACACCGCTTTTCAGCGGCTGGACGATATCACCGGCCTCGCTGACGGCGCCGGCGCGGGTATCGACATAAACCGAAGCACGGCGGATGGCCTCGTCGTCGCTTTCGCGCATGCTCGGCTTGAAGGCGCCGACGAGATCGAGATGGGCGCCTGATTTCAGCCATTCGCCTGAAATCAGCGGCTCGCTGGAAAGCGTGGCGCAGGAAATGATATCGGCCGTTCGCGCCGCCGTTTCCACATGGGTGACCGCCTCGGCATCCAGCCCGAGCGCCCGTGCTTCAGTCGCGATCTTTTCGGCAGCTTGCCCGTTTCGGCCCCAGACCCGGTACCTCTTGATCGGCCGCGTCGTGCCGTGGGCAAGCATCAGATTGAGCGACAGCCGGCCGGTGCCGCAGACAAGCAGCTCCTCCGCGTCGGGGCGGGCGAGATAACGTGCCGCCAGCGCCGATGCCGCCGCCGTCCGCCGCGCGGTCAGCTCGCCGCCGTCGATGGCGGCCAGCATTTCGCCGGTGGCGCCGGAGGAAAGAAGATAGGTTCCGAAGATCGCCGGCAGGCCGCGCCGCATATTGCCGGGAAAGACCGAGACGGTCTTCACGCCGGCATAGCGGCCGGGAACCCAGGCGGGCATCAGCAGCAGCGTCGCGCTCTCCTCATCAGGCACATCCATCTCATGGTGATGGCGCACCGGCATGACGCAGTCGCTTTGGAACATGCGGGCGATCGCCTCGATCAGTTCCGGCCAGGGTAGGGCCGCGCGCGTCTGTTGTTCATCGAGGACAAGCATTCTTCACTCCGCCGGTTCGTCTTCATCGCCAAATTAGCGAGCGAGGCGCGTTATAAGCAAGCGCCCTGGAATTCCGGGCCGGGCTTCCTATATAGGTCTTGTCTCCCTCGCCGAAGCCGTTCTTCGGGATTAGGCGAAAACGAATCTGCAAAACCGCCCATTCGGGCGGTGGATTCCGTCGTTTTTGGAGATGGTTGCTAAAACCCCTTGATTTTCAACCTGTTACAAAAATGTCAAAAAACTTTTGGTATGGCTGTTGACTTGGAAAAGGGGTTGGTTCTATAAGCCCACTCACTGAACGAGGGCGGCGGCGCTGCTGGCGACGAAGTCTCTCGCTCTAAAGAAACTCAAGCGGATTGGCTGATGCTGGTTTGTGTTC
>NZ_PSOW01000026.1:0-70414 GCF_003013335.1 Rhizobium sp. H4
ACGTTGGACCACCGGATGCTAGAGTTTTCCGGCTTCATTCAGGGAGGCGGGCTGGTTGCGCCTCCCGAATTCACCAACGAGATCGGCACCTTGTTGCCGATCGCACCATGAGGTCTTTCCTCATTGTAGTATCTACGCCAATCCTCCATCTTTTCGCGGGCATCCGCAAGGGTCAGGAACCAATGCTGGTTCAGGCATTCTGCACGGAAGCGGCCATTGAACGCTTCGATGAAAGCATTATCAGTCGGCTTGCCGGGGCGTGAGAAGTCCAACGTCACACCCTTGGAATAGGCCCACAGGTCCAAGTCGCGCGACACGAACTCGGTCCCTTGGTCGACACGGATCGTTTTCGGATAGCCGGCTTTTTGGCACACCCGTTCAAGGGTTTGCACAACGTCTTCGCCTCTATAGCTATGACGTGGATCAAGCACCGGCACGTAGCGCGAGAAGGTGTCGACCACCGTCAGCACGCGCAGTTTCTTACCCGTTGCGAGTTGGTCGTGAACGAAGTCCATCGCCCAGACGTCGTTGGGTCCGACGGCCATGTGCCGATCCTCGCGAAGCTTGGCTTTTACCCCCCGCTTCGGTGTCTTGTTCCGCAACTGTAGCCCCAAGTCCCTGTAAATGCGGTAGGTTCGCTTGATGTTGGTGCCCCAACCCTCGCGTTCCAACAGCACATGCACGCGGCGATAGCCGTACGTAAGCGCCCGGTGAGGGCCGTCTTGCGAGGTTGAGACGAACATCGGAAGTCCTAGTGCAAACACTAGGAGTAGTCCTATGACGAAGCATCCGATTGAAGTGACACGTCTGTCGAGCGCCGACGGCGCTGGTCTCGGGAAGACAAAGAGCGGCTTGTTGCGGCCTGCTTTGAGCCAGATGCGGTGCTTTCCGAGATTGCCCGTGCGGCCGGTATCCATGTCAGCCAGCTTTTCCGTTGGCGCAAGGAGCTTTGCCAAATCGAGGAGCCGAAGACGGAAACGGCGAGCACGTTGGTGCCGGTGATCCTATCCGAGGCCGCGCCTCCAGCCACGCCCATTCCCTCGGGGCCGCCTGCCCCATCGCAGTCCCGCCGGAAGCGTAGCGATGTGACGATTGAGCTGGGTCGGGGCCGTCGTATTCGCGTGGACAGCGACATCGATACCGAGGCGCTGGGCCGTATTCTCGATGTCGTGCTGGAACGGAGATGATCCCGGTTCCGAGTGGTGTGAAGGTCTGGCTGGCGACAGGCCATACGGACATGCGCAAAGGCTTCCCCGGCCTATCGCTGATGGTGCAGGAGACGCTGAAGCGCGATCCGATGTGCGGACACCTGTTCGTGTTCCGCGGTCGCGGTGGTGGCCTGATCAAGGTCATCTGGCATGACGGCCAGGGAGCCTGCCTGTTTACGAAGAAGCTTGAACGCGGACGCTTCGTCTGGCCGTCGGCGGCAGATGGATCGGTGGTGATCACACCGGCGCAGCTCGGTTATCTGCTGGAAGGTATAGACTGGCGGATGCCGCAAAAAACCTGGCGACCGACGTCGGCAGGATGAGCAAAAGCACTGGAATGGCTGGGTCGAATATGATTCCATCCTACCATGAACGATGCGGCCGAACAGCTTCCTGACGATCTTGCCAGTGCGCTTGCACTGCTGGCGCAAGAGCGTGCCTGGCGTATGAAAGCCGAGGCGGAAGCCGCCAGTGCCAAGGCGCTCGTGTCACATTCAGAAGCGCTGATCGCGCGGTTGAAGCTGGAGATCGAGAAGGTTCGCCGTGAACTTTACGGCAGCCGGTCCGAGCGCAAGGCGCGACTTCTCGAGCAGATGGAGCTGCAACTCGAGGAACTCGAAGCCGACGCTGGTGAAGACGAACTGGCGGCGGAGATTGCTGCCAAGGCTTCTACAGTCCGGGCGTTCGAGCGAAAGCGTCCATCACGGAAGCCGTTTCCCGAACACCTGCCGCGCGAGCGCGTCGTCATCGCCGCCCCGACGAGTTGCCGCTGCTGCGGTTCCGCCAGGCTGTCGAAGCTCGGCGAGGACATCACCGAGACGCTGGAGGTGATCCCGCGCCAGTGGAAAGTCATCCAGACTGTGCGGGAGAAGTTCTCCTGCCGCGAATGCGAGAAGATCACTCAGCCGCCCGCACTTTTCCATGTGACGCCGCGCGGTTTTGCCGGGCCGAACCTGCTGGCGATGATCCTGTTTGAGAAGTTCGCCCAGCATCAACCGCTGAACCGCCAGAGCGAGCGCTATGGCCGAGAGGGGATCGACCTCAGCTTATCGACACTGGCCGACCAGGTCGGTGCTTGCGCGGCGGCGCTGAAGCCCATTCATTCGTTGATCGAGGCGCATGTTCTGGCCGCCGAGCGGCTGCATGGCGACGACACCACCGTGCCGATCCTGGCGAAAGGCAAAACCGATACGGGGCGCATCTGGACATATGTCCGGGATGACCGACCGTTCAGCGGGCAGTCACCACCGGCAGCTCTTTACTATGCGTCGCGGGACCGGCGGCAGGAGCATCCCGAGCGCCACCTGAAGACCTTTACCGGCATTCTGCAAGCGGATGCTTATGGCGGCTACAATCCCCTGTTCAAGGTTGACCGCGATCCCGATCCGCTGACGCAGGCACTGTGCTGGGCGCACTCACGCCGCAAGTTCTTTGTGCTCGCTGACATTGCCACGAATGCCAAACGCGGCAGCCGTGCCATGCCGATCTCGCCGCTGGCGCTGGAGGCTGTCAAACGGATCGATGCCCTGTTCGACATCGAGCGGGAGATCAACGGGCTTGCCGCCGACGAACGCCTGCAGCGCCGTCGCATCGACAGCCTCTCACTCGTCAAAGAACTCGAGGACTGGATGCGGACCGAGCGGGCAAAGCTGTCGCGCAGTTCTCCTGTCGCCGAGGCTATCGATTACATGCTGAAGCGTTGGGACGGCTTCACGTCATTCCTGGAAGATGGGAGAATTTGCCTGACGAACAATGCAGCCGAGCGGGCGCTGCGAGGCTTTGCTCTCGGAAGGAAGTCATGGCTCTTCGCCGGATCGGATCGTGGTGCTGATCGCGCAGCCTTCATGGCGACGCTGATCATGAGCGCAAAGCTCAACGACATCGATCCGCAAGCCTGGCTTGCTGATGTCCTCGCCAACATCGCTGACACGCCGACGAGCAAACTGGAACAATTGCTTCCGTGGAACTGGACGCCGACGGCGCTGGATGCTCAAGCGGCCTGACCTGCGTCCTTCACCGGATGCTTACAGCCGTACCGCACACGGATCTCGCAGATCTCGCGAATACGACGTTCCAGACCGGCCTGATCAGCACGGCGAGAGGTATAGTGGTGAGTTGATCGATCGAAGTTCAACGCTCCACAAGCACGTCGGATCGAGATCGCCCAATCGCAGCACATGCCTTTCACCATCTCCCGCTTCCGAGCAGGCCTTAGAGCTTTCGGCGGATGACATCCTGCAACATCTCGCGGTCCAGCGTCAGATCCGCGACGATCTTCTTCAGGCGCGAATTCTCGTCCTCGAGCTGTTTCAGCCTCTTCATCTCCGGTGGCAGCATGCCCGCGTATTTTTTCTTCCAGTTGAAATAAGTCGCCTGGCTGATCCCCGCCTTCCTGCAGATTTCAGCAACCGACACGCCTTCATCACCTTGCTTCAGAATGAACGCCTTCTGAGCGTCCGAAAACTGCGACGCTTTCATCGTCTTCTGGTCCCTTTCCCAGCCAGGAAAATGCACCGGAAAACTCTAACCAAAACTGGTCCAGTTTGAAGGGTTCAGATCAAAGTGCACAAGATGGTGGCGAATGGGAACGTAGGGTCGTCGCCTCGATCGCCAAGAAATTGAAAAGGGGCCAGCGAGGAGCGCCTTTTGGCTCGCATCGCCGGGTCCGCGATCAAGGCCCTCGACGGAGCGGTGCCGAAATTGCCGAACAGGCGATACTTTCGGCTCTGGTCCGCAAATACAAGACTGGCGGTTCCTAAGCAGCGAGCCCAGGCGGTGCCACGTTCCTCCTACGGCATTTCATTATCCACGCATGTTGCCGAGGCTGCTGAGCCTGCTCGAATTCCGGAACAATGCAGCACATCGGGTCCGCCATCGCGGCGCTGGAATGGCTCAAGCGTCTGATCGACGAGGACGACAGACGGATCGACCCGTATCGATCCGAGACCTGGCTGTAGGCCTGAAGGCCTAGCATCCTGCCGTATTTCACGTTTACCAGGGCGTGGCCTTGTCCCTATTGGCAGATGCTATGGCCGGATGTGTCAAGTAAAAGATCCACCGGATGCGAAAAGAAACACGAGACCTATTGGGCAATGCTTGGGCGGGTCCCGACGCTATGGCGATCTCAGACCTGCACTTGTTCCGGCCCAGGCTGTGGCCGACAGCGATCGTCTCGCGGGGCCGTTGCGACAGGAGGATAGCTGGCAAATCTCAAGCTCACCTCGACATCCGGTTACGCGAGCTTGGCCGCGCCAGCTCGGGCTGTTACGATTCCGGGCGGCTCGATTGCGAAGGCGACGTCCAGACGTGGATGCTGCGACTGGCTTCTGCGAAGCATTCAGTCATCTGCGTACAGGAGCGCCCTGCGATGAACGTCATCCTCGCAGAAGAGACTAGCTTTGGCCTGCGCATGATGGCCGATGCCACAGACACCCACACCTTGTGGGTGTTAATCCGTGTTCGACAGTGGCATGTCGAGAGCGAAGCCTACGACCGGGCGCTAGCCAGGGTGGTCGAGGCGCAGGCGGGGTTACCGATCCATGGGCACTCCGGCTTCGAGCGACGGCCTATTATTTGCCGCCACAGCGCAAGGCGACGGCCCGCGGCACCAAGCGGCGCATCCGCGCCCACTATCGTGCGGAGGGCCACCAACAATTCACCAGGTTTCAGAGTGAATCAGCAGCAACAAAAATCGACGGCAAACTCGATGGGGGCTACGCGGATGGGGGCGCGCTTACTGAGCGCCGAGTCTCAACTGTACCGTCGCCACCGAACTTTGGAGCTGTCGATCCTGTTCAGGACGTTCATTCAGAACCCTACTCGGTTTGTCGTGCTTGCGACAGCGTGATGTGCGGTTTGGCACGTCTCGGCGCTCTAGGGCAGCCATTGAATAACATACAGAACAGTTTTCTGATGCTTTTCGCTCCTTCTGCATTGGCACGAATCTTGAACCTTTTTGTTGCGCGCCGCTAGGAGCTCCCAACGGGGACCTTGGCATCTTCTCAATCCAGCTCTGAACGGAGACACCAATGATGAACAACATGGCAGCCTATCGTGTAACCGAATTAACCCCTCAAGAAGCAGCTGAAACCTCCGGAGGTTGGTATTTTTGGGTTTACTTGTTTTTGCGACGTTACGGACACTTGTTTGGTTGATAAGCGAGCTGGCTCTCGATGGCTCCTAGTGACTACAGACTAGCAGTTCCCCTTTCTGCTGAAACGGCCAGCTGCACCGCAGAAAGCATACTGGCGCGACGATCAGGACGATCCTTGAGCATTTATAGGGCGATCTTGCTCTTCGTCGCCGCGGCATTTGGCTCACTGCCACTCGTTACCATACCGGTCTCCATGCAGAGTGTCGGTACTATTCGCCCGATCGTGGAGAAGACGCCCCTGATAGCGCCCGTCTCCGGACGCATCTCCCGTGTCCTTGCCTTTGAGAACGATGTCGTTGCTAAGGGGAAGGAAATAATCGCCTTTGACGATCATGTAATCGAGGAAAAGCTCAGCGGGGTTTTAGCCGACATTCATGCCAAGAGCGATCTTGCCCATGACTTCCAAACGCTGATTTCTTCCGGCGCAAGGCTCAGCGTCTCGCCCCCCCTCCAAACCGAATCCGCGACGGCTGAAAGGGTGCATTTTCTCAACTTGCTGCGCGAGAACCAAAATGCGCGCAGTAACGCCGCGGCGGAACTCGACCGCGCAAAGCGACTTGTCTCGGCTGCTGCGGCGCCCGCGAAGACCGTTGACGAGAAGGCTTTCGCTCTCCAAAATATCGAGGTCCAAGGCGAGATCCTCGTGCGACGCAAAACCGCTGATTGGAACCAGAAGCTCCTTGATGCTAACCTGCGCTTAAAGGAACTCACGGCCACCTTGCATCAGCTCGAGCACGAACGGGACCTGCACCGCATCCGCGCCCCAGTATCGGGTGCTCTCGAGCAGTTCTCCGGCCTCGCGCACGGAAGCTACGTGCAGAGCGGGCAAACCGTTGGTTGGATCTCGCCGAACGACGATCTGGTGGCGGAAATCTACGTCTCCCCCAACGACATTGGCTTTGTGCAGCCTGGTCAGCCGGTGCGGCTCCAAGTGGATGCCTTTAACTACAACCAATGGGGTGTCATCAAAGCAAGGGTGGTCGAGGTGGCGCAGGACTTCACTCTGCATGACGGGAACCCGGTCTTCAAGGTCCAGTGCGCGCTCTCTCGCAGCGAACTCGCGCTGAAAAGCGGGGCCATCGGCCACCTGAAGAAAGGCATGACCGTGCGGGCTCGCTTTCTGTTGGCCAATCGCACTCTCCTGCAACTGCTCTACGACGAGGCAGACGATTGGCTCAACCCGATGCTGGCGGGGCGCTAATATTGTCCCAACAGCCAGCGAGCCTCCATGTCGAGTAAGGCCATTAAGTTCAAACAGCGTGACATCACGGATTGCGGCGCCGCCAGCCTCGCATCTGTCGCAGCCTTCTATGGCTACAAGTTGCCATTGGCGCGCATCCGCCAGTATGCGTCGACCGACCGCTCCGGTACGAGTGTGCTGGGGCTCACGGAAGCGGCGCAGAAGCTGGGCTTCATCGCGAAAGGCGTCAAAGGTGGCTTCGACAGCCTGTACAAGATCCCCAAGCCCGCTATCGCGCACGTCGTCAAGGAGGACCTGCACCATTTCGTAGTGGTCCATGCGATCGACGCCAAGTGGGTCATCGTCATGGACCCGGCCTTGGGCGAAATCTGCAAAGTGCCGCATCAGGAATTCATGGAGCAATGGACCGGCGTTCTGGTTTTGCTGGTTCCGGCAGACACATTCAATCGTCGAGACGAGACCACGTCGCCCCTCGCCCGATTCGCCCGCCTACTCGCGCCACACCGCACGGTGATGGCGCAGGCTCTCGTCGGCGCTCTTGTGACGACCGTCCTCAGTCTCTCGACGGCGATCTACGTTCAGAAGATCGTTGATCACGTGATCCCAGCGGGAAACCGCAACCTGCTCAACTTGATGAGCATCGCAATGCTGCTGATCCTAGCGATACAGATCCTGATCAACCTCCTAAGAGGCCGACTCGTCCTGCAGACGGGGCAGAAGATCGACGTATGCTTGATCCTCGGCTATTACAATCACATCCTGGCCCTGCCCCAGAAGTTCTTCGATAGCATGCGCATGGGAGAAATCGTGTCGCGCATGAACGACGCTGTGAAAATCAGGAGCTTCCTGAACGACGTTTCGATAAACATGTTTGTTGACATTTTAATGATACTGTTCTCGTTCGGAATGATGTTCATCTATTCCTGGAATATTGCTTTGATCGTGGCGCTCGCCATTCCAATGTACATCCTGGTATATTGGGCCATCAATCGGATGAATCGAAATCTCCAACGAGTCATCATGGAAAATGACGCCAAACTCGAGGCGCAACTGGTAGAATCACTCGGAGCTGTCTCCACCATTAAGACTTCCGGCGTCGAGAGCTTCGCAAACTTCAAAATGGAGACCCGCTTCGTAAAGATGCTGCATTCCGTCTACAGCTCCGGGCTGATCTCAATCTGCGGCGACAACGCCTCGACGTTGCTGTCGGTCCTGTTCACCATCGTGCTGATGTGGTTTGGAACCACGCTTGCGCTCGAACAGGCCGTCACGCCCGGCGAATTGCTGTCCTGCTATACGTTGCTTGGCTATATCACCCGGCCGGTCGCCCGCCTGATCCAGACCAACCGGATCGTTCAAGACGCGTTTATCGCGGCGGATAGACTTTTCGAGATCTTTGAACTGGAGTCGGCAAGCAGCAGCGGCATCGATGCTACGAAGACCGATCTCGGAGATATTCGCCTGGAGAACGTCACATTCCGCTATGGCGCGCAGGCGGAGGTTTTCAGCGATCTAAGCGTCTCCTTTCGCCAAGGAGAGTTGACGGCCGTCGTGGGTGAGAGCGGCTCGGGCAAAAGCACCCTTGCGGCTCTGCTGCAGAATGTCTACCAGCTTGAGGATGGATGCATTCGGATCGGCCAATATGCCCTCCAGGATTTCTCGAGCGCATCACTGCACAAGGTCATGGCTGCAGTACCGCAATCGATAGACGTCTTCTCCGGTTCCGTGATCGAGAACATCGCCCTGGGCGAGTTCGAACCGGAGTTCGATAAGATCGTACGCATCTGTGATCGAATAGGACTGCGGGAGTGCATCGAGCGCTGGCCCGGGCGGTTCCAGGCCCATCTGGGCGAGAACGGGGTTCGCCTCTCCAGAGGTGAGAAGCAGCGCCTCGCATTGGCTCGGGCCCTGTACCGGGATCCCGACGTTCTAATCCTTGACGAAGCGACCTCCTCTCTGGACTCGGCAGCCGAAGAATTTGTGCTGCGGGTTGTTGAGGATCTGTCTCGCGCTGGGAAGACCATCATAGTCATCACTCATCGGTTGAGCACCGTTCGTGGGGCGGACAATATTGTGGTCCTGGACAAGGGGCGGGTCATTGAGGAGGGAAAGCACGCTGACCTAGTGAGAACTGATGGCCCTTACGCTCGATTATGGCGGGCGCCAAGGTCGTGATCCGTGTAGGCCCTGTCGGCTCGAGGATTGAAAACGGTTGTGAACGTCACGGTTAAGCAGCATGGCAACATTGTCGGCTGTGAACTTGAAGCGGCGGTGATCGGAACGTGGGCGATGGACTTCGTTCACGACCAACTCGCAACGGGTAAGAAACTGCGCGTGCTGACGGTGGTCGACACCTTCTCGCGCTACGTGCCGGTGCTTGATCCACGTCATAGCTATAGAGGCGAAGACGTTGTGCAAACCCTTGAACGGGTGTGCCAAAAAGCCGGCTATCCGAAAACGATCCGTGTCGACCAAGGGACCGAGTTCGTGTCGCGCGACTTGGACCTGCGGGCCTATTCCAAGGGTGTGACGTTGGACTTCTCACGCCCCGGCAAGCCGACTGATAATGCTTTCATCGAAGCGTTCAATGGCCGCTTCCGTGCAGAATGCCTGAACCAGCATTGGTTCCTGACCCTTGCGGATGCCCGCGAAAAGATGGAGGATTGGCGTAGATACTACAATGAGGAAAGACCTCATGGTGCGATCGGCAACAAGGTGCCGATCTCGTTGGTGAATTCGGGAGGCGCAACCAGCCCGCCTCCCTGAATGAAGCCGGAAAACTCTAGCATCCGGTGGTCCAACGTTTGGGAGCGTTTCAAGACCGCCGAGGCTCTAATCGCCGCCGGATGAAAATTCAGTGACAGGTCATTTGAAGGCCAACCACCTACCTTCCTGCCGAACACTGGCAGACCAGAAAACAAGGGGCGCAGCCAATACACGTCGCTTGATCAGTGCTTGTGAGATACGCCGGAGCCAAAGAGGAGCCGTAGTGAGTAGTGAACGCACTGTCATGCAGGTTCCTCCATGTCGCCCCCCCCCCCCGCGCCAAGAACGCTAGGGCACACCCCCGGATTGCTTGATTGCTGGGCAGATTAGCGAAGAATTCCGCCCTATATGAGCCGTTTCAACCGCACTTAAACGCGCGCTACATCTGAATAGGTCTTAATTGTTGTTAAGCCATTATCGACCAGGCCAGTTCCCGCCTCGGCGAGCTTTTGGAGGTTGTCGAAGCCAAATCGATGTACGTCGCGGAGCGTCTTCGAGAGTACTACGAGCCGCCCCGCCGTGAGTAATATCCGACCGAATCCCTCATGGTTCACAGTCAACACCGGTGACGCCATCAGTCCGGACTGCTCCTCTATAGCAAGTGCTACGGCGGCATAGAAGATCTCAAGCCGCCACTGCACCTCTAGGTCAGGTCCCCCGATGAGAGGAATCGCCCTACGCTGCTGCCTCGTCACGATGAAATCACAGAGCAAATCGGTGTCCGATTTCTCTTGCCACAATTCAAAGGTGTCTTGAGCACGCATCAGACGCAAGAGGCACTTAATGAAAGGCGTGGCGAGAGCATCTTTCTCATCTAATCGAGCATTGTTGGGGACAGGGGTGACGTTTGACATCAGTTAAAATCCTCCTGAGTGTTGGATGCGGTTTGACTAAGGGCCACACCCGCTTCCGGTAACACCATCCCTTAAAATGGTGCGGCAGATGGGACCTGTGGCGACGCAACTTGGCCCGGACGAATGACATGGCCCCTCGAAACGGGGCGGCCGCAACAACAACGGCAAGCGGCGGGCAACGCTGGCGGGCTTGACGAAAAGCGCTTCACAAGCGAGATTCCCGTCGCGATAGTCCAGTGGCGGTAGGTTTCGCCGCGAACTCCACCCTCAACCAACCTATTCGCCGCCAGGTGTAAAACCGTGTCTCGGGCTTTCGAATTGAGGATCAGGCGGGGGGTGGAATCAGCTTTTCGAGGTCGACAAGGACAGTGAGAGTATCTTGAGAGGCCGTGTACTTGCCGATCCCCCCTTTTCCGTGCGAACTGATGCAGACCTGCCATGTATTTTCCCTTCAAGGTTCAAATCGACTTCGACCGGACGCCACACGTTCCACCAGGCGATTGCCCGCCGCGTAGTTCTGGGAGTTCAAGACTCATGCCAGTCTCCTCCGCTGAGGTTCGGAACACGGCATCTGTATTGTTTCCAGCTTCTTAGCTAGCCCATGAAGAATTGATCGAGGACAACGTTGTCGTGAACCGGACAAGACGCGGTGGGGATCGAAGAAATGGCATCCCGGTGCAGCGGCGGAAGCCTATTCTCCGGCCACGTCAGCAACAAATGACACCCGCCGAAGCCGCTCCGCTCTCAATTCGCGGATTGGGCGCAATGTCCGGCCGCTTGCCGAGGTGCAGCCGGTCGATCTTCTTTGCTTGGCGATCACAGCGCCTCCCAGTGATGGACTCCGAGACCCGCATGCATCACTGGCTGGAGCTCCCTTCCTCGACAGTTAGCGCCGTCATTTGGGGGAATGCCGCGGGCAAATGGAAAGCGGCATAGGCCCCCGCGACGCCGGCGACAGCTCAACAACGCTCTGAATTTCCACAGTGAACGGCTGTTAGACGTAGCCGGCAAAGGGGAAGCTCACGAAGATCAGATGGCCCTTCAGGGCCGGGTCCTGGTCCGATGCCCACCGGATCGACCGGCCGCAAGGTTTTAGGACCGTTTCAACAACCAGCCCCTGGGCGCCTCGGCGGCGTGTATCTTAAGTTGCCGGCGTGCGTCGGCCGCGTTCACTCTCTATCCGCACCAGAACACGGCACCCGGGGGATCATGCTGCCGGCACGACCTAGCTGGCCGGTACCGTCGGCGCCGGCAAGAGGATGACTGTGGCAGCGGCCGTCATGGAGCAGTGCTGCCTCGGTGTGACCGCTGAGGCGATACTCGCTGTTTCCGGTCATTGCTTAGCACAGGCCGGAAAAGCGTTTCTGGTACCTTAGCGAACGCTCGCGATTTTAGCAGGGACAACGGGACCTGGCGGCAAGCGGACCCCAAACAAGTGCGAAGCAAACCGAATCTTTGGCAACCTCAAAGAGGGTGGAGTCGATACCCTGGGGGTCAAGCGCCCGCGTCGTCGCGGAGCATTGGGCGCGAGGGGTTTGCGGATTCTCGATACGTGATTGGCACATCAGTCGGACCTCAGCCGATCTTCGTGCAAAAGGATCCTTTAAAAATGGGCCCCTTAACGCGTGCCTTGGCATGCTTGCTTGCTGACGAAGTTTAGGTTGAGAATTGAACACCGCTAGTTATTCGCAGGATTGCTCGGCAAACGAACGAGGCGGGGTGGCGTTCCAAGCATGAGCTGGGACAGATAGGGAATGTCGCGCACGCTCCAGCGAACTGCTAGTGCTACGGCAATGATCATCGTCCCGAGAATTCCCGCCGCGCCAGACCTCATTGTGGGAGCCCATTGTTCTCCGTATTGTATCAAATCCATGAGACGGAATACCGTAGCCTGCACCAGGTACAACACGAGCGTGCTCTGCCCCACTTCCACGGCGATAAAGCGAACCACCCGGTTCGAGCGTCCAATTTTCCAGGATTGAAGCAGAATCTCGATCATCACTGCAGAGGCCACTGTCGAGCCAAAAAACATCAGAAGGATATCTTTTGCCGACTGCAGATCCTGGATTAAGGCGAGATTGTTGTAGACATAGGTGTCCTCGCGCCACGCCATGAAGCACAAGCTAGCCGCGATAGAGGCGGACATCATCAGGAGTGGCTTATGATGCCGCATTATGCTCGTCCACCAATCTCTCGACTGCGCAAATGAAAATCCCATGCAGAAAAAGGGATAGGTGTACTTTATGAGAGGGAATATAGAAAACGTCACGGGGGCAACTGCGACCAGTATGGATGAGACAAGCAAAGAGCGTGCCGACCCGGAGTTGAAGATCGAAATAAGTTTGACCAAAAGAAAAGAAGCAAACGCAGCCCAGATGAACCAGTATGTGCCGACGAAATCGTGCATGAATTGCAACAGGTTGCCAGGTGCGTCCGGCGGCCGGGGAAACATGAGCAATTTGACTGCCTCCAAAAGGGTGCACCAGAACAGCGTCGGCACCAGGAGCTGCAGCGCGCGATCACCGATGGCTTGCCTGAACGATTTGCCTAGTAGCCCTGATCTAGAGAGATATCCGCTTATCGCCATAAAGAGAGGCATGTGAAACATGTAGATCGATTTGAAGCATGCCGAATCCCAGAAGCCATCACCCTCGTAAAAGATATATTGTATCAGGTGACCGAAAATCACCAAGACAATGAGTATTCCTTTGGCGAAGTCTAAAGCTAGATCGCGATCGTCGGCCTCTGGCGCCTCAGGCACTGTCTTTCCACCTACAATTCTTGCTCGCATTCTCAACATCTCACGATGCCTACGGGAGCCTTTGAAAGCGGCATTTTCCAACCTCTCGTTCATCATGCAGGCTAATCCAGCTTCCGATCAGCGCTCCGACTTCGGCATGCTGAACGACGGCCAACGGTCATACAATTTGCCTGGGTTCCAAGTTCACAG
The DNA here is from genome assembly GCF_003013335.1 of Rhizobium sp. H4. Taxonomy (NCBI): domain Bacteria; kingdom Pseudomonadati; phylum Pseudomonadota; class Alphaproteobacteria; order Hyphomicrobiales; family Rhizobiaceae; genus Rhizobium; species Rhizobium sp. H4. The sequence goes on from NZ_PSOW01000026.1 coordinate 13,133, forward strand.
GGCGACCGTGGCGACTTAGGCCCAGTAGCCGTTTTCGGCGTGTCCATTGGCTGTTTTTCGCCGCAACGTACGCCCCGCCTAAACTCGCTGCCGCGCAACTGCTTGGGCTGCCACGTCGTCGAAATCTTCTAACGGACATTTGCGCGTATGCAAGTAGCGCTGCTTGACTCTGCACTCGGCTATTGTTGCGATTGCATATGATTCTCCATGCCAAACTTGCGCGACACCGTATCAAAAGAACATATTGCCGATTCAATGGCTCCTAGCCGCTGTGGGTATCGTCTATCACCTACCGGCGCTTGGGTGTGGATCGGCACCCCAGCGCAACCCCCCAGACGCTGGAGATTTGCTCCATTAGATCCGCCGCCCAACGTGTCCTATATGGCAGCCTCACCATTGTAAAATTCATGCTCCTAATGACACGCATCTGCGGTATGGATGAGTATCGCGGACCCTTGACAACCTTGAGCGGAAGGTCGGTGAGTATCGCGATACACGAGGCTTTGGCCGCGATCGCCGCCGTTTTGGATCGCCGCCAATGATAGCTGGACGTTGGGCTGCCATTGTCGATCCGTATGCGACGTTTGTCGATACGTCAGAGACGACCGTGGTCCCAATCCGTAGGAAGATCGCAGTAAGCGTCAAGATATGCGGGATGCAACGGCCAGTGTCTGGGGATGCGCTCCCCTGTCAAGGTCGAGACCCCCTCCTCGATCAGTGGCTTTCCCTTTTTGGGATACCTCTCCTTCGGTGGCGAAAGAATGAAACCGGGCTGGATATGTCGCTGGTCATTTCGCGCGATTCAAATTGGCGCAGACTTTGCGGCTCGCTTGACGCGACGATCCCCCTGAGCTGAAGAAGGCCGGCCGCAATAGCGCCGAGCATTGGCGCACATATATAAAGCCAGAGTTGAGAGAGTGCCGCCCCTCCTGCGAAAAGTGCTGGGCCGATCGATCGTGCTGGATTCACAGAAGAACCCGAAACGGTGATACCGCCAAGGTGGATCGCAACTAAGGCAAGTCCAATCGCCAATCGTGCAACAGCGCCGCGTCCAGCCGTGCATTTGAGGAATACAGTTACGAACAGGAACGTGGCGATAAACTCGAATAGGAACGCAGCTCTCCATCCGTAGACTACCCAGCCGGTTTGGGCGAAACCTTCTAGGGTGATATCGTAACCGCCGACCTTGTTCATAGCGATAAGGTAGAGCGTGCCTGCCGCCGCGATAGCTCCTGCACATTGGGCGGAGACATACGCGAGAAAGTCCCACACTCTCAATCGGCGCGACACGAGGAAACCCAGGCTGACCGCCGGATTGAGATGCGCGCCCGAGACTGGGCCAATCGTGTAGGCCATTGCAACCACGGTCGTCCCGAAGGCTAAAGCGACACCCAACAGGCCCACCTCTTGACGCATATAAAGCAATGTGCCGCAGCCGAGGAAGACAAGTGTGAAGGTCCCGAAGAATTCGCAAACATACTTTTTCATTTTTCACTCCATTGATTTGACCCCACGTACTTTTCGGTGTCATCCTCGTGCCGCCAAGCGTTCCGCATGCACCGAACCAATCATCGTGTCAGGTCCCGAAAACCTCCGTAGTTGACTTCAATTGCGTCCTTGTCCGACGAGATCGGCATCAGAGCCTATGGTCAACCAGCGTCACCGATCACCAGCAAACGTCGTACCAAATGAAATATGTTGCGCATCACAGCGATCGCTCTGATGACGTTCGGTCTTAGGTTCGAAAGTGCCGTGAACAGGATAGGCAGGCGAACCGTACCGAGACGTATGGACCCGAGCTGGGCTACGAACAAATCGCCAAGCAGCCCATCCTCAAATTATCGAAACAACGACCCTCTTCATGGCTCCAAGCGGAAGGTGGTGCAAAGCAGGAACCAGGACAAGGGTTGATAAGACCGCCAGGGACGTTCACGAGAAGTCGAGTAACGCCCCTTAGCCACGAACAGGCACATGATCCTTGGCGCGATTTGAAGTCCGCGTGAATTCCCTTGTCCCCAGCGCAACCGTCGACATTTTTCGCAAATGTCGGGCATTCGCCACTTTTGTCAGATTTGTCGTGACTGGAACGTTTTGTTCGCCGGTCTCTCCGCCAAATACACATCAACCTGCCCTCAACCCGCCCATCGATAAACGAAAATCATCTTCTTGGCGCGTCGGAGCAGTTGGCATGGTGTTTGCTGATCCCTGGTTACAAGCGGCAGAAAGCAGTCTGCATGATGCCGGTTCATGAAACGAACGGAACGGAGGCCACCTGACCGTTCGTCATCGGATCCGCGTTCTACCAAAGCGGCCATGCATAGTCCGCCGGCGGAAGGGGTCAATCCCGATGTCACAGCTTGCAACCAACTCAAAGAGAAGGAAAATGCAATGACCAAGATTTCCGAAAGATCCTTTGAAACGATCGAAAACCCGGGGTCATCGCCGCTCAAGGTGCCAGATCAGTTCGGCGCATCCGTTGAAAAGGGGAACAAGCAGGTGACAGAGGCTCTTTTGAAATTTGCGTCCGGCGCTGAAGCGACACAGAAAATGCTGCCTCCGATCCTCGAAACGACAAGTCTATTCGGCAACGAATTGTGGTGGAAGACGATCGCTGCACTGCAAGCCGACGCCGAGGCCGGCTTCTCACATTTGCAAGCTTTGCTGGGCGCGAATTCGCCGTCGCAGATCCTCGAACAGCAGTCGACCTTTTTCCGCAAGCGCGTTGAGACAAGTTTGCAGCACGCCAAGGAAGTCCGGGAGCTCTCAAGCAGGGCGGTGGAGGAAATCTCAAAGCCGGTCAAGGATGCTTTTGACAAGGTCCTGACGAACCCCAAAGCGACGTAAAGTTGACTCGGCACTAAGATCAGGGCTGGACGAATCATGATCGGAGCCGCTTTCGAGGAGACAACATTATGCGGCCGACTGATGTTTCATCTGTTCGCGGCGCTGGCGAATTCCGGCGTGATCTGGTCAGAGAGCGGACCCGTGCCGGCCCGGAGGAACGTGGTAGGCGCGGCGGCGGCCGCCGCAGATAAGCTTGCCAGGGCCTCATCTGGTGGCTGGCCACAAAGTGCGCGAGGCCATCGCACCTTACGAGGCTCTTAGATGGTTACATGTGGGGGATAGTAAAATGATTGTAGCTGTTCCAAATAGCGGGGCGTCACGGATTAACCAATCCGGTGTAGAAGCATTACGAGAATTTCCTAACTTTCCGATAGGCGGGATCTTGTTCAAGGATATAGCGCCTATGCTGGCTGGTAGAGGTGCATTGGGCGAAGTCGTTTCTACCGTCGCAAGCCAAGTGTCGGGAACAGAAATCGATGCCATTTTGGCGGTTGATGCGCGTGGTTTCATCTTGGGCGCCTCATTGGCTGATAGGCTCGGTTGCGGTTTCATCATGGTAAGGAAACCCGGTAAACTGCCGGGGGACGTCCTCTCATTTGAATACAGCTGTGAATACTGCTCCGGAACCCTGGAGGTAACTGCCGGCCTCATCGGTGACGGCCTGCGATGCCTGATTGCTGATGACCTTCTAGCGACGGGTGGCACTGCTCGGGCGACTGGGAATTTTGTCAAGTCCCAAGGCGGAGAGATCGCCGGATACGCATTCATACTCGAAATCGAAGTTTTGAAAGGCAGGCGTCAATTGGACGACGCACCAGTGATCAGTGCGATGACGTGCTAGCGCAGCAACATAGACGTAAGGAGGCAAGCGCATGAATACCCCTGATTGGCTTTCGACACCGCAGGACGTGCATGTAGCCAGTCAGACGCTACAGGCCCTCGTCACAAGTGAACTTTCGAAACGAGTCGTCTCGGAAAACGAAATTAAAACGATCTATCTGTTTCTAACCCGCAAGTGCAATTTGGGATGCCACCACTGTTATATCGCAGGCGTCGGGCCCAAGGCCAAGGGCATTGATTTCAACCTGGAGGCGATCCAAGGACTGATCGAGCAAGCACTACCCAATGGGCTGCGCAAGGTTAAGGTTTCCGGGGGTGAACCGATGGTTCACAAGGAATTCATGGCAGTCATGGAATATCTCGCATCCTGTGGGCTGAAGGAGCTGGTTTTCGAGACGAATGGAACCCTCTTTGACGAGTTCACGATCGAGCAGCTAAGTAGGCTCCCCAATTTGACGGTCTTCATCAGCCTCGACCATTTCGACCCAGAGGCGCACGACGCTTTCAGAGCAAAATCGGGTGCGTTCGCCAAGACTGCGATTGTCCTGCAGCGGCTTGGAAAAACTGACATCTCTACGGTGGTAACGACGACTGCCTATCGCAACAACTATGACAAGGTGATTTCGATTATAGATTTGGTGCTCGGCTGGGGCATCAAGAAGCATCGGACGCTGCTCAACATACATCCGATGGGCAACGCGCGCAGCCATGAGGACAATGCGATAAGCTTGGAGGAATGCAAGCTACTGATAGGCGATCTTTTGAAATCTCCCCATTTTGAGAGTGGCGCTGCATACATGACTCTGCCGCCGGCTCTGATGCCTCTCAAGTATCTGAACGGCGTGCATACTTGCGGTTGGGGCGACAACGTACTGGGCATACTGTCGAACGGACAAGTTTCGATGTGCAGTGCCTCCTACGATGATCCGGAAATGATCGCCGGCAATGCCTTCGAAATGCCCTTGATGGAAATCTGGCGCAACAGCCCGTTCTTCCATGAGCTACGCGAGGTGGTGAGTGGCGAGGTTAAGGGCGTCTGCGGCAACTGCGTGTTTTATCCAGTCTGTCGCGGCGTCTGCAAGATGAGTAGCTGGTCGCACTATGGTGAAAAGGACGCGCCCTATCCGCTGTGCCAGGAACTTTACAATAACGGAGGTTTTCCGGAGTACGCCCTGGTGGACCCGACGAAAGATTCCACCTACCGCCGCGGAGTTATAGCGAAAGAGCGTCGGCCCGCCGCCGAAGCTCCTGTCTATAACTTCTCGGAGGAAATCGCGGCTGCTGCGCAACACACTCACTAACGCAGGAGGCGCGACGTAATAATTGCTGTGTCGACGACGTAATTTAACCAGGTCAACAAAAATAACGTGGAGGATTGAGGATGAGCAGAGCTTTCCGAGGTGCAGCGGGTGTGGCGCACACACTTGCGAACAACGCGATACGATCCGGCAACAAAGCAGCCGCCCAGCAAGCCCAGGTGATTTCTCGTCTCGCGGAAGGACTCGCCCGGCTGCAGGCGGGTTTGGATGACCAAGCTCAGCAATTGACGGCTGGCCTTGTAAAATTAGAGCAATCGCTAAAGGTGTCACGCAGATCGCAACGGTCGAAATCCGGCTCACTCGCTGCTAACGGCGAACTACAAGACTACTACGTTGATATAACCGCCTCGAAGAAATTTGGCAAAGCCAATTGGCCGCGCGCCGCCGATTCAGGTCTTGTAGGACGCCGCATTGGGCGAGGACCGGTTAGGATGACTGGTTCCGACACACAATCGGCAAAGGCGGTTACCGCCGCATTCGCCAAACTTCTCTCGGCTCAGGCACAATTGCTGCAGATACGCAGTGAAGTGGAAGACCTCAAGAAGGTTCAGAGGTAGCGGCAATGGCTAGTTCCCGACTGTTTGGCTACGCCGTTGACGAAGAGGATGGCAAGCTGGTAATCGTGATTGACGGATTGCTTGCCGAAAGTTGCATCCGGCAAATTCGGGACAGCGCCCAGACGGGCCGCGGTGGTGAACTCTTGTCGCGATTGCTGCCGGTAAGTTCGGTTTACAAGCTTATGTCTGGACAAGAGGAACGCGCTGAAGAAACGCTCAGCCTTGAACAGTTGCTTGGACAAAACGTCGACCAGAGTTTCGCTTCCTTCGAACAACAGTTCGCCGACCTGAGGCAGACACTAGCCGAATTCGGCAGCCCGGAAAGTTCGAAATAAATCACGCAGCCGTATCAGGAGTCTCCGCGATGCTTCGGTTGTCACCAGAAGACTCTATTTTGCTGATCACCTGCCGGGCCTACCTACGACCCGAGGATGAAGAGCGTTTGGTCCGTCTCTGCAAGGAGCCTGTCAACTGGCCCTATGTGGTATGGCGCGCCGAGCATAATCGGACGGTGCCGCTGCTTGAGAATCACTTGCGCCGCCTCGATTTGTTGACACTATTGCCTACTGAGGCGGCGCATTACGTTCAGTGCTGGACTGTCATGTCAAAGGTCAGGTCCGCACTCGAATTTCGCAATCTGCCAGAAATCATGGATGCGCTGGATCGGGCCGGCATCGCCTGGTTCCTGGTGAAGGGACCAGATCTCGCGCTTCTCCACTATCCCGATCCACTCCTACGGCCGATGACCGATCTCGACATCATGGTCAAGCCCGCTGACGCGCAGCGCGTGCAGCGGCTCATGTTCGATCTCGGCTACCGGCACGGTATTTTCGACCCTTCAAATGGCAACTGGCATCCGGAACGAAAGGAACTCGATGACGAAACCTTCCGCGAAAGTTATTCCTTGCCGGTGTTTGTAAGGATAGAATCCGTTGAATCTCCGTTCCCTGGTCCCGCGGTGCCACGCCAGCTGCGCTACCGCCACGTAAAGGGATACATCGATTCCGCGAAGAAGCTGCACATGCCCATCTTCATTGATATGCATGTAAATCTCTCCGTCGGCATCGATGTCGAAGACATATGGTCAGGCGTGCGTCTTGCAAACGGTCTAGGCCGCATATTGCAGGTCCAATCCGCGACTGGCGCCGTCTGGTTCCTTTCGGCCAGGCTTTATCACGAGGCCTTCCTTTATAATTCGCTTCGACTATTGATGTTCGGCGATCTTCATGCGGTTCTACACAAAGAAATGGCGAATATTAGCTGGGCGGAGGTCGCTGCGATAGGTTACAAATACGAGATGAGGCCGGCGTTATATTTCGTCCTGACGCAGATGAAGCGCATCTGTGGGATAGACATACCGTCCGAGTTCCTAGAGCTCATTCGACCCGATCAAACCGAGGTACCACTTCAACATGATTGGGGCGACGTGTTGCCCAAACTGCTGTCTATTCCCACTGTTAACGATCTTGAGCTGGCGTAAATATGGCGCCCGAGTCACCATATCGTACAGATCCTGCGGCGAACGACCTTCGTATCGCAGCAACCGAAACCTCTGCAAAGTTTGCGTCAACAGTCCATCGGGCCCTCACGCGGTCAGGAATAACGATCCTAAACACGCAGGTGTTCAGCAATGGCCAGATGGCTGTCACTCCGCGCGACGGCGGGCTTGGCGGAAATGTGGTGGTCGTGCAAACATTTCCTGACAGCGTTCATGATCGTCTTTTCGAGTTGTTCCTAGCGCTTGGTGCCGTGCGGGCGCGGGGTCCCCGCACGATTACCGCTGTTCTTCCCTACCTCCCATATTCGCGTTCGGATCGCCCTGCCTTCGACGGCGGACCTGTACCGGTGCGAATCCTTGCGGGGATTATCGAAACTCTCGGTATAGATCGGCTGATAACTTTCGAACTCCATGTTCCTCAGCTGTGCGCCGCATTTGCCTGTCCTGTCGTCAATCTTCAGTTCGCTCCCGCCCTAGTTCGCCATCTCGGTTCTGCGGCCGTCGATGGCGACATGGTCGTTTCACCGGATTTCGGCGGAGCGAAGCGAGCTGAGCACTTGGCGGCCCTGCTCGGCTGCCCATTCGCTGTCATGCGCAAGCACCGCAGAGACGATGATGACTTTCGGGAGAGCGTCGAGATTCTGGGGGACGTTGCTGGCCGGACGATCATCCTGATTGACGACGAAATCAACAGTGGTCAGACGGCTTTTTCAGCCGCCGCACATCTCAAAGCGGCAGGCGCTCGCAAGATAACCCTTGCCGCAGCCCATGCCATATTCACGCCGTCGCTGAACGAAAACTGGGGACGGTCTCAGATCGACCGCATCGTTGTGACCGACAGCGTCGGACGTACCGACAATTTCCCCGACAGTGTCGAAGTAGTCTCGATCGGCAACGAAATTGCAGGCGCGCTGCAGGCACGCTGAGAAGCATTACCTGAAATCTAGCATCACGCGATTAACACGTGGATCGAGCGCCTGCTCGAATGCCTCTTGGGCGTTTGACGAGGGCCAAAGATTGACCTGCAGCACGTCGAAGCGTGCGGCGTGTTCAACGATGGTTCGGATGGCATTTCTCACGTCGTCCGCGCTTTGGGCTATGGTGCCGATCAGTTCAATTTCCCGGTAATGCAGAAAGTTAGCGCCTACCGATAACAAATCGGACGTCGGAATCGATTGGTAGAGTACAATCCTGGCACCGCGTGACGCCGCAGCTATGGCCCCCTGAATGCCTCTGACACCGAAGCGCGTGCAAAAGATGCAGTCGAAGCCCCAGCCATCCGTTAATTTCTCGACGAGTTTCGGATCAGACAGAGAATGAACTGACCCCGTTGCATGGGCGCCGGTCGACATCACAGGCCCATGCGTTGCCACGTCGTCATCGAAAAGGTAAACGTCGCATCCTTTGGTTGTCAGAAGTATCGAATGGAGAAGGCCCATCGTGCCTCCGCCGATGACGGCCACAGTGTCTCCAGCCTTTGCACGCGCCCTATTTATGCCGCGTGCCACGCAGGCGACAGGTTCAACTAACGCGGCACGCTCGGGAGCCAAAAAGGAAGGCACGGAAAAAACCTGATAGGCGGGTACGCCCACAAAATTGGCCAATCCCCCCGGCCCCTGCGGCACCCCTCCTCTCGCTTTAGGATTTAAATATGCACAGTGGTTGTCCAGTCCGAGGCGGCAGGCACGACATTGGCCGCATCTGCGCATTAAAAGCACCGCAACGCGGTCTCCTACGCGCAGGCCATCCGGTACATCGTCCGGCAGAGACACGATCGTGCCTGACAACTCGTGCCCGCCCCAATAGGGGTAAGTCGGCTTGGCGCCCCGATAAACGCGTTGCTCCGGTGTGCAGAGTCCACACAACTCTATCCGCACACCGACTTCGGACGATACGGCGAGTGGAACCGACAATGTCCATTCTTCAACCTTGCGGGGGCAAGTAATTACGAGTCCACGAACCTCCATACGAGACCTCTCGCTCCCCGACACACCGACTATCCTAATATGTACACTTACTTGCATCCAGAATCTAGCCAACAACCACAGGCGGCAGTCAGAAAGCTGATGAAATCACGTGCCTTGCTGGCGGGCTTGCTTATGTCCTGGGTCTTGACAAGCTTCTCGGAGATATCGTCGGCGCAAACGGCAAAGGACGTTTCAAGCGGCAGAAGTGTTCCCTTGCGCAAGGAGCGACGAAACTATTGAAGGTAGAGTGGAGCGCTTGGGCCGCGTCAATGCCACCAGCCTCAAACACGAGCCGCGGTTTACCAGCCCGTTCTTCGATGCATCCTCATCTCTGCGAAGATGCCATGTCGCCTTCCCTCATCTGCCCGCGCGAACCCTCCTAAGAGCCTATCGCCACATCGTCCAAAGCTTCATCCTTCGTGGCGCACCGGTTCGAACCGAACAGACCAACAATCCGAGTCGCACCGAGAAGGATGACGGCAACTAGATCGGTAGTTGGGCGGCCGCAACATCAGAAAGGTCTCAGCGTTTGCTGGACGCGTGCCTGCGATGGCGGTGGTGGCAACGATCTTCTCTGGCTGCCCCAAGCGCGGGAGAGGCCATTCGACGCTAGCAAGAGTTCGCTCGAACCTGATATCCGTTACCGCAACGACTTCGCTGAGACCACCTCCCAGGCACCATTCTACGATGCCGGCGAACAAGGTCAGCGTTGCCTCGTGAACGGAACCATCTCCCCTCCCCTCCCCTCCACTCTTCGAGGTGTCGACGCAAAAGCGAGAACTCTAGACCATCAGGGGATTGGCGTTCAGGCGACCCTTCGGGAGCAGAGACGGAAATACGTCTACCAGCATGGTCGGTCCCATCGCAGACAAATCGCGTGCACATCCTGCAAGTGGTCCAGCCGCGGTGACATCCAGGATGGCAGTCGGGGCGAGAGCGTCAACCCCATCTGCCTCGCACTCGTCGACTACTTCTACATCCCAAGTGCGAGTGGAAAAGATCCTCGCACGTAGCCTATGATCGTCCTGAAGCAGCTACGCTTCGTAGTAAATTTTTGGTGTCGAGATCGCGAATACCTGCATGAATTTCTCCGCCGCCGTTAGGCGCCGGGAACTCTGCACGAATTGGAATCGGGCGTCCGTTGTCGAATGCTTACGGTTTTGTGCGAGTGAGTCGCGGCAAGGGGATCACCGACTTTGCCGAGGTCTTCTGCTTTTCGTCTAAATCGCCGGGGCACATTTGTAGGATTCACAATAAAACACACCATGACCAATCGGTACCGCGGTCTTGCTAAGCTGCAGGATATAAACGGAAAAATCCATTTACTCTACGTTCCGGGTTTATCCACGTTAGCCTTTCGTTAACCTAAAACCCCTTGCTCAAAATGCAGAATCGGCTCTAATAGCTAGTGGCGGAACTTTAGCGGTTTCGCGAAAAGTTCCGCCACTTGCAGGAAATGGATTTTGAGATGGCGAAAACCGCAGCAAAAACAGCGCCGGTCGTCGAAGGGTTGACCGCATTGATGGAGCGTCATGCTGACGCTCTCTCCAGCCAACTTCAAGCACATCATCTCAAGGTCTTCCCGCCGACGTCCGAAAAGGGCATTCGATCCTTTGCACCGTCAGAAGCCTCAAAATTGCTTGGCATCGGTGAGTCTTATCTTAGACAAACTGCTTCGGAAATGCCTGAACTGCACGTTAGTATGAGCCCTGGCGGTCGACGCACGTTCACGATCGAAGATATTCATTCAATCCGTAAGCACCTGGACCTGATTGGCCGCGGGAACCGGCGCTACCTGCCCCATCGTCGCACGGGGGAGCAGCTTCAAGTCGTCTCGGTGATGAATTTCAAAGGCGGCTCGGGCAAGACGACGACAGCCGCGCATCTGGCACAGTACCTGGCAATGCGTGGCTACCGGATTCTCGCGATTGATCTTGATCCCCAAGCAAGCCTTTCCGCACTCTTCGGCAGTCAGCCAGAAACTGACGTTGGTCCGAACGAAACACTCTATGGCGCCATCCGGTATGATGACGAGCAGGTCCCAATCGAGCAGGTTGTCCGAGGAACGTACATCCCGGATCTTCATCTAATTCCTGGCAATCTTGAACTGATGGAGTTTGAGCACGATACCCCGCGCGCGCTTATGAACCGGAAGGAAGGTGACACGCTTTTTTACGGTCGGATCAGTCAGGTCATCGAAGACATCGCGGACAACTACGATGTCGTCGTTATCGATTGCCCTCCCCAACTTGGCTATCTCACGCTTTCAGCTCTGACCGCCGCAACCTCGATCCTCGTCACCGTCCATCCCCAGATGTTGGATGTAATGTCGATGAACCAGTTTCTGGCGATGACCTCGAATCTCCTTCGGGAAATCGAGAACGCAGGCGCCCAGTTCAAGTTCAATTGGATGCGCTACCTCGTCACTCGTTTTGAACCGAGCGATGGCCCGCAGAACCAGATGGTGGGCTATCTGCGTTCGATCTTTGGCGAAAATGTCCTCAATTTTCCGATGCTCAAGACGACCGCCGTTTCGGACGCTGGCCTGACGAATCAAACCCTCTTTGAGGTTGAGCGCGGACAGTTCACGCGCTCGACCTATGATCGGGCCTTAGAGGCGATGAACGCCGTCAACGACGAGATCGAAACTCTAATCAAAAAAGCATGGGGTAGAACCACATGAGTCGGAAGCACCTCCTTGACGTCACCACGGACGCGCCCGACAGCTCATCAGCTGCTGAACACAGAGCGGCAAAGACTCGCTCCATGCCGCTTCTCGGCGTGACCAGAAAAGAACGAGATCCAGCGACGAAGCTGACTGCAAACATCGGTAACGCGTTGCGCGAGCAAAATGATCGTCTTGGTCGTGCCGAGGAGATCGAGCGGCGTCTCGCCGAAGGTCAGGCCGTGGTTGAACTGAACGCGTCGTCAATCGAGCCGTCCTTCGTTCAGGATCGCATGCAAGGTGATATCGAAGGACTTCTTGCATCCATCCGCGAGCAAGGACAGCAGGTCCCAATCCTTGTGAGACCTCATCCCGTTAAACCCGCGCACTACCAAGTTGCCTTTGGACACCGCCGGCTGCGCGCCGTTTCGGAGCTAGGACTGCCGGTCAAGGCGGTTGTTCGAGACTTGACGGACGAGCAGTTGGTTGTCGCACAGGGTCAGGAAAACAATGAGCGCGAAGACCTCACCTTCATCGAAAAGGCACGTTTCGCACACAAGCTAAACAAGCAGTTTCCACGAGAAATCGTCATCGCGGCTATGTCAATCGATAAAAGCAACTTGTCGAAGATGCTCCTGCTTGTTGACGCCCTCCCCTCTGAATTGATCGATGCCATCGGCGCCGCTCCAGGCGTTGGACGCCCAAGTTGGCAGCAATTGGCAGAGCTGGTTGAGAAAGCATCGCCTCCGGCAGGCGCTGCGAAATATGCTGCCTCGGAGGAGGTGCAGGCGCTGCCGTCGTCGGAACGGTTCAAGGCAGTGATCGACCATCTGAAACCGCGTCGGACTGCGCGCGGGTTGCCAGACGTCCTGTCGACCCCCGATGGCGACAGGCTTGCGCAGGTCACGCAGAGCAAGAGCAAGCTCGAAATTACCATTGACAGGAAAGCCACGCCGGATTTCGCGGCTTTCGTACTCGAGCATTTGCCGGCGCTTTACCAGGCGCATCGCGCAAAGCATCAACGGAAACAGGGAGTGTAACCCGCAAAAGAAAAGAGCTCCCTCAACGTCGCCGTCGTGGAAGCCCTTCTGTCTCTGTAGCAAGAACAGAATCGCATTTCCTCGAATCCTCGTCAAGAGTCTTTGGCGCCGTTTTGGTGAGCGAATTTCCTTTGCCTGCTGAAAGGTGAGAGACAATGCAGTCGGGGAATGTAGCGACGCCGTTCGGGCGGCGGCCAATGACGCTTGCGCTCGTGCGGCGCCAGGCGGCAATGGAAATCAAGCATGGAAAAGCTGCCGATAAGTGGAAAGTGTTGAGAGACGCTTCCGCCGCGATGGAACTGCTCAAGATCCAGTCGAACAGTCTGGCTGTTCTTGACGCACTTTTGAGTTTTTATCCTGACAATGAGTTGCGTCAGGATGCACAATTGATTGTCTTCCCCTCGAATGCCCAACTGGCGCTTCGGGCGCATGCAATGGCGGGCGCAACGTTGCGGCGGCATATTGCCATTCTGGTGGAGTCGGGGTTGATCGCCCGTAAGGATAGCGCCAATGGCAAGCGCTTCGCCCGCAAGGGCGACGATGGCCAGATCGAGAATGCTTTTGGCTTCGACCTGTCGCCCCTCCTGGCGCGATCGGAAGAGTTGGCGATGTTGGCGCAAAGAGTGGCGGCCGAGAGAGCCTCGCTCAGGAAAGCCAAAGAGAGCCTTACAATTTGCCGGCGGGATGTTCGCAAACTTATTACTGCTGCAATGGTCGAGGGCGCCGACGGCGATTGGAAGACGACCGAGGACATCTACATTGCGCTCGCGAGCAGAATTCCGCGCGTTCCGACCCTTGAAGGGGTCACTAGCGTTCTCAATGAAATGGAGATGCTCCGTGAGGAAGTGCTTAATCGTTTGGAAAACCTCGAGAATGCTGAAAAAATTAGCACCAATGCTGCTCATATCGAGCAGCACATACAGAATTCAAAACCCGAATCCGTAAATGAATCTGAACCACGCTCCGAAAAGGAGCAGGGGGCAAAGGCGAGCTTGAGCCATCAGCCGAAGAATGAATCGCAAAGGGCGTTCCCCTTGGGATTGGTGCTCAAGGCGTGCCCGATGATCAGCGACTATGCACCGCGCGGCGTGGGGAGCTGGCGAGATCTGATGTCTGCCGCTGTGGTGGTTCGATCTATGCTGGGGGTAAGCCCTTCCGCCTACCAGGATGCCTGCGAGGCGCTAGGACCGGAGAATGCTGCGGTGGCAATTGCGTGCATCCTGGAAAGGGCCAACTTCATCAACTCTCCTGGAGGCTATCTGCGGGATCTAACGCGCCGAAGTGAGCGCGGTGAATTCTCGCTTGGCCCGATGATAATGGCGTTGTTGAAGGCCAACGGGCAAGGTGGTTTGAGGGCTGGGTAAGTGCGGCTGATCGTTATTCCTGCCGTTGAGGATTTCGGTTGTGATCAGCTGACCACAAAGCTAACCCCTTGGAAAACACCAACTTTCAAAGGCGGCTTGTCGGAGGCATTGTGCCGGTTACCGTCTGGCTCCCGAGCCAAATGACGCCTCTTAGGGGAACAGTAGACCGTGATCTCAATACGAACGCGCCCAAGGTCGCGCACGAACAAGACCAGGAGCGAAGTCTTCGCACGAAATGGCAGCCGCCTTTCATCAATTCATTGGCACCGGCGCGGCGAGCAAATCGCAAGGCGGCCGGCTGTGCCGGCTAATCGCGAATGGGCGATGGCGCCGCATGGAAAGGACGCAATAGGAACAACTAACTGCTGCCATCCGCGGCGCCGGAATCTACGGGGCTGATTCGCGGCGGCACTTCCACAACACTGGGAGAATTCATCAACCGCTATCTTGGGCGAGGTGACGCAATGAGCCACTCGACCCTATGGTCTTTTGACCAGGCAAGAATGGCATTCGAGGTGAGTTTGGTGCCGTTGTCGGAGAGATCATTGCGAGTTTGCCGCGCCATTCGATCGTCAGCTCTCGAGCGACGCGACGACCGGAAATCGAGGTCGTCCGGGGATCGCCGCGAGGCATTCGCGCGTCGCGTCATCGACGATGTTGAGCACGCGAAATCCCCTTCCGTAAGCGAACTTGCAGGCACGCGCGCACCGATCCTGGTCAACGCGAAGGCTCCGCCCGCTGGTCGCTGGATTTTGTTGGTGACCAAAAGCAAATGATCCAGTGGAACATTTCTCCACCGAACGACTGAGGCATATACCTATCTCGCAAGGCCAGCCATCGGCACAGTATTTGAGTCCGTTGAAGAAGGTGATGGGTCCAGGCGGCTTGGAGGAGGCATAGCCGTTCCAGCCGCCGAGTTTGGGGATGATCCAAGCGGCCCAGGCGAGCGAAGCTTTGGGATGGGGATTGGATTGCAGCTTGGTCTTGCCCTTGAAGCGGCTTTCGAGGGCGGCGAGCGTGTTGATCTCGTGGGGACTGACTGCCAGGCTTGCCGGGTGAGGATCGCCGCCACTGCGGTCCTGCACGAGTTGGAGGACGATTGCCGCGGCCTTGGCGGCGATGGCGACGAGCTTTTCCAGCCGCGCCGCTAACTGCAATTGGCTGTCCTCGATCTTGAAGCCCTGCGTCTTCATCACTCGGAAGAACTGCTCGATCATCCAGCGCTGCTTGTGCCAAGCGACGATCTGCCAGGCGTCAGTCGCACTGGAGAGCGCATAGGTGGTCAAGAGCAGCCAATGCAAGGGCTCGACACCGTCGGGTGCGTCCGGTTCGACGACCTCAACCCAACTGAGCCTAACCCCGTCGGGCAGCCCTTCTTCGCGCAGGTTTTGCGGCCTGCCTGATCGTCGCCTGGCCGAAGCGCAGGCACAACGTTGCCTGCCGCGCCGGACGGTCGGCGCGCTCGCGCAGCTCGATCGTTGGGTGTCGCAGAACCGAACTGTCTCTACGAGCCGCCGATGCGTGCATGGTCATGCATGACGCGCGACAAAAGATCGAAGCGTTGGTCGGGCAGGCGCGCCCACATGATAAAGAAGTCGTCCTATTGCGCGACCTCGCCAATGAGCGATGGCGTTTCGGCGACCGGCGGCTTCGGCGGGAGGGAGCGCCGTTGGGGTCGACCGCATCTACGGGCTCTATCGCGAAGAAGGACTTTCCGTTCGCAAGCAGAAAAGCCGGGGCGGCACGCGTGGCCCGATCCTGGTCGAAGCGAAGGCCAATGCCCGATGCTCGCTGAATTTCGTTCACGACCAGTTCGCTTGCGGAAGGCGGTTTCGCGTGCTCAACTTCGTCGAAGACGTGACCCGCGAATGCCTGGCGGCGATGCCGGACACCTCGATCTTGCGTCGTCGCGTCGCTCGCGAACTGTCGGTCCTCATCGAACGGCGCGGCAAACCGGGGATGATCGTCTCCGACAACGGCACGGAATTCACCTCGAATGCCATCCTTGCCAGGTCGAAGGATCATAGGGTCGAGTCGCACGGCATCACGCCGGGAAGCCGATGCAAAACGCTAATGTCGAGAGCTTCAACGGCCGGATGCGGGACGAGATGGTCAACCAAAGCCTGTTCCTCGGCTGCGATTATGCCCGAAGCGCCATTGCTGGGCCAACGATTACAACCACTTCCGGCCGCACTCATCGCTCGGACCAGACCCGGGCAAGTGATGCAGATACCATTGCCACAACCGGCTCCAACGCTGCGCGAGATGAAAGCTTCGCGTTTCCGCCACTTGGCGTACTCGGAGCGCGCAGGCTCTAGTCGCCGCCGGAGAGGATTGAGTGCTAGGTCAGCGGGTCCACTGAACGAGGTTTTTCGCCAGACTCTGCTGTCGTGGGCCAGCAAGTTTTTTGGGGTGGGACGCACTGCCAACAGCTGCTTTTCCGGTGGTCAGCTGACCACAGCTCCAACACCCTGAAAAGAAACGACATTTTCGGGCGCTACTATGGACGGCGCATGACCCGCTCCTCGCGCCACCTCTCACAAGATCGGTTGTGTAGAGATAGGTACCGTCCTGTCGCCGCCATGGGTCGCAGGGTCTTGGCGGTCATTTTTGATCGTACATGACGTCCTAAGGGCATTGGTCATGGTTGCCCGGGTAGAATGGCCGACAGCCCTTCTATGCGGCTGGTGTAGTAAGGTCAGTTGATGCACGGAGCCGATTGAGCGGCTTCGTGTTCGAACGAACAATCGCGGTGTTTGTCACGACTGAAAGGAGACATTGCTTTGTAATCTTAACGGCGGTCTCCGCAGGATGCTTCAGGACGAAGACCTCCCAGGCTTCGAGGACAGTCGAAATTTGCTGGTCGTAAAACGAATGTTTGCAGATCTTCGGCCGTAATCATTCTTGTAGGAAATATAGCTGGCGGCGCGGACAAATGGCTCAATCAAATTGTCGAGCATCCTTGAAAGAACGCCGAAACGCGGAGGCAAATACTGTCTGACTGAGTCCCGGCTCGCGCCCGAATTCTTCGTGCAGCCGAGACGGCTTTTTGGTAGCGAGGGGAGGGGCTGTCCTCTGCTTTTACCCGCGCCGCCGAGGGTCATGGCCCGCGCGCCTCTGCGGATCATAATCACCGCGGCTGAAGCCTTCAGCACGTTCCGGGGGAGGGGGCGAGCAGGCGGAGGAAGCCGGCTCCGCGGGCGAGGGTGTAGGCGCTGAGCTGAAACCGCGGAGCGATAGTGACTAGCGGTCCTGGCGCTACAGATCCCCAAAGGCCGGACCTGACGGCTATGCAGTCGAATAGCGACAAGAAAAGAATATCTGCCATCGGGCGTCGGATGAACCATGCCCTCAACGGCGAATGAGGCCAAATCGGTGGGCTTCGTCCAGCAGGACCCGCACCGAGGACGGTTGCCACTTCTTGCCGCTGCGCACAGGCCGTTCTCCCATCTGGTCCAGTTGCGCGGCAATGTCGCGCAGCGACAGGTTGGGATCGGCAATGGCAATTGCCGCCACCAGCTTCATCAGATAGTCTTCGGGAGCGCGGCGAGGGGATCGAGCAAGGAGTTCCTTCTCCGCGAGCTTTTCGCGTACCATGCGATGAACAGCGCGACGAAGGCGTTCGACGGTCCAGTCGTGGCCACGGCGATTGAGAACCCGCACGACATTGTCCCAACTGTGCTGCGGCCGGAGTTGACGCACCATCGGCAGCCACGTCTGCGCCGATGCAATGAGTTCATCGAGATAGAGCTTCTCCCGTGCCTGCGAGATTGCCTTGATCGCCTCCGGCCGTCGTTCTCGCAGACCCGGATTTCCAGGAAGCTTGCCGCGTGCCTTCGCCGCCTTAATGCCGGCTTTGGTACGCTCGGCGATTAGCGCCCGCTCGAGCTGCGCGACGGCGCCGAGGACCTGAAGGGAAAACATGCCCTGCGGGGTCGACGTATCGATTGGATCGCGAATCGACCGGAAATGCACGCCGCGCGCCTCGAGGTCCTCGATCACCGACAAGAGATGACTGACGGATCGGGCCAGTCGATCGAGGCGCACGACAATGAGGACGTCGCCGGCGCTAAGCTCAGCGAGTAATCGCGTCAGCACCGGTCGAGCCCGCGATGCTCCGGAACCATGATCCTGATGGATCCGATCGCAGCCGGCTGCACGCAGCTCGTCCAACTGGGCATCGTGGACCTGTTCATCCGTCGACACCCGGGCATAACCGATCAGCCGCTTGGGAGAGTGTTGGTTGTTAAATGTTTGTGGCTTCGCCATCGCGCTTGTAACTGCCCTGTCTCGAAGTACTTTGTACAGATAAGGCATGCGTTAGAAATCGAACAGTTGCAAGCGTGTTTTAGGCATTGAATAGCGGCCCGTCAGACTCGAAATGCTACCGCCGATGAGCAACGGAGCGTCCGCAGTGGCAAATGCGCGTCAGCGGGCTTCCAGGGCGGAAATGCCGGAAAAACAGCGGCTTTGGTGATGGCTGCGGGCGGAGAAGCCTGCTGAAGGGCGCCGGCGCTCAATTCCGGAAATGAGGACCGGCCATGTGCACCGACGGCGGTCGCCGAATTTTGCGATGACTGAGTCCGGTCATCCCGGCCGAAATCGCCTTGGAAGCCCAGAAAACAAGGCGTTTCCGGGGATCCGGGGCGACCGATACACCGATTTGCGGCTCCAAATCAATCACTTCCGATAAGAGCAATGCTTATCGGAAGTGAAGGCATCACCTGTCGATCGTAGCCGGTGAGGAACCCTAACTTTGACATAGAGTTCCTGTAAGAAATCAATTACCATGATTTCAATGGCTTACGATTTTGCGAGATTGCCCATATCGAGCTTGATGGACCCGGCTTTTCGAGCCGGCCTCGAATTGACGCGTCTGGACGAACGCATCGCCCGCTCGCCGGTCGGACAGGGGTGGATCGAACGATCGCACTTTGCCGATGCCTGCGCCTCGCTGTGGATCGACGGCGAACTCGTCCATCTCGAAGACCTCGTCCTCCACGACGCCACCCGCGATATTCGCACACCCACCCATGAACTGACAATCGCCCGCGACGTGCTGCGCACCCGCCGGCGCATTGCCGCGCATTCAACGGACTGGGCTCTATCGACGGACGGTATCCGAACGTTGCGACAGACGTCGGACATCAATCCGGTCAATGCCGAGGCGGTGGTACTCGCTGGCGTCATTCGGCCCGTGGTCACGACCGATGCGGAAGGTGAGACGAAATATGTCGACGAAGCCGAAGGGCTTCCCGGGGTCGACTATGCCGCCATCGATGCGGTGCTCGCCAGGTCGGAGGCAGCAATCGAGAACGCAAGCCGGCCCGGCCGCGGAAGCACCCAAGAGAAAGATCCGATGATCTATGATCTCGACTGGGACGAGGATGCCCGGCTCGACGAATGGCGCGCCGTACTGCGCCAGGCCGAAAACTTGCCGACGGTGCTGCAGGCCATCGTCGCCCTCGACGCCTGGAACGAACTGTCCGTCCTGCAGCACGCGCCCTGGCTGGGCCGGCTGCTTGCCGCGGCGATCCTGCGCCAGGGTGGCATTGCCACCGGCGCTCATCTGGTGGCGATCAGCCTTGGTCTGAAAACCATTCCCGTCGATCGGCGTCGTCATCGTGATCGGGAGACGCGGCTACTCGCCATCGCCCAAGGATTTATGGAGGCCGCCGAGATCGGCATGAAAGAGCATGACCGGCTGGTTTTGGCGCGCACCTTGTTCGAGAGGAAGCTCGAGGGGCGGCGGACGTCGTCGAAATTGCCGGAGCTCGTCGAGCTCGTCATGGCAAAGCCGCTTGTGTCGGCCGGGATGGCGGCCAAGACGCTCGATGTGACGCCGCAGGCGGCGCGGCGCATTGTCGGCGAGCTCGGGCTCAGGGAGATGACGGGGAGGGGGAGGTTTCGGGCGTGGGGGGTGATATAGGTAAAGGCGTTCGTGGCGGAGGATTTTAGAATGGGGCGTCAGATTCCGAACTCGGTTATCGGTGCAACCGCATCGGTCATCGGACATCATTATTACAGCCACAATAAGCTCGACACGCTTTTCATGGAAAGCGGGGCGCCAGGTGAGCCGCCAGCTGGCAATTGCGAATCGAAGTGCGCTTCATGGCTCAGGAGATGTAACGAGGACGAGGGCGTCGACGCCTTGGACGTCCTCGGCGAGGTGATCCAGGATTTCATGGAGCTTGAGGCGTATAACGGGGACGTCGAGAAGGGGCAGCAGCGAATTCGCGATACTTTGGCGAAAAACAGCCTCATACCACCGAATGGACGCATTACCCTTGCGGGAAGTGCGCCGGTTGCGTTGGGATTAAGTGACCTCCTCAAGCGCGGCGATTTCGCGTCGGTGGAACGCGAATTCGAGCGCGCCTATCAGCAGCTGGTCGGCGATCCGCATGCCGCAATTACGGCGGCGTGTGCGATCATCGAAGCTCTTTGCAGAACCTACATCGAGACCTTTGCGCTGGAGCTGCCCTCGAAAATGACGGTCGTGCCTTTGTGGCGCACGGTGCAAAGCCATCTCGGCCTGAACCCTGACGCAACGCTTGCTGAAGATCAGAGAAAGATGCTGCAGGGATTGGCATCGGTCGTCGACGGCGTTGGCGCCTACCGGACACATATCGGTTCGGCACATGGACGAGGAATTGCGCCGCCTAAGATTTCGGTCTCGGAAGCGCGTCTGGCGGTCAATGCGGCACATACCCTCGTGACCTTCGTTCATGGAGATCTGGCACGACCCAGACCGATAATAGGACCGGTAGGATCCGGCGCCGTCAGCATCATCATGTCTACGTGAACTTTGAGATAGGCAGATCGCAGAGGCCGCAAAGTCCGTCATTGACAGCCCCTCGGCTTGTCTGCTTGGTGATTTCTCAATCAAAGGGGGATCGATGTCGACGATCGTCAAGGACCGAGTCACCCAGACTGGCAGGCCGATCGGCCTCTTCCTTGACAAGGAGAACCACAAGGTCTGGGTGAAAACCTGGGCTGAAATCATCCGAGATTGTGACGGTCGACTCAACTTTATCCAGGAGCGCCTGCGGGTCGAGGTTTCTGCCGAGGAGATCGAGCAGAAGATCGCGCTCCTGAAGACGTCGATCGTCAAGACCAGCAAGGAAACGGCCGACACCCAAGGCGATACCGGTGAGTGAGCCTAGGGCTCCTTTGCTTGGCCATGATTTAACAGACGGGAATGCTGGGACGCTTGGGGTGGGGTGGACGGTGGAGGTAGCGACGTGAAGCGGATCAAAATCGAGAGTCTCCAGCCCGGCGACATCATCCTGACCGCGCGACCGGGAAAAGGGAGCAAGTTCATCCGAGGTGCGACTGGAGGTATGGTTTCTCACGCGATGATCTGCGTTCAGCAGGATCCTTCATCGACTCCACGATGGATGGTGTTCAGGCCCGGAACATACAGCGAGAGTTTTTTGAAGACGACGAGAACGTCTTTGCTTTTCGGTCGAAGACCCCTTTGCCGACCCACGTCGTCACGCAAGTCGTCGATTACGCAAGATCGCAGATAGGAACCCGTTATTCATTGCCAGAAGCCCCACGCTCGGTTGTTGCGGTCACCAAGCCCCGCACCAACCGGACCGCGTCGAACCCCGCCTGGGCGCACTTGCCCGTGTCGCGATCCAGAGCGAAAAGAGCGCGATGGTCTGTTGCGGTGACGGACCGATCACGGATTATCGGATCGCCAATGCAGCAGAAGCGATGCCAGGCGTTCCATCGCTCAGGCTTTGCGATGACTGCGTGAGCATTCGCCGAGGATTTGGCGAACGGCTGGAGCCTCTGGGCTGAGCTTGGGCGAAATAGAGAATTGCGGCAGGTGATTGCGGGCAGCGCGATTGCATGTGGGCTGGTGGCGAAGTCACAAATTCATGTATAGACCCACTTTACGACCTCCATCAGAAGGCGTGAGAAGACTTTTTCAACTATTTGAGTTACGATTCGCGTTGACGCGAGTTTAAGTTAAGAGCCCTCAGAAACGCGACAGATATGGCCAGAAGCGACCTTCTCATTTCCCTTGTACGGGCCGGCGCGTCCGGCGATCGGGCGATGCTGAAATCCGCAACGGAAGCACTGGTCGCCGAAGAGCGTGCACAGAATCACCACATCGTGGCCGATCGACTCGAGCGCGCTCTATCAACGGTCGCCGTCACGCCGCCCGCGCTGACGGCGGCCTCCAGTCCTGCCGGTTCCGGAAAGGACACGATAATCGAGCTCGAGCCGCGACTTCAGCTCAATCAGCTGATGCTTCCGCTTCCGGCGGAGCAGGGCGGCCGTCAGCTCATCGAAGAGCATACTCGCGCCGATGTCTTGCGCGCTCATGGCTATGAGCCGCGCCATCGGGTTCTGCTCTCCGGTCCACCCGGTAACGGCAAGACCTCCTTTGCTGAGGCTGTGGCGGAAGCACTCGGGCTACCGTTTTTTGTTGTCCGATACGATGCGCTGATCGGAAGCTACCTCGGCGAGACGAATTCTCGTTTGCGCAAGCTATTCGACTATGTCCGTACACGGCCGAGCGTTCTGTTCTTCGACGAGTTCGACTCGATCGGCAAGGAACGTGGCGATACCCACGAGACCGGCGAAATCAAGCGGGTCGTCTCGTTCCTCCTGATGCAGCTCGACCAGCTGCCCAGCTACGTCGTCGTGATCGCCGCAACCAACCACGCCGAGCTGCTGGACCGGGCAGTTTGGCGACGCTTCCAGATGCGGTTGGCTTTCCCGGCCCCGGACCGGCAGAGGATCGGAGTTTTCCTCGACCGCATTATCTCGCAATGGCCCGATGCGCCTAAGGCTGTGGCGAAATCGATTGCCGCGAAATTGGGTACCGTAAGTTTTGCAGAGGCTTTGGATTTCTGCCAAAACGTGCGAAGACGACAGATATTGGGCTTGGGGGAGCTTTCCATCGACGATGCACTTCGTTCAGAACTGGACCTCTGGGCAACAAGAGTTAGCCCCGAGGTTTTGAATGGCGAGCGATCCGACCAAACCGATACTGAGACTGCATCCGAGCGCTCCGCAGCCAAGAGCACCCGGCCGTCAAGCGGTCGTACGCGGCCCTCAACCAAACTCAACCGCTGACCAGAACCAGCGATTTGGCGCGAAATTTCAGCGGCTGACAGACGTGCTGCAGCGCGACCCGGCGGGGCTCGCGCTTCGCGCGGATCCAGCCGCGCTTGCGCCTGAGCGACTTCTCGTATTCGAAGTGAAGGGGAGCATTGCCGCCTTTGCACGGGCAATCAACAACGTGCCGGGCCTCGAACTTATCGACGAGGAAGAGCTGCCGGGCGATGAGGACAGGGCGCCAGTTGCTTACTTGCTTGTACCTGATCTGCGGGCACTGCAGCAGATAGAGTCGCTATGGCGAACATGGGTGGCGGGCCGGGTGTTACCACAGGGCTTTACACCATGGCGCGACGTCTTTGCCTGTCTTCGCGACCTTCGTGTTTGGGGTCCTGCCGATCGCGTCCAGCGATTTGACGCGGATGTCCTGGCTGAAGAGATCGAAGGTCGGGCCGACGACGAGCTTGTTCCTCTTGAAATCGAACTAGTCTTCCGCGGGTCTCCCGACGCAGGTGCGATCAGTGAAGCGACGGTCGTGGAGGCGATCAGGCAGAGTGGCGGTCGACTTCTCAGTCGAGCCAGACTGGATGACATTGCCTACCATGCCATCCTTGCCGAATTGCCAGTGGCAGCAATTCGGCTGGTCGTGGAACGGGCTCCCGTGGGTCTGGCCGGCGTCGAGCCGATCATGCACATTCGCCCGCAGAGTGTCGTCACGGAAATTGACGCAAATGATCTTCTGCCGGCTGCGCCTGCGCCGGTGATGGGACCTGTCACCGCCGACCCGATTCTTGCGCTTCTCGATGGTGTCCCAGTGGCGGGTCACCCGCTGCTGCAGCCCTATTTGAGTATTGAGGATCATTTCGGGCTTGAGCCCGGGGCTCTCGTGGCGCAGCGCTATCACGGCTCGGCCATGGCCTCCCTTATTGTTCACGGCGATCGCAATAAGCCGGAGCCACCACTGCCTCGTCAGGTGCACTGCATTCCGGTTCTCGGCCACAACGACCGCTTTCCGCCGGACAGGCTGATCATCGATTTGATCTATCAGGCTGTCATCCGGATGCGCGCGGGCAATCAACCCTCGGCTCCACATGTGATCATCATCAATATTTCGCTTGGAAATGTCCGTCGCCCATTCTACGGCCAGCTTTCTCCCTGGGCGAGACTTCTCGACAGACTGGCATACCGCTTCGGTATCCTTTTCCTCGTTAGCGCCGGCAATATCACGACACAATTCCCCGTCGCGACGTTTGCAAATAGGGTCGCATTTGAGGATGCCAATGCGGATTGGCGCGCGCGAGGCGTGATCAACGCTGTCGCAGCAGTCGTCGCCGACCGCCGATTATTATCTCCGTCGGAGACGATCAATGGACTGACGATCGGCGCCCGAAATCTTGATTGGGTGCCGACCGCTGAGCGTGCCTTGGCGCGGGCCAATGTCAATCCATATTCCGAGCTCGATACGGCCAACCCGTCCAGCGCTTTGGGACCCGGCTTCGCGGGTTCCGTCAAGCCGGACATTCTGATGCCGGGGTCCCGCGAACATCTTCGCGTCGTCGCGAGCGCGGAGAGCATTACGGTCGAGCCGGCGAGCGCAAGTCGAGGAGCAGGACTCAAAGTTGCCGCGCCGCCGCGACCTGGCCTTGAGAATGCCGAAGGCTTCACAAATGGGACGAGTGCAGCAACGGCGCTCGCTTCCCGAACGGCGCACCGCATCCATGATGCTTTGGAAGCGGCCTACGGTCAGGAATTTCTGCAACTGACGAATACCGAACGGGCTACCCTCATCAAGGCTCTCCTCGTACATCCAGCTCGCTGGCCGAATGCGGCGGCCGGCCTGGTCAAGGAGCTACTCGGGCCATTCGGCCAGGGACAGGCCCCGCGTCAAAAGGACAACATTCGCCGCTTTCTCGGATACGGCGTATTTGACAGCGACGATGCCGTCGCCTGTGCCGCGGACCGCGCCACCTTCTGGTGTGTTGGTTCACTCGGCAGGGAGCGGAGCGTCGATGTGCTGGTGCCGATTCCGGCGGCGATCGGCGGGCAGGCGCGTCCCCACGCGGTGTCCGCCACATTGGCGTGGTTTACACCGGTCGTGCCCGGTCGGAAATCCTATCGCGCCGTGAGGATGAAGATCCTCGATCCCGCCGAAATCGCGGGTCTCGGTGTGTTCGCCGATGCGTGGCAACCGGATGGGAACCAGACCAATCGCGGAACCGTCTTCACGCGGGTGTGGAGCGGGGCACAAGCCGCGGTCGTCGCCGAAGGAATGAACATGAGGCTGAAAATCCAAAGAGAACCTGATCCGGCCGGTCCCATTGACGAATTGGTTCCGTTCGGGCTGGCGGTCACTCTCGAAATGCCTGGCGAGCTCAGGATTTACGATCAGGTGAGAAATCGGGTTCAACCGCGTCCGGCGCAGCGAGCCGCTCCATAATTGAGGAGAACAGACATTATGGTCGAAATACCGTCAAATTTCATTGGCGATTTCAAGGTAGGGGATAACCTAGTTTACACGCTGGCGTTCTACGCTCGCTTTGTGACCATAATGGTGACGGCGGCTTGAATAAGCTCGTGGTGGTGCAGTTGGGGCCATTCTCGAGGCTGCTCTGGGCCAAATCATCTATCGTGCGCAGAATTTCAATCGGGAAGGTGTGCCAAACATTGCCGAAGCCGACCGGCGCGAAATCGAAGGCAAAAAGATCGACAAACTCAACAACATCATCGACGTGATGCGCAAATACGATCTGCTTAATGAACTCGGGGCAGGCATCTACGACGAGCTGCACATCCTGCGCAAGTTCCGCAACAAGGTCCACATTCAGGACGACAACCAGGATGTTCCGCGTGACGAGGCGGCGGCCTTTACGCCCGCACGGTGCGCCTGGTCGTTGGGTCTTTGCGCGACCGTCCTCGGCTTTTTAAGTCAGAAGTTTCCTCGCCCAGCCGATGTCGCCAAATACGTTGAGCCGCTTCGTATCCCGGACGCCTGAAAGCTGTGATCCGCAAAGGCCGGCCCGTCTAACTGAATACGGTCCGGTTGCTGAAGCCGGCTGCCGCCAAACCTCCAGCTTCAGGCGGCCGTAACGACACTCCGCGCAGCAGGACAGAGGTATGAGCGACAGATCTGATCTAAAACAAATAGCGGAAGCCGACTGGATCGAATGGCTTGTTGCCTTCAACGATCTATCTCGTGGGTTCATCGAGAAAGCCGCGATCGATCCTCCGTATGGCGATGATCCGCGAAGACAATCCGCAATGCAGGCAATTGCGGCGCGGGCTTTCACGCTGTTTCGTTCGGCGCTCACGCTTCTCCAGCAGGGCGAACAGCTCGGGTTTCGCAACTCGTGCGTGGGATTGTTGAGTGTGCGATGCATATGGAAGCCGCCTGCTTCAGGCCGGAGTACTTGCAATTCTGCTGGACCACGACAAGGCGAGCCGGGTTTCACGAGGAAAGGCTTTCCAGAAGATCGCCGCCAACCTTACCGAGGAGTCGAACCGGCGTCTTCAGCAATTCGTCATGGGTGATGGGACAAAGCCTCAAAGTCTCAATTTGGGGGATTTTTCAAAGGGCAGTGACTTCCCCAGATACCATCATATCTACCGCGAGATTTCGGCTGATGCCGAACATGTCACGTGGACGTCTCTTTGCCGCCATCCGCAGGAACTTGCCGACAGAGTACATCTGGAGATCGATCCGCAACTGACGGACTTCGAGATGTTCGACACCGCAAGCATCATGGCTCTCGCAGTATGGCAGGTTTGATCTCTCCTTCCAGGTCGCTCGCGTCATAGATCGCGACGACGCCGGGCACCGAGAACGCATCGCCGACATCGATGTTCAGGATTCAGGCATGTGGCTGGTCGGAGCGTCGCAATGCGATATACAACATACCGCGGCGCCATGTCATCGACATACTGACCAACACCCGTCAGCAGACGTGGATCTTCGGTGCGCGTGTCCCGCTTGCCGACAAGTTTGGGCCGCAGCTCGACGGAATGGTCCTGCTGGCTCATTCGTAGAACTCCACACCCTTTCGCAACTCTTGCCATTGCGCGTCGTCGTGGCCGGAAATGATAGAAGCTCCCCGCTCCCGAAGAGCTTTCAGGCGAGCGAGTGCCTCTGCGGCGAGTTCGATGTTCCAAGTATTTCTCGGAGCGATACCCGTGTCGACGCTCGCCTGGAGCGGGGCAGCATCTGAAGCGAGTATAAATGAACCATCTTTTTCCAGCTCGACACGGGCGACGGTCATTCCGGGGGTATGACCCGGCATGGGCAGCAAGACGATGCGCCCGTCGCCAAAGACGTCATGCTCCGCATTGAAGGTCTGGAAACCCTGGGGCTGGTCCCATTCTCCTCGAAGATAGCCTTGATTTTCTGCACCGCTTGCCGTGGCGGCCTGCGCCTCCGCTTCGTGGCAGAGGATCGTTGCGCGCCGAAAATACGAGTTGCAGCCGCAATGATCGGGATGCAGATGTGAACAGATCACAACATCTATGTCCTCCGGATCGAGAGCAAGAGTCTTCAACTGATGAACGACCGTCTGCTCAGGTGAAAAGATCGGGGTCATAACCTTGCTCAAACCGCCCCATCGCGCGACGGGATCGATGGCGGCCTCTGGATTGCATCCGCTATCGAACAGCACGTTGCCTTGAGGATGGCGCAACAGGGTGGCGTGAACCGGCAGTTCCATCGCTTCTTCCTTCAGCGCCCCGGGGACGTAGATGGACCGGCGCATACGAAGCCGGCCGCCGTCAAGAAAATGCATCTTCATCTTAGAGGTCCTCTCTCCTTAGCCAGTTCGCGGACGGCGTTGACGATGTTTTCATATCCCGTACAGCGACAGATGTTCCCCGACAGCGCTTCCCTGATCTCCTCATCGGTTTCCAGCGGATGATGGCGAAGAAGGTCGGTGATCGCCATGATGAAGCCGGGCGTACAGAATCCGCATTGCAGGCCACGATGCTGGCGGAACGCTTCTTGGATTCGCCCGAGTTTATCGACGCTTCCGCGGCTTCGATGGTTTCGATTTCGCTCCCGTCTGCCTGCACTGCAAGCGTCAGACAGGAGCGCGCGCTCCTTCCATCGAGAATGACGGTGCAGGCACGCCATGTTCGCACCCGACATGGGTTCCGGTCAGGCAAAGGTCCTGGCGCAGGAAGTCGCTCAGCAGCGTTCGTGCTTCGATCGTGCGCGTCATACATACGCCGTTGACGCTGATGGTGATCGTCTTCTCATTCATCTTTCTTGAAGCCTTTCGTGGTTCGCGCGGCTCCAGGCGGCGCGAAGGGCCCGTTTGGCAAGGACGCCTGAGAGATGCCTGCGGTAATCTGCAGAGGCGTGGATATCCGTGTTGGGCGTGAAGATTCCAGCCAGGCGATCCGCCACCTTATCGAGAACCGGCTCGGAAACATCCGTCCCCTCGATGATGCTCTCGATCTCTTCAAGCCGCAGCGGGGTTTCACCAACGCCCATCATGCCAACGCGAACGTCAGACGCCCTGCCATCTACACAATGCAGCGTCGTCGCAAAGCAAGCGAGTGCGAAGTCCCCGTGGCGTTTTGCAAACTCCTCAAATCCCCATCTGGCATCCGGTCTCATCGCGTTGAGCTCGACGCGAATTACAAACTCGTCCGGTTCCAACGAGTTGACCAGCGATCCGACAAAAAAATCGGCTGCAGGTATTTCGCGTCTGCCGCGCTGAGAGTAGGCGATGACCGTCCCACCGAGGAACCGTGTCATCATCGGCATCTCGGTCGCTGGATTCGCATGCGCGACGCTGCCGCAGAAGGTGCCGCGGTTGCGCACGGTCATATGGGCGACGTGATGCATCGCCTCATGCACGATCGGCAAGTGTTGGCGGATGATCGGGTCTGTCGCGGTCATGTGATGGCGTACCGTCGCGCCGATTCGCACCCGATCTCCGTGCAGTTCGATCCGACCAAGGCCGGCCACCCGGTTGATGTCGATAAGGATGGTCGGCTTCACCAATCGAAAGTTGATCATCGGCATGAGGCTCTGGCCCCCCGGCGATGATCTTACCGTCTCCCTCGGTAGCGCCAAGTGCCGCGGCAACCTCATCGATCGTGGTGGGAGCGATGTAGTCAAACGGCGCGGGCTTCATGGCGTCTGCGACCTCACATGCGATACTAACTTCCTCGACACGTATCTTCCTCCCGCGCAGTGCGGCTCAGCGCAATTCTATAATTTTCACTTGCATTATTAGACCTAAGATAGGAATGTCAAACAATGCGATTTCGCCACTCGCGGGCGCAACCTCCGAGAACCTTTTGATGACCCCGTAGGCTTTCGATAGCGAGGTGCCGCCCTTGAAGACGAGGTGCTCGCCGAGCTTGGACGAATAGAGCGTCTGCAGCGTCCAGATGACCCAGACATCCTTTTCGAGCAGATGAATGGGCCGTCCGGTGCGGTCGGCCGCCACGGCCAAGGCTTCGCGCCGGTCATCCTTTGACAAGGTCAGGAACAGATCAGCCATGCGCAGCCTTTCCCACGCTTCTTGCAAGCCAGGTCGGGAACTGCGGCGCCGCCGCCACCAGCTCGCCGAACGCGTCCGGCGGCAGCTTTCGCTTGATCCGCGATAGTGCTTCATCGGCCTTCTCTGGCCCAAGCCAGGCGAGCGCACGGACCGCCACACCGGCGGGCCGATCGGCCAAGGCCAGTTGCCAGCGAGGCACATGCTTGAGCTCGACCGTCTGCTGTCCAAGGTTCATCGTCCGGCTGCGGCCGGATGTCAGGTAAACGGAGCGGACCGGGACCTGGGTGGTCAGGCCCAGGGCATTCGCCGCGGCGGCGCCGTTTGAGACGATGACCTCGCCGCGCTGCTGCGCCACTGCCTCCACCGCTTGTTCAACTGTCGGCGGTCGGCTGCCAAAACGGCTTTTGACCGGTCGCATATAGATGCCGCGGCCGGCCCGGACCAGCTCGCCGCGCTCAGCCAGGCGCGACAGAGCCTGGTCCAGGGCGGCACGATTTCCGAGATGCAGAAAGCTTTTTGCCGAAAACGCGGATCCTTCCGGCAGTCGTTCAGCATGCCCCATGATTTGCGATGTCAGCTTTTGCATGGCATTTCTCCTGTCAGAAATATATGCAAGTTTCTGACAGTTTGCAATGAGAGGGGAAGACGGCGAGCCCGGACGGTGCTGACCAATTTTTATCGGTCAGTGACCCGCTGTCGCTTCACAATCACGATTCATCTATCAGGCCGTCAAACACTTCCAACATCGCATCGCTGATGGCCTTGCCTAGCGGCTGCAGCGTTTGCAAGCGCCTCGTCGTCCATATCGCGAGCGGCCATCGCAAAAGCAGTTCCCTCGGACGTTACGATTTCCCGCGCCCGCTCGATTGCCCAAAGGCCGAAGTCGCTGCGGCTGCTGATTTCCACGGTTTCCATGTTGTCTCCTGATTTGTTCGAGAGGACGGCTTATACCGATTTGCCGGACAATGCAGTCTGAAAACCGAGCCCGAGGACCGACTTCGATCTGTCTCGTGAGCGCATTCCCTACGGGAGCGTGCTCTATTGCGCCGCACCTTGGCGACTGCGGTGTCACCAGCATTTTTACCGCGGTATAATTTAGAAGCGCTATGTGGGGGTCAATGGTTCAATTTTGCCGCTCCGAATAGCTCCCATTTGTCATATCACTGAAAAACTTCTGACCTAACAAGGCTTTCCGGGCCTCCGTTCAGGGTGCGGCCGTCGATCAGGAGTGACGAAATCATGTTGGAACGTGTCGGCAGCGGATCGAAAGAGGTCGGAACCCTGGTCCTGGACCTCGGCCAGAAAGACGTGACCGGCCGTTCTGCATCGGCAAAAACCATCGACGCCGGCGAAATACGCAAGATCGCGCCGAGCGGCAACGGACAGGCACTCGATATCTCCCCAGCGCGGCTGGGCTTCGTCGGGTCTACGCCGAGCAAAAGCGGCGGCGCCGCGATCCTGGTCGATGCAAAGGTGAGCACGCCCGAAACCGACCCGGGCAACGATCTCAAGATCGACCTGGACGGCTTGAAAAAGGTTGCCGCTTCCGAATTCGGCAGCACCGTGTCCAACAATATCACCCACCTGTTCAACCCGACCATCCAGGCGATTGCCAATCAGTTTTACGGGGGAGACAGCCCCGAGGTGCGCGATCAGTTCAAGGCCGACGTCAAGGCGCTTCTCGGTCCGCTGCTCGACAAGGTCGGTGCCGGAGAGGTCAGTCAGGCTGATCTTGGCGGCCTTCTGGAGCGCCTGACGTCGCAGTTGGCGGCTCCCGGCGGCAAGGAAGTCTGGGGTTACCGCCACGCGGTGCAGACCGCGCTCGAAGGGCTCGTCATGGGCGCCAGCCTGGTCTCGAAGCTACCGGCCAATGCCGAGTGGGACAAGAGCGTCTCGCCGCTCCCCTCCAGCAATCTTGCCAGCTATTCGTTCAACGACGTCATGGCGGCAATCATGATCGGCACCGGGCTGGCCGGCAAGGGCATTGCCGCCAACGGCTCAGACGGCGGGCGCTTCTTCGCCGGCAGCGGCGGCGACGCCTGGATCGCCGAGCGCATGTTCGCCACCACGGACAATGGCTGGAGCAAGACCATCCAAAATCTCGATCTGCCCTATATCGACAGCGACTATCTGACATCGAGCCTCAAGAAGATGGACCTTGTCATGTCGGGCTCGGATGCCATCGAGCCGGTCGTGGAGCGCCCGATCGACGAGAACGACATCCTGGAAAGCAAGGTGCTGCGCGGCTACGCTCCGTCGACCGCCTATGAGCCGACGCTGAAGAAGCTCGACGAACTCAAATACGGCATTCTCGGCGACGCCGTGAAGGACGTGAACCGGGATTTCGTCGCGCCCGACAACATGGACCACCTCGACCAGCTGACGCCGGAACAGAAGGCGACGGTGCTCTACGATCTCATCGAGATCAAACAGCAGTTCAATGGCTATATGAACCAGTATGGCGACAGCGTGCCCGATGGCGAGCGCGTCGGCAAGGACCTCGATGCGCGGATCGAAAAGCTGACGGCCGATCCGGCGACGCAGCAGCATCTCTCGGATATCTTCGCGAGCGGCATGAAGGAATATCTGCAAAGCCCGGAGAATTCCGATCTGCTCACCAACATCGAAGACGCCTATCTGATCGATATCGGCGGCGGCAAGGCGATCGACCGGGCGCTGAGCGCCGGCAAGAGCTTCGAAGATGCCCTGAAGGATTATTATTCCGAACTCAACACGCTCGTCGATCTCCTGCCCCAGGATTATATCGACGCGCATCTCGACGCCGCGAACGTCACCTTCTCGAACATCGTCAAGGAACATTATATCGGCGACGGCCAGGGTGTCGATCTCGAGCCGCTGCTGTCGGGTCCGGATGACACATTTGTGCCCGGCGCAACGAATGACGCCATCAGCCAGTTGGCAAACACCTTCGCCGAGGATTTCATCAGCAAAAACGGCCCGGCAGATGGCGGCGAGACGCTGAAGCAGAACCTGGCGCAGGATATAGCGCGCGACGTCGACGGCGTTCTGCGCATGGTGCGCGGCGGTATGAAGCTCGACGACGCGCTTGCCTCCTTCAAGGATTCGCTCGACCTGCCGCGCCAGACCCGTACACCTGCCGGCATCGATGCCGAAGTGTACAAGGCCGGTCTGATGCACGCCGTGCAGATGCTGACGATGTCGAGCGTGCTGGTGGCGCGCGGCCTCGGTGTCGGCGGCAAGTGGACGCCGGCCGATATCGCCGCTGCGGTCGGCTCGGCGACACAGATCGTCGGCATGACGATGGAAGGTCTCGGCAAGAACCTCGACGTTGCCGGCAAACCGTTCAGCGCCTTCGGCAATCAGCCTGGCAGCTGGGGCAAGGGGATCTCGATGAACTTCTCGCCGAAGACGATGGAAGCGGCAGGCAAGATCCTCGGCGCGGCCGGCGGCCTCGCCATGGCCGGCCTCGGCTTCTATTCGGCGTCGCGGTCGATGAAGGCCGGCGACCGCGCCAAGGGCGCGCTCGAAATAATCGGCGGCATTGCCGGTACCGGCAACGCGCTCATCGGTTTCTCCGAGGCGATGCTTTATCTGACCAATGCCATGTCCCGTGCCTTTTCCGGACTCGGAACGGTGGCGCCGGAAGTCGTGACCATCTTCAGCAGCGCCGCCAAAACCGGCCTTGCCGCGGCCGGACTGGTCACCGGCCTCGTTGCCTCGGCCGTCGGGCTGGCGCTTGGTCTGTGGGATATGGCCAATGGCGTGAAGAAGCTCGACAAAATGGAAAAGCAGCTGAACGAGAAGCTTGAACGCTACACCGGCGAGTCCGTGCATCTCGAATTTGGGCCAGACCCGTCATTCATCTGGTAGAGGCAGAGGGGCGGCAACGATGACCGCCACAGCCTGGGAAATACCCTGCGACCCCTCGGTAAAAATGTGATTTTTGATCTCCAGGCGCGAGGCCGCTGCATTTTATGCAACCGCGATGTCGCGATCGGGGCTTGAATTATCACGCAAAGGTCGATCTTATGCCTAACGTAAGGTAAACGACGTCATCCGCGAAAAGCGGAAAAAGAAAATCAAAGGGAACGCATGTCATCGATCGCACCAGCATCTTCGGATATCGATACGGTTTCATTTCTCCGGCTAAACGCCAATTCCGATCCAAAGTCCGAAAATTCCACGAGCCAGGGCAAAACCACGAGCACCACGGTCAAGAAGGCATCGCCTTTTGCCTCTGACGGGACCACGACGGCAGCCCTGACGATTTTCTCCTCTATATCGGCGCAGACGAGCAGTCCGAAGTTCGTTTCGCTGGCCGCCACGTCGAATGGCACGTCCCGCCCTACCGCGCCGATCCAGCCGGTCATCGATCTCCTGTTCAATTCCGATTTCATGAGCGAGATCAATCAGGGCTTCATGGAAGGGCTGAAGGACAAGGACAAATCCTTCGAGAGCATCGACGTCGTCAAAAACCCTCACAATTACACTGCCGAGCAGAAACTGATCATGTATCTCGATCTGCTTCAGACCAAGGCGACCTTCGGCCAATACAAGGACAGCCTCGGCGACAACCAGCGCGGCATCTACAACGACCAGGAGATCCTGAAGGATCTCGACAAGTCGATCGCCATCCTGGGCTCGGACCCCGACGTCAACTCGCTGATGACGGAGAAGGCGCTGAAGGCCTTCAAGCTGATCTTCTCCGGTTATCGCGTGGCGCCGCCCGATACGAACAAGGACGCTTCCGAGATCATCAACGACACGATAACGCGTGACGAGAAGATGAAGGACCTGCGTACGAAGGTCGAGGATGCCTTTGAGCGCGACATCGTCAATGGCGGCCTGCTGAATGACGGTCTCAAATCCGGCAAGGACGTCACCACCATTCTCAAGGAATATAATGCCGCCCTCGGCTTCTATTCCATGGTGCTTCCCGACGATTTCGTAAAGCAGCGCTCGGCGATTGCCGACAAGACCTATGCCGAATTCTTCGACAAGAACGTGCTGCCGACGATCTCCGATCCGACGACGGCGCTCGATGGCCTGATCCGCATGGGACTGGCCGGCAACAAGACCGAGCGGGAACTGAAGGGGCTCGGCTCCATCCTGCCGGTTGTGGATTTCGACCAGTCGCTCGGGCTCGGCGGGAGCCTGTTCCCCGATCTCAAGATCGACCTCGACGGTTTGAAAAAGGTTGCCGCTTCCGAATTCGGCAGCACCGTTCCCAACAATATCACCCACCTGTTCAACCCGACCATCCAGGCGATGGCCAACCAGTTTTACGGGTCAGACAGCCCCGAGGTGCGCGATCAGTTCAAGGCCGACGTCAAGGCGCTTCTCGGTCCGCTGCTCGACAAGGTAGGCGCCGGAGAAATCGGCATCGGCGATCTCGCCGGCAATCTGGAGCGCCTGACGTCGCGCCTGAGCGCACCCGGCGGCAAGGAGGTCTTGGGCTACCGCCATGCGGTGCAGACCGCGCTGGAAGGGCTCGTCATGGGCGCCAGCCTGGTCTCGAAGTTGCCGGCCAATGCCGAGTGGGACAAGAGCGTCTCGCCGCTGCCCTCCAGCAATCTCGCCAGCTATTCGTTCAACGACGTCATGGCGGCGATCATGATCGGCACCGGGCTGGCCGGCAAGGGCATTGCCGCCAACGGCTCAGACGGCGGGCGCTTCTTCGCCGGCAGCGGCGGCGACGCCTGGATCGCCGAGCGCATGTTCGCCACCAAGGACAATGGCTGGAGCAAGACCATCCAAAGTCTCGATCTGCCCTATATCGACAGCGAATATCTGACATCGAGCCTCAAGGACATGGGACTTTCCATGTCAGGCCTGATGAAGACGCTGATGCCCGGCACGGATGTGATCGATCCAATCATCGTCGACGGCAAGACCGCCGAAGAGGCGATCAAGAAGATCATCGCCCCGAGCCTCGACGCGCTGGCGGAAACCCTGTTCAAGGGCAATGCCGATGCCATGGCGCAATACAAGACCAATTTCACGACGATCTTCACCGCGCTTTGGGCGACGATGCGACCGGGCGGCAGCGTCGAAACGATCAAGGCCGACCTTGCCAAGCTGATCGACAAGACTGCGACGGCGGCGCCGGCAGGGGTCGATCCTGTCAAATACAAGGCGGCGCTCTCTTCCGGCGTGATGTCGGTGCTTACCGCATCCCGCTCCATCTATGCCGGCCTCAACATGACGAGCCCGACCTGGGACAGCATCGGCATCGTGGTTCTGCACGCCCTTGGCGCTCTCGCGCACATGGGCAGTGCGCTCGGCTCGGCGATCAAAGCCTCGAATTTCTCGCTGCTGGATGGGATCGGGTCGCTCGTCGGCGTTTCCGACGAGCTGGCGCGGGCGGAGCGCAGCGTGCTCTCCGCCTTCTTCAAGAATACCGGGACGACGGTTGGCGCCGTTGCCGGCGTCGCTTGGCTGCCGGTGGAGTATTACCAGTTCCTGCAGGGGCTCACGAGCGGCAAGGGCGATCCGGTCGATCTCATCTTCATGGGTATCGGAACCGCGGCGGACACGGTCGGCGCGATCGAGGGCATCACAGGCGTTGCGAATATGCTGGTGAATTCCACCTTCCTCGGGCGCACGGGCGCAACGGTTGCTCTGGTCTCCGGCGGCTTCTCGCTCGCCTTCGCAGTCGCCTGCGCGGTGTCCTGGGCGGCCTGGGCGGGCTTTGCCATCTACCAGAGCATCAAGCAGGAAAAAGCCTTCCACAAGCAGACCGACATGATGAACGACATGCTTAAGCGCACTGTCAACGACACGGTCGGCATCTACGCCAAGACCGGCCCGATCGTCGGCGCCAAGGGCGGCGTCGCCCCCGCGCCCCGCGACCCGGAACAGCGCGAGCTGACCCCTGAGAACTGGGACGCGATCATCGCCGATATCGAGAAGCGCCGCGGTACGGCGGTGGGCTGATCCGGGACGCTTTCGCAACACCAAATATCTGGGTACTCACAGGCCCGTTGGCGTAGAGGCGGTCGGGCCTGTGAACATTTGATAGCAATAAATTTAAGTATGAATTTCATGCGCAATCTGGATATCTGCTGCGCTTTATGGATAAAAACGTTCAATTTTAATATAAAGGTCGAGAAAGTTGTCAAAGCCGATTGTAATTTCCGAAAATTAACCATCGGTTAAGTTTAAACAATTGACCGGCCGTTTTTTTATCCATATCAAATCATGCATTCATTTTGATAACTCCTTGATGGAAGTGCTCATATGGCCGTAGATGCAGTGAATTCCGACCTGAACCTGGCGCCTGCAAACCCTGTCTCGGTGGAGCTGACGACTGATAAGACAGGTTCCAAGGACACCACCGGCAGCACGACGAAAAAGGTCGATCCGAACAGCGAGAGCGAGATTTTCTCCGCTGCCGTGGACGCGTTTCTGCCAGGCATGATTTCCAACACCCTGATGCTGAACAATTCGCTTTTCAATTTCGCCAAGGAGGCGATCGACGAAGGCAGCGACGAGTAGCGTTCCCGTTCATCGTTTGCAGTTGACGTGTACCGAGTTGAGGAATTGCAATGAGCGGAGAAGAACTTACCGGCCGCGCCTTCACGCCGCCCGTCGACGGCGTATCGACAGGCAATGTGCTGAAGACCTCGGAGATCGTGGCGGAGCGGATCGGGCTGCAGCCGGCGGATTTCGCCGGCCTTCGGCCAACCGAACTCACCTCCATTCCCAACACCCAGGGCCGCAAAATCGCGCCTGAGTCCGACGCCGTCCCGCCCTCCTATTCACCTGAAGGCAATACCAGGCCCTCCAGCATTCTCGACCGGCTGTCGGCATTCTTCATGCCGGTGGCCGGGAACGGCCAGCCGGAGACGCCGCTGGTGCGATTTGCCGCGGACAAGGATCACAGCGGCCCGAAGATCGAAGACATCACGACATCGATCGACCGGCTGGAGAAATCACAGCAATTCGCGACCGGCACGACGCTGCTGTCGTCACTCACCCAGTCGGTGATGTCGTCGTCCAAACGGCTGACGCAGGGCCAGTGAATATCATGATCTCATCGGCCCTTGCGAGATCATCGATCTCTTCGCCCGCGCGCAAAGTCCTTCCGAAGACCGCCATGCTCGCCCTCTGCCTGTTCCTCGCCGCCTGCAGCCAGGACGTGCTGACGGGACTCGATCAGCGCGATGCGCTGGATGCCCAGGTGCTGCTGGAACGCGCCGGCATTTCCGTCACCATGAAGAGCGAAAAGGGCGGGACCTATGCGATCGCCGCTGAAGCAGCCGATCATGCCCGGGCGATCGAGTTGCTGGCGGGCGCCGGTCTGCCGCGTCAGTCGTTCGGAAATGTCGCCGAACTCTTTCCCGGCAACGGCTTCCTCGTGACGCCTTACGAACAGAAAGCCCGGATGAGCTACGCCATCGAGCAGCAACTTGCCGAAACACTTTCCGGGCTTGACGGCGTGGCGACGGCGCGCGTCCATGTAGTGTTACCGGAGGAGAACGGCCGCGGGCTCATCAAGGAGAAGGCGAGGGCGGCGGCCGTGCTGCAATATCGCCCCGGCGCCAATCTCAACGAGATCGACATGAAAAGCCGATCCGTTCTGGTCAACAGCATCCGTGATCTCTCTTACGAAGATGTCTCGGTGGTGGTCAGCCCCTGGTCGGAGGTCGGCGCGCCGGCGGCTCCTGCCACAGCCGCAGCGCCCGCCCCAGCAGCACCAGTGACGCCGGCACCCGCTGCGGCGCCATTCTCGATGGTGCAAAGCGCTCTCTCGGCTTTCAAAGGCCCCAATCTGGCCGTGATCGGCGCCATCATCCTCGCTATCGGGGCATGCCTGCTGCTGCTATTGCCGCAGCGAAAGGAGCGCTGAGCATGCGCACGCCGCATTCCGACGGCGAGGTGATCTCGAATGCGGCAAAGGTCCGCAAGGCAGCGCTGCTTTCCGCGGACATGCTGACGGCCGCCCGATGGGATGGCACCGCGCCGCTCCTTGCCGAGGGGGTTACCCTGTCGCCGCGGCTGCATCGGCGGCTTTTCACGGAAATCGCGGAAGCCCATGGCGATCCCGCCACATTTGCCGACGGCGCCCGCCGCCTGATTTCCATGGCCGCGGACGGACGCGCAAAGGCAGCGCTCCGGGCGGGCCTCGCCTATCATCTCGCAGCCTTCTGCCCCACGGTCGATCGCCCGACCCTTGCGAGGCTTAAGGCCGTCTACGGCGAGGAAGCGGTCGCATTCGCCCTCGGCCACATCAATCTTTCTACGGCAACGCCGTCGCCCGATCTGTTGAGCGAGCGGGCAAGGCATGTCGTCGAGGCCGATGGCTGGTCGATGCTGGCACTTCTGGCAGACGAATACCAGATCTCCGCGGCATGGCGGTCGGCGGGCTGGCGCGACGTGGCCGAAAACGGCTCGGTTTCCCTCTTGAAGAGCCCGGCGCTCGTTCTGGCGACGGCCGCCGTCGACGAGGTCGCCTCCATACAGGAAGGCGCCGGACGATGAGCTCGGGATTTGCACGCCACGACCGCATCATTCCGGCGGAGAGTTTCGGCCAGATCAGAGAGGCGGCGCACATTCTGGAGGCCGCCCGCCAGGACGCCGCCCAATCGCAGGCGACACTTGCCGTCGCCAGCGAGCAGGCCGCCCAAAGCGGCTATCGCGACGGGTTCGAACAGGGCGTTCGCGATGCCGCCGCACGGCTTGCCGCCTCGCTCGGAAAAGCCGAACAGGAAATTGCCCATCTCGATAGCTGGGTCGAGGCGGTGGTTCTGAAATCGGTCGGATTGATCCTCGGATCGATGGAGGCCGACGAGCGCACGAGGCGATTGGTTCGCCACGCCATATCCCAGACCGCCGAGGCCCAGCAGATCGCCCTGCATGTCGGCCCCGAGGATGCC
Source organism: Rhizobium sp. H4 (assembly GCF_003013335.1). Classification (NCBI taxonomy): domain Bacteria; kingdom Pseudomonadati; phylum Pseudomonadota; class Alphaproteobacteria; order Hyphomicrobiales; family Rhizobiaceae; genus Rhizobium; species Rhizobium sp. H4. The sequence continues at coordinate 52,659 of NZ_PSOW01000026.1, forward strand.
GCCATGATCGCCCGGGCAATTGCGGATATCGATCATCGCATCACTGTCGAAACGGATCCGCTGATGTCTCCAGGCGAGATCGTGCTGGAGACATCGGCGGGACGAAGCCAGATCGGCCTGAAAGATCAGCTTGCCACCGTGATCGAGGCTCTCCTCCATGGTTGACGCGTTGCTGCGGATGGAGCGGACACTCGAACAAACGGAAGTGCGGCGGCAGAGCGGCCGCGTAAAGAGTGTTTCGGGCCTGCTGGTGCGGGCCCTCATCCCCTCAGTCAGGATCGGCGAGCTTTGTGAACTGCATGAGCCGGGCAGGGGCCGCATCGGCCTTGCCGATGTCGTCGGCATCGACGGCGAGACGGCGCTTCTCTCGCTTCACGGCGAAACCCGCGGCATCTCCCAGCGCACGGAAATCGTCCCGACCGGCCGGGAGCCGGCCATCTCTGTCGGCAATTTCCTGCTCGGCGCGATCGTCGATGCACACGGCAATGTCCTGCGTCCCTCCGCCAATCCTGCCGGCGATGATGCGCGCTTCCTGCAGCCGCTCTACGGCCAGCCGGTCAATCCCCTGTCGCGCCGCCCGATCCGGCAGCCGTTTACCTCGGGAATTGCCGCCGTGGACGGATTGCTGACCTGCGGGCAGGGCCAGCGCATCGGTATTTTCGGCGCGCCCGGCGCCGGCAAGTCGACGCTGGTGTCCCAGATCGTCGCCAACAGCAAGACCGATGTGATCGTCTGCGCCCTGGTGGGCGAACGCGGACGCGAAGTCGGCGAATTCGTTGCCGGCAACATGCCGGAAGGCGTTCCCTCGAATGTGGCGCTGGTCGTTGCCACATCCGATCGCCCGGCGCTGGAGCGGTTCAAGGCGGTGATGACGGCAACGGCGATCGCCGAGCATTTTCGCGAGCAGGGAAAACATGTGCTGCTCGTCATCGACAGCGTCACCCGCATGGCCCGCGCCCTACGCGAAGTGGGGCTGGCGGCAGGCGAACCGCCGGTGCGGCGCGGCTTCCCGCCCTCCGTATTCGCCGTCCTGCCGCAAATCTTCGAGCGCGCCGGAAACAGCGCAAACGGCACGATGACGGCTTTCTACACAGTGCTCGTCGAAGGCGAAGAGCAGGACGATCCGATCGCCGAGGAAACCCGGTCGCTGCTGGATGGCCATATCGTGCTCTCCGACAAGATCGCCCGGGCGGGCAATTTTCCGGCGATCGATGTGCTGGCCAGCCGAAGCCGGACGATGAGCGCGGTCGTCAGCGAAAGCCATCGGCGGGCAGCCGACAGGCTGCGCGCCCTGCTCGCCCTCTATGACGAGGTGGAGTTGCTGATCCGCGTCGGCGAATATCGCCAGGGGCGTGATGCCGCCGTCGACGAGGCCGTCGCCAAACACGGCCTCCTCAAGCGGTTCCTGTTTGACGGCGAGCGCAAACCGCAGCCGTTCGGCGCGATCGTCGAAGCGCTCGAGGAGCTTGTCCGATGAATATCGCAGCACCCGCATGGCCCCGGTCATCGATGGCCGAGAGCTTCTTTACCCATTCCGACACGATGATGCGCGCCGCCTGGAAAATTCCGGTCCGGGAGCAGACGCTTTCCGTTCGCCCGCTGTCCCCCGATATCGCAGCCGGGCGGATCGCCGATCCGGTCGGCATTCTCTGCCGCGTCGGCGAACGGGAGCAGATGCTGATTGCGTCGGCCGGAGCATTGCGGTTGCTGGCCGAAAGGCTGGAACCGCTGCTCCTCTGGGAAAAACTGTCTCCGCATGAACAGGCGGCGGTGGTCGAACATCAGTTCGCCGAGGCCTTCGAGGCAATCGAGAACAAGATCGGCATCAGCCTGTCGCTGCTGCAGATCGGCGCCGAGCCGCAGCTGGATTTCAGCGGCAATTTCGGCTTCGAAATCGGCTGGAACGGCATGAGCCTGCCCTTGAGCGGCCGCTTCGATGAAACCTTCCTTGCCGGGCTGGTCGGCTGGGCGAGCCGCCTGCCGCGCCGCACGCTCAATGCCCTGACGACGGCCGTCAACATCCGGCGCGGTTATGCCGTGCTGTCGGTCGCTGAGATCAAATCCCTGCGATTGGGGGACGGCATCGTCATCGATGGGGCGGCGACGGAGACCGTCATCGCGATCACCGGCGAACGTTACCTTGCAACCTGCATGCGATCGGACAAAGGCACTGTTCTCACCGAGCCGCTGCTGTCGACGCCAACCGGACCAATGAGGCATTTCATGACGAATGAAACCGTCGATCAGGAATTGCAGGGCGAGCCGCGGCCATCGCCTGTCGACAGCATCCCGATCAAGCTGGTCTTCGATGCCGGACGGCTGGAGCTTCCGCTTCGCACACTCGAGACGATCGGCGAAGGCTACGTGTTCAACCTCGACAGACCATTGTCGGATGCCGTCGAGATCATCGCCCAGGGCCGTGTCATCGGACGCGGTGAAATCATCTCCGTGGATGGGTTGAGCGCCGTTCGCGTCACGGCGCTGCACGACTGATGGAACAGAGTTTTCCTCTTGCCCAGAGCCTCGTGGCGATGGCGGCGATCTCGATGCTGCCGGTCATTGCCGTGATCGCGACATCCTTCACCAAGATTTCGGTCGTCCTGCTGATCGTGCGCAATGCGATCGGCATCCAGCAGACGCCGCCGAATCTCCTGGTTTTCGCCATCGCCATCGTGCTCTCGGCCTTCGTCATGAACCCGGTGCTGCAAAACAGCTGGCAATTGCTGCTCGCCCATAGCGGCGATTTCGGCACGGTCAGTGGCATGGCGGACGGCATGGTCAAGGTGGCTGCACCGCTGAAGGATTTCATGCTGAAATTTTCCGATGCCGAGGTTCGCGACTTTTTCGTGCAGGCGTCGCAGAAGATCTGGGCGAATGCGCCGGTTACCTCTATTGCCTCCGACGACATCACGGTGTTGACGCCGAGCTTCCTCGTTTCGGAACTGACGCGGGCCTTCGAAATCGGATTTCTGATCTATCTGCCCTTTCTGATGATCGACTTCGCCGTCTCCGCCATTCTCGTGGCGCTCGGCATGCAGATGATGTCCCCGACCGTGGTGTCGACACCGCTGAAGCTGCTGCTCTTCGTTTCGATAGACGGCTGGCGGCGATTGCTGGAAGGTCTGGTGCTGTCCTATGCGCAGTGAGCATCTCGCCTTCACCGAAGCACTGCTTCGGGTGTCTGCCGCGCCCACGGGAAAGGCTTGCCGCCATGGGTGAGGATCAGGTCGCAGCCGAAATCGGCATGTCTGTCATGGCGACCTTCGCCCTTGCCGGTCCCATTCTGGGCCTCGCCGCGCTTCTCGGCCTCGTCATCGCCATTTTCCAGGCCGCGACGCAGATCCAGGAACAGACCATCGCCCAGATCGTCAAGATTTTCGTGATCTCCATCGCTCTTCTGCTGTTCGGCCGGGTGCTGGCAACGCCGCTGATCGAACATTCGGTTCATATCCTCAACGACTTCCCGACCATGGTTCAGTGAGGCGAAGCGGATGGGGCCGGATCATCTTCCGCTCGTCGGCATCGAGGTCGCGGCTCCGGCCGCAGCCATGCTCGGCGCCGCCCGCGCGCTCGGCATCCTGCTGATCTTCCCGATCTTCTCGCTGTTCAGCATTGTCGGCATTCTGCGTTTCGGCCTGGCAATCGGCCTTTCGGCGCCCTCCGTCGCCTTCGCCTATTCGGTGCTGGCGTTGGGAGATACGTCCTGGTTCGATCTGGCCGCTCTTTCGATCAAGGAACTCTGCTTCGGGGCGCTCATCGGCATGGGGCTCGGCGTCCCCTTCTGGGCGGCCCAGGCGGCCGGCGACATGACCGATGTCTATCGCGGCGCCAATGCCGCCAATCTCTTCGACCAGATCAACGCGCTGGAAACCGCGCCGCTGGGCTCGCTGATGATGTCGATCGCCCTGGTGATTTTCGTCAGCGCCGGCGGCATCATCGATCTGGTCGCGATCTTCTACAAATCCTTCGAGCTCTGGCCGCTCTTCAAGCTCGCGCCCACTATCCCCGACGATCCGCTCGACATGATATCAGGTGTTTTCGGCCGGCTGTTCAAGGCGGCCGGATTGCTTGCCGCCCCGTTCATGATCATCACCTGCGCACTCGAATTATCGCTGGCCTTCGTCGGCCGCTCGTCCAAACAATTCCCGCTGAACGACAGCCTGCCGGCCATCAAGAACTTCGCGGTCATGGTCATTCTCGTCGTCTACACGGCCTTCATCTCCAGCTATTTCCACGATCTTTGGGTCAATGGATTCAACGAGGTGAAAGCCATGCTGGAGGTGGCTGATGGCCAAAAATGACGATACCGAGGAAAAAACCCTGCCGCCGAGCCGGGTGAAGCTCGATCGGCTTCGGCGCGAGGGCCAGGTTCCCCGTTCGAAGGAAATCCCGGTTGCGATCTCCGTCCTCGCCATCGCCATCTATGTCACCTGGGGCTTGCCTGATATCCTCGAGGATTTCACCCGCGGTTTCGATGCCGGTCTACAATCCGCCGGCCGGGCCGACCTTTCCGACGCCGTGACTGTCGGCTTGAGCGAAACCGGCGTGGCGCTGCTCGATCTCATCTGGCTGCCGCTTGGGATGGGTCTCGCCGCCACCATCCTGGCCTCAATCCTCGACGCGCAGGGTTTTCCCGTGTCGTTCAAACATATGAGCTTCGATTTTACCCGGCTCAATCCGTTCGACGGCATCAAGAGGCTTTTTTCGCTCGCGAGCATCGCCGAATTCATCAAGGGGCTGGTCAAATTTGTCCTGCTCGCGGCCGCCGGCGGCGGTGCGATCCTCTATTTCCTCAACAGCATCTTCTGGTCGCCTCTTTGCGGAGAAGCATGCTCGCTCTCCACGGCAGCCCATCTCCTCGGCTCGATCCTCGTCATTGCCGCCGGCATCATGGTGGCGGCGGCGTTTTTCGATATCCGCATTTCGCGCGCGCTGTTCAGGCACGAACACCGCATGACCAAGACCGAGGCGCGGCGTGAATACAAGGATACCCAGGGTGACCCGAAGCTGAAATCGGCGCGCCGGCAGATCGGCGCGGAAATGCGCAACGGCCCGCCGCGCAGGCAAGGACCAGACCAGAAATGAAAAGCGGGAGCTTGAGGCGCCCGCTTTTTCTTCACTTTGTCGTCCCGGTGGTCTGATATCTCAGACGCCCGATTGGTTGTCACCTACACGCGTCCAGTTCTTCACCTTGTCCAGCGTGATATCGGACAGGAAGGTCACGCTGGCAAGCGAGCTGTCGGTGCGGAAGACGTTGCTGCCGTTGGAGAACGCGCCGCCATCGATGGTGACGTCGGCGTCGATCTGCTTGCCGCCATTGGTGCGCACGAGCGTGGTGAAGCCGTCAGCGACGAAATCCTTCAGATAGAAATGCGTATCAGCATTGATCTGGAAGATCTTGTCGGTCGCGCCCTTGGCCGAGCCGCCGAGAATGGTGACGTCGCCGGCACTTTTGACCGTCAGCGCATCCTCGCCGACATTCTGCCAATTGACGTTTTCGAGCGTCGCGCCGCCATAGACGTGAATGCCGTCTGCGCCATTCTCGCCGAGATTGACATTCTTGAGCGTCGCGCCATTCTTGAGAATGAACAGCGGCGATTGGGTTTCGGACTGGCCGCCATCACCGAGCTTGGAAGAGGCCGTATAGGTGGCGCCCTTGCCGTCGAACACGCCGCCATCCACGATGATCGGCTCGTTGACGGTGATGACGCTGCCTTCTTTCGAGAGGTCGGGCTTTTCCGCCGTGGTCTGCAAAGTCGTGGTCTGCTTCTCGTCGGAGGGATCCACCTTCTTGGAGTCGGACTGCCAGTTGATGTGCTTGCGCAGCACATCCTTGGGATCGGAATCCATGCCGCTTTCCGATGTTCCCGGCGACTGCGGCACATAAGAGGTCAGCATCGGCGGGTTGCCGGAGAAATCTTCGAAAGGCGAGACCTTACGGGTTCGGCTGGTGGTGGAATCCGTGTCGATCCTATTGCCGCCGCCATGGCAACCGGACTCAAGGTCGAAATGGGAGGTTCTGTCGAAGTCTATGGGCCTTTGTCCATCTACGCCATGCATTGCATTCATCCCCCTGTTGTCTCTGCTACTGCACCTGGTCTATGCGCCTGACCTTTGTTTTGATCCGGCAGCGTTCCGGATTTGCCCGATCTCTCCGACGGTTTTGATCGTTATATCCCTGTCGATCTCCTCCGCCGCCAGCACCGGAATGCGGCAGTTATGGCGGATCATCAGCATCTGGGTGAGCAGGCGCCATTCGCCCGGCACGATGATGACGGGATCGTATCCCTGCTCATTGGCGTCCTCGAGAGCCTGTCTGGTTTTCTCAGCCAGCAGCCGCAGTCTTTCGGCGATCTCGATCTTCTCGGTCGCGCCGCCCGCCTCATAGGACCGGATGAAGTGGTCCCATTCGGCGGGAAGCACCAGCACCGGCAGCAATCCGCGCCGGTCGAGAAGCCCAAAGGCGATCTGCTTGACCAGCGAGGCCCGCGCCATTTCGGCCAGGGCATCCGGCGCGTGATCGGTGCCGGCGTGCAGCATCACTTCCAGAAGTCCGCGCGGCTGGGAAAGCGTCACGCCGGAATCCAGCAGGCGCCTGACGACCGCGACCGTCAGCATCAGCGGCACCTGGGTGGCGACATCGATCGCCAGCTTTCCCAAACGCGGTTCGAGGCTGCCGAGCCACTGTGCGGCATCGTCGACGCTGAACAGCGCGCCGATGTGGCGGCGGACGATGCGCACGATGTCGTCGGCAATCTGTTCGGCCGTTCGTTCAGGACCGCAGCTGATGAGGCCGGCAGGCACGTTTTCGACCTGGAGATGGATCAGATCCTCGGCCATGCGGGGATCGGCGTTGAACGTCGGCACCGTCACGGAGACGCCGACGGCGCGCGCCGCCATGCGGATACGCCCGTCCAGCATTTCGCCGAGCCGCATCGCTTCAAGCCGCGCCAGCGTTGCCATCGAGACTGTGGCGACGACAGGATCGCCATATTTCGTCCTATCGAGCGGATAGGAATTGGCGCCTTCCACGGCATTCGCCGATCCGGCTGTAGGCTGGCCCGCGCGCCGGCGATGAACCATGAAGGCAAGGCCCGCGAGACACAGGCCGATCGCGCCGAGCACGCTTGTCGGAAATCCCGGAACGAAGCCCGCGCAGATCGTCAGCGCCGCCGCAATCGCCAATGCACGGGGCTCGCGGAAGAGTTCGCGGCCGATATCGCTGCCGAGGCTGCCATTGCCGTCGTCGGACACGCGGGTCACGACGATACCGGCCGAGACAGCCATTAGGATCGATGGGATCTGCGACACCAGGCCGTCGCCGATCGACAGCAGCGTATAGAGATGGGCGGCTTCGGCAAAGCTCAGGCCCTTCTGGAAGATGCCGATCGCCAGGCCGCCGATGAGATTGACGGCGACGATCACTAATCCTGCGACCGCATCGCCCTTGACGAAGCGCATGGCGCCGTCCATGGCGCCGAAGAACTGGCTCTCCTGCTCGAGGCGCGACCGGCGCTTCTGCGCGGCTTCCGTGCTGATATGGCCGTTGCGCAGATCGCTGTCGATGGCGAGCTGCTTGCCGGGCATGGCGTCGAGCGTGAAACGCGCGCCGACCTCGGCAACGCGCTCGGCGCCCTTCGTCACCACGATGAACTGCACCAGCGCCACGATCAGGAAAATGATCAGGCCGACGACGACGTTTCCCGCAACGACGAAGTCGCCGAAGGCCATGATGATCTCGCCGGCATCGGCATCCGCCAGTACGAGCCGCGTCGAGGAAATCGTCAAGGCCAGCCGGAACAGCGTGCCGATCAGAATGACGGCGGGAAAGGTCGAGATTTCGAGGACGCTCTTCAGATAGGTCGTGGTGATCAGCACCACGAAAGCGAAGGAGAGATTGAAAGCGATCAGCACGTCCAGAACGATTGTCGGAAGCGGCAGCACCAGCATCGTCACGACGGAGGCGAAAAACACCGCAAGCAGCATATCGGTGCGTTGCGCAAGCATGGCGATGGCGGATGACCTTACCTTCATGATCCGGCTTCCGACGCCATCGCCTATTCTTGTTCGCTGCTGGAAATTTCGGCGAGCTTCGGCTCGGCACTGCCGGCGGAGGCGAAATTGACCGTATCGTCCTCACTGTCGCGGGAGACGATCATCTGGTCTTTGCCGATCTCCTTGATCCGCCAGCCGCTCGAAACGACATCGCCTTCCTCGTAGCGGCGGCCGTCGGAGCCAATGATGAATCTGACGGGCGTATAGCCGGCGGCGGCGACGAAGCCGTCGAGACCGGAAGAGAGGGCGGTGAGATCGACGATGGAAACGGAACCGCGTCGGCTCATCGAGGCGATGATGCTGCGCAGCTTGGCCTTGTCGGGCAGGCCGAGAGGGCGCGATCCTTCGCCGATGCGAATTTCGTCGGCGGTGGCGACGATGCTCAGATCTTGGGGAAGCTGAGCCATACGAATGACCTGGCGGATTTCGGCAGCAATTGCCGCCGATGACGGCGCCGGTTCCGGCGCGGCGGAAACCCTGACGAGCGGGGCTTCGTGAGCCGGCGCATCGCTGTTGTAAAGCCCGGCCAGCAAAAGCAACGCCGCCAGCCCGAGAAGGCCGGCAGCCGCAATCCGGCGTGGCGCGAACCGCACGCGCCCGGCGCCGAGAGCTTCGAGTTCGCAGGCCGTGCCGTCGAAGGAGATGGTCTGCCTCTTCGTAAGGGTCATCGTCCGATCGCGTGGGATGGAACGACCGTCGATCACGACGTCATCCCGCAGCGCGGTCAACGACACCGTGTCGGAGCCGCGGGAGCGCTGCAAACTGATGGCAAAGGCGGGTTCTGGTTTGGCGCCGAGGATGATCAGGTCGCAATCGGCGCTGCCGCCGACCACCTGCCGCTCCGCCGTCAACGGCAGAATGGAGCTGCGCCCGGCACGCGTGATGCGCAAGACCGGTCCGCCGCTGCCTGACGCAGCGTTGCCGGCGTTACCTCTGAATGTCGGCGAAGAGGAATCTAGATCCATAACCATCTTGTTCCCGAACCGTCCGTCGAGCGGCTTTTATTGTCTTCGAGAGCGGGGAAGCGAGACGGGCGAACCCGTCTCGCCATTGTTTCAATCAGCCTGGGCCGATCTTCTTGATGGCGTTTGCGACGCCGTTGATCTTGGTGATTTCGGTTGCAACCTTCAGGCTCTGCTCGGTCGCTTCGTTCTGGGCCGACTTGAAGGCGGAAATCGCCGAGCCGATGCCCGCATCAAGTGTCGAAGTACTAGCCATGTCTTGAACTCCTTGCATGGTTTTGGCGGCCAGAGCCTTGCAGAATTCAAGATCGAATTCAATAGCTTATGTTAAAAAGTTATTAATTCGCGATATGTACAACAAATGCGCGAAATGGATATCCGTCCTGTTCCCAGCGGACCGATGATCTGCAACAGTAGATCGGATAATTATTAATAGATTGGATTTCGCAGCCCCTGCCTTCATTCGTTCATTAGTTGTCGGGCGATATCCGGATCGTGAGGTAAACTCAGATGTTTGCGCGTTTTGTTTACATGGCCGCTATCGGACTGCTGGCCTCCTTTCCTCCATCGGCCGGCGCCAGCGAGCGGGAGGTGCGCCTGGATGTCGTCTCCCTGCCGCTTGGCGAAGTTGTCCAGACGCTGTCCTTCATGTCCGGCATCCCGGTCACGACAGTCGGGACACTGAGCGGCAAGGTCGAGCACTGGTCTGTCCGGGAAAGCGGAGCCAAGGCCTTCGTCAAGCTTGGCGATGCCAGCAATCTCTTCGTCGCCTATGACGGCAGCCGCATCATCCTCGCGCCGAAGCAGGAGGTCTCCACCGTCGTCCTCGATCGCGGCGGCCGCAGCTGGAAGACCGAGCAAAACGCCATTCGCGCGCTGTTCCCGCTGCTGCCGGACGATGCGCTGCGTGAAGATCCCGCCAGCGGATTGGTGCTGGTGCGCGGGCCCGCGGTCTTCACCAAGGCCGTCGAAGACGTGCTGAGCCGACAGCAAGCCGACAGCATCAAGGTCATCAAGGGCGGCCAGCTGGAAATCCTGACGACGAACAACGGTGCCTGAGCGGCTGATATGAAGGCGCTGAAGTCTCTCAGGCAGTTGCTGGAGATCCGCAGCCTGCGGGCGGACAATCTTTCCCGCAGCCTCTCCGAGGCGCGGGCGGATGCCGAAAGCGCGCGGGAGCGGGAAACGAAAGCCTCCGAAGCGCTCGACATCGCGGCAAGCCGGCCCGCCGGCAATCCTGTCGTCGACGTATTACGCAAGAGTGGTGTCATCGCCGCCGCCGAGCTTCAGGACGCGCTGATGCGACAATCCGTATTGCGCAGCCATGAAGCCGATGCCGGCCTATCGCTTGCGCAACACAAAGCCGCCCGGCGCGCCGCGCAAGAGCGGGCAGAACACGTCGCCGCCGATTTTTCGCGAGCACAGAAGGCGGTATTGCGCGTCGAATTTTCGCTTGAAGCAGCGGAGAAAATCGACCGGTAGGGAGCTAAGAACCAGCAGATGAACCAACCGGCTTCTGTTCTTCCATCTCTTTATCGACAATCGAGCTGACGAGGGCAACGACCCGGCTGCGCACACGCGGAGAAAGGAGCAAAACGTCGTCTATCAGACGCCGTCCCTCCGCCGTGGAAATATAGGCAATCTTCTCATCGATCTCTGTTATGATTTGCTGGCCATGAGTGGTTTCGGGATCTGGAAGGCCTTCGAAAAACCTCGAAACAGGGATCTTGAGGCAATTGGCAAGCTCGTAGAGCATCGAAGCGCTGACGCGGTTCTTACCGCTTTCATATTTTTGCACCTGCTGCAAGCTGACCCCGATGCCGGCGCCGAGATCCCCTAGAGATACATTCGACTGCATTCGGCGGATACGGATTTGCTGTCCGACATGCCGATCAACTGGATGCACCAACTCGCGCGCTACATTCGACTGTTCGGCTTGCGCAGGCCTCGAAGTCCGGACCTGTGCTGCTGCATAGCGCTTCATGGTGGTCACCCCGATGGAGAGTTTCACGCGGTGCGCCCCCGCTGAAAACTCGCTCAACCCACTGATCGGGGAGTTCGTAACCGTACAAGACGGCCCTGTGGCCTTTAGTTCCGAGGAACCTGGACATACGCCACAGGCTCCTCGACCGAAGGTCAAGGAGTGTGGTGCCGAATCGGCCGACACCAACCGCTTGTAGGGGTTACGAAGCCCCGGGGCAGCGCGTACTGCCCTATCGAAAAAGATAGTGGGAATCCGCCCGCTGCGCAACCGAATTCTTTACAAGATTCAATAGCTTCGCTTTACGCGCCGACACTTGCCTCAAAAGCGAGAGGTCACGCTTCGGGCGGTCGCCCGATGCGGCGAGCCATGCGCAGCCGCAGGGGTCGGCCAATACAACTAGCCGCGCAGGCCGGTCTGAGTAGTCCTTGAAGCTCTTTTCGAGTTGGTTCGCAATTGCTCCTTTGCCCGTCCAGCTATCTACGAAGACGATGCTCTCGACAGGACGCCTGGCAAGAATGTGGCGCATAGCCTCGTCGTCAACGCCCTTGTCGCGAATGATCGACAACCCGTAGTGTCCGACGTCCCGGCCGAGTAAGGCGATGGCCCTCTTGAGAAGGATGCCGAAGGGCACGCCGGCGCGGACCAAACTGACAAGGGTAATAGGACCCTCGACCGACTGCACGATCGCGAGGGCGAGGCGTGCCGTCTCGGCGCCCATGCGCGGGCCACCAGTGGCCATGGCCTTAGCAAACAGCTCCATGTATTCGCGGGTCGGGGCCATCTCGGCGGAAATCATTTCCGAGTAATGCCGCCGCCCGGATTGGATGGCCTCTTCCCTCGTGGCCGTGTCAGTAGGCTGAATATCCACTCTCTTGAGAAGGAGCGTCACGTCGTATTCGGCGTAGGAGCCTAGTGTGGCAGGGGAGGCGATGCTGTCATAGGTATCCCCCATGGGAGTGATGTCCTTAGATAACGCGACAGCAGTGTTGTGTCGCTGTGGACTGGCGGAAATGTCCGATCGAGTGAGCCGATTTCGAAGCGGCAGACCGCATGGCCTAAGGCGGCTTCATTCACCTTCTACGTCTGAAAGGACAATGGGATCGCCCAGTGCGGACATCAGGCTGGCACAGACATTTTCCGGGCCTGTCTCCGAGCAGAGTATAATTTTCGAGTACAGCGCTGGATCGACGTTGTAGAGGTAATGTGGAACCGTTCCGCCGTAGTTGTCGGAGAACGAAAGTACCGAACCGATCGCGTGGCCTTTCGACAGGGGAGAACGCGTCACGGATGAATAGAAAACCTCAGCGCCCTCCTTTTCCAAGCGCTCCGCAAGCAGGAAGGGCTGCCACACGTGTTCGCCCGTTCCGAGTACGAGGGTAATCCCGTCATCGGCAGCGTTTGCATTAAGACCCTGCAAGTGATCGACGACGCCGAGACGCGCCCAGTCTCGAGCGACGTCGGGACAGACCTCGGGCCGCTTAGGACGGTCACAGGAAGGGACCTGCGGAGTAGCTGCCGTGAAATCCCCACGCGGAGTCCAACTGTACCGTCCAGAAACGATAGTAGCCTCACTGACTGTTCCCGTGATCTCCGCGCGGGCAGCGCCTTCTGACCAGTCGGTAAGCGTAAGTAGGATTGTGTGCTTCAGCTTCAAACGAATTTTTGCGGGAAGGGCAGCGAAGATGTTGGCGAATGTCTTACCTGTCGAAGCCTCATCGTCAACGAGTACCAAGCCGGTCGCACCATGAACCAAGTCGCGGAGCCTTGCCTCGCATGGTTCGTGCAGGAGGTGCCGCGGGGCATGGCTATGCTCTTCCTCAAATTCGCACAGCAGCGGCAGCTTAAGATCATGGCGAGTGGAGCAGATATATATTGCATCGCCGCGACCAGTGAGTTCGCGGAACCGCCGATGGACACCCGCACCAAGGCCAATGCCCGCTTCGGCTATTCCGATGAACAAAACAGGACCAGGAATATCGGCAGGAATTTGACTTGCAAGGAGGTCGAATGCGTTTCCCATGACCGAAGGGCGGATCGGCAGGAATCGACCAAGAACCTTGGAAACAAACAGAAACGAGCGTTTCGGGTTGATTCGCTGCCCGAAGCCGAACATCTCGATGGGGGATACAAGGCTTCGATCCACGTGAACCGAGATAGTGCCGTCGGCGAGTTGCGCAGAGTATGTTGAAGGATTCACCATTGCCAGCTTTCGAAAGTACGGACGTTTACCGTGGAAAAAAATCCGTGACATATGTTTCCGTGACGCCGCACGCTCATTGGCGTCTCGTTGACGAGCAGGGGTAGCACTTACCTCTCGAGGCTCAGAGTGCATCAGCGCCACGATATCGCAGGAGAATTCGCCGGCCCTTGCGGCGAAGGCCAGCACGGCGCGAGCGCCCTCCCTTTCAGCTTCGTTGGGACTAAATCCCGATCTGGGATCTTCCTGCCCCGTCGATGCGGCTCGTGACCCATCTCCGACAAAGCGACTGGGGCGATAGAAATAGAGCTTACGTCAGTTCATCCTCGCTCTCTGCGGTGAATCACTAGCATGAAGTGAAGCAAGCGACGTGCCACTCGAATATGCAGCACGAATGCGAGCTGAATAGGCACCAGAACTCGAATATTGCATTCCAGGTCTCACGCGGCAGATGTCCAGATTGCCGGGAAATTTCGTATTGCATCCATAACGGCTTTGGGCGACGGATTGCGGGTGCCATGGCAAGCGCGTGCGGTCGCGAAACCTCGGATGGCGGCGAAGCGTTGCAGTTAAGAGAGATGCTGGAGCGCATATTCGCCTAAACGCTGCTGACGTGGCGGTTGGGCGTAAGCGCTGTCCTGATCCCACCTTCCGGATCATCGCTTGATCATTGATGTTCAACCTCGAAAGAGGGCTTGGACATATGTCGATTTCAGAACTTACGCTTAAATCCAAGGATGAGCCGATACGCCGGTTTGAGGTGTTCACAGGCAATGGCCGTCGTCGCGAATGGAGCGACGATCAGAAGGCGCAGATTATTGCGGAGAGTTGCGAGCCCGGCGTCACGGTGTGCTCTGTGGCGCGGCGGCATGGGTTGACGCCGCAGCAGTTGTTCACATGGCGACGGCTCGCCCGAAAGCCGCTTGATGTTCTTTCGGTGCCGGAGGAAGCACCAATGTTTGCACCAGCAGTCGTCGTGTCGCCCGAGAAGTCGGAGCCGAAGAAGGCGCGGCAAGAACGTTTGCCAAGAAGAACTTCTCCGGAGGCGGCTATTGAATTGCAGATTGATGGAGCCATGCTGCGCATTGCCTCTGGCACCGATGCTGCAACCATTGCCGCCGTCATCCAGGCGTTGAAGGCTCAATCGTGATCGGGCCGTCCGGTGCGGTAAAAGTGATGATCGCCACCAAGCCTGTCGACTTCCGCAAAGGTGCTGAAGGATTGGCGGCACTGGTGAAGGCCCAGATGGGTGCCGACCCGTTCTCGGGCACGATCTACGTGTTCCGGGCCAAACGAACGGACCGGATCAAGCTGATCTTCTGGGACGGCAGCGGCGTGTGCCTAATCGCCAAGCGGATCGAGGATGGCGAGTTCCATTGGCCTCGAATGCAGGACGGTGCGATGCATCTGACGGCCGCCCAGTTCTCGGCTCTGTTCGAAGGATTGGACTGGAAACGCGTGCATGCGCCGAGCGAAACGCGCACGCCGATAAAGGCCGGATAACGGGCGCGACCAATTGAATCAGAGCCATTCAGCCTCTCGTTCCGAGCGGCAAAATATGCTGTTCTCGATCCATGACGATGACGGCAGACGAGCTTCCGGATGACCTGAACGCGCTGAAAGCAAACAGCGTCACCGCTTTGGTCGACGGGCAGAGACGCTTCCCGAGGACCAGCTTCTGCTTGGGCTTGAAGAGGCCGAGCAAGTCGAGGCTGCGGGGCTGGAAGAGAAGGAACAAGCCACCACTGCCCTGCGCCAGGCGCAGGTGGCCAAACGGCGCACCAACCGGGGTTCGCTGCCAGCGCATCTGCCGCGCGTCGAGATCGTGGTCGATATTGATGACCATGCCTGCCCCTGCTGCCGCAACGACCTGCATCGGATCGGCGAAGATGTCAGCGAGAAGCTCGATATTGTGCCCGCCCAGTTCCGCGTTCTGGTGGTGCGCCGGCCGAAGTATGCCTGCCGGGCTTGCGAAGAAGTCGTTGTCCAGGCTCCGGCCCCGGCAAGATTGATCGAAGGTGGCATTCCGACCGAGGCCACCGTGGCCCAAGTGCTGGTGTCCAAATATGCCGACCACCTGCCGCTGTATCGCCAGGCGCAAATCTACAGGCGTCAAGGCATCGACCTCGACCGTTCGACGCTCGCAGACTGGGTAGGTCGCGCCGCTTGGCATCTGCGTCCTGTCCATCAACGGTTGCTCGATCATTTGAAGTCGTCGTCCAAGCTCTTTGCCGACGAGACGACGGCGCCAGTGCTCGACCCAGGACGTGGCAAAACCAAGACCGGACAGCTTTGGGCCTACGCACGGGATGACAGGCCATGGCAGGGCGATGACCCTCCCGGGGTCGCCTATGTCTATGCGCCGGACCGCAAAGGTGAACGACCGATGGCCCATCTCGACGGCTTCGTCGGCATCCTGCAGGTGGACGGCTACAGTGGATATCGCCCGCTCGCGGCAAAGAACACCGTGTCGCTGGCATTCTGCTGGTCCCACGTTCGCCGCCGTTTCTATGAACTCGCCGCCGCCGGTCCAGCACCCATTGCCAGCGAGGCGCTCCGACGCATCGCCGAGCTTTACAAGATCGAAGACGAGATACGTGGTCGCACACACGAGGAGCGTAGCGCCAAGCGCGTAGAGACGAGCCGCCAGAACACCGACAGCCTAGCTCCCTGGCTGCGTGAGCAACTCGGCTATATCAGCCAGAAGACAAAGCTCGCCGAAGCAATCCGATATGCCCTGTCACGTTGGGAAGGCTTGACCCGCTTCATCGACGACGGCCGGATCGAGATCGACTCCAACATCGTCGAACGGTCAATCAGGCCAGTTGCCCTCAATCGGAAGAATGCACTCTTCGCAGGGTCGGACGCCGGGGCCGAACACTGGGCGACCATCGCCTCGCTCATCGAGACTGCCAAGCTCAACGATGTCGAACCACTGGCTTATCTCTCAGACGTCCTCACCAAGATCGTCAACGGGCATCCAAACAGCCAAATCGACGACCTGCTGCCATGGGCCAACGCTGCAAAGCACGAACTCAAAGCCGTGGCCTGAAAACAGCGCTTACGGTTGGGCCTTTGAACGGGGGATGAGATCAGCCGGGAAAAAAGGCGTGGCTTCATTGAAATCGGCAGGATGTACCCCGCCCATACCCGGGATCAGAGCAGGCCAGCCGTGGCCCCAACCTGCGATGATAGCAGGTGCCTGGGGCACCCCCAGCACGTCGAGGGTTCTGCATCTTCGTGTCAGCCAATAGCCGACAGTTCGCACCACGTTTGTATTCGCTTTGTCTGCTTTACGACAGACTTAAGTCTTGATGCCTGCACTCAGCCGTCGCTGTTCAGTCCCGGCATTTTCATGGAGCGGATCGAGGGTGAAACGTTCAGACTGCGAAGTCCATGTCTTGCAGACGAACTCGTAGTGTGAGGCCCTTGAGGGTCTTGAGCCTGCGGCCGAAATTGTAGAGCGGCGACAAAGTCGGCAAGATGCTGGCGCAGTTGATGGTGGCTTTCAAAGTAGAAGCGTCTCACGCGATGTCCGCTTCTTCCATTTCGCTACGGTCCTTTGGTCGATCCCGTATGGCTTCGAAAGCGTTCTCCGGTTCTTTTCACTATTTGTATTGCCCAACGGATTGCCTCTGTCGTCGTGGCGCTCCCGTGTAGAACCTGGCCCATAACGCATTATTTCATTTGGAAGGATGAATGCCCCATCAAAACCTTGGATCAACATCTAACAGTCCGAGTATAGCCCGGGAAACCGGCCGACGGAAGCCATTCGTACGACGCACTCAACTAAGAAAGCTTCCCATCTCCCTTTTCCGAATAGGCCGTTCAGCGGCCTGATGACGTCACTCTGCTCGCCCAGGAGCTCGGTGTTCCCGCCGCCGTTGTTCGTGATAATGCTGGCAATGATACCCGTCATCCGGCCGGTTCGTCATGAGCCGATTCCCACATTCTTGGGCATCTGAAATCAATGAGGGCGGCTAACAGTGAAGAGGGCAGGGGGAAAGTACCCTTCTCGAAAACATCGCAGAGTGGGAGTCTGTTTTATCAACGCGCGTGCACGCGAACAGCTGTGACTGTGATTGCGTCTCTTTCAATCGAGGCCAATGGAGTGATCGGCCGTAAGCGCGAATTTCTGCGCACCTTCTGAAGCGCGGTGCTCTGAGGCATGAAGTGTCCACCAAAATAGGTGGACATCAAATCATGGATGAAGATGCTCCTAAACTACAGGTGCGGCTTGTTGGTCGCGACGGCCGCCGTCCATATGGCCCTGCCTCGCGAGATCGGCTTGTTGTCGCATCCCAGTCAAAACCTCTTCCATGCCCCGCGCCGTCTTGTGGCGTCAGCCGTAAGCAGTGCCAAGGCAGCATCGTCAATCTTGTCCTCGTTCCACATGCAAATCGGTCGATTGCTGCGGCTAGGCCGAACGCGGTATCCATACGCGAGGAACCGCGGAACTTGGTCGCGTGCGCGGGTCATTGCTGATGTATGCTGCGGATAAGATTCAGGCGGTGATCTGAGCAGAGGCTTTTTCGGCCTGGCGCAGCCTTTTCCACTC
>NZ_PSOW01000027.1:0-67970 GCF_003013335.1 Rhizobium sp. H4
CATCGCCAGTTCACGCAAATCCATCGAATAAGCACGACCCATCGAACAAGCCTCCATCGCTCATTCAATCAAATCTGATTTGCGACAAAAGCGGAATCCCGATTCAACCAAGTCGCAAACCGCTCTAGGTTTGTCTCGGCAGGAGCAGCGCGGTGGGGAGAGCAGAAAAGCCGGCCGATCTTGGGTTCAGCCGCGGGGCTATTCGATAAGGTGAGCCTGGCCATTCTGGAGCCGATAAAATCCAGTTTGCGGCACCGGCAGTTCCAGCATTTCCTCTCGGGACAATCCAAGATACACGCCTCGTATCAGTCTCCCCGTCAGCCCGTGGGATATGGCTATCGTCGTGGAGCGAAGCTGTGACAACCATTCCTTGACGCGAGCGCAAGCTGCGTCGAATGTTTCTCCATCCGGCGATCGAAAGAACCAGTTGAAGGCATCGGCGCCTTCGAGCATGCCCGGATATTCCATGTCGATTTCATAATGGGTCATGCCATCCCAGGATCCGGTCGTCACCTCCATCAATCGTGGTTCATCGCAGCTGGCCACAGGTACATAGCGCGCGATGCGCGCCGCTGTTTCTTTTGCGCGGCCCAACGGGCTGACGTGGACATCGATTTCACCGGTATGCCGCTCAAGTTCTCGGCCGAGAAGTTTGCCAGCCTGATCCGCTTGCCGCCGTCCTCTTTCCGTAAGAGGAGAATCCTTTTGTCCTTGAAACCGACCTGCCGCATTCCAGATCGTCTCTCCGTGCCGAAGGAGAAAAATTATCGTCAATCCTCTAAACCCTTTTATCGGGTGCTACTGAAATTTGGCAATATCTTCGCGACCCGCCTGCCTAGCCGGCAACGCGCAGTTCGTCCGACATCTCGGCGCCTATCGGAATCCGGAGCGTAAACGTCGTGCCGTTTCCGCGGCTGCTCACCACTTCTATCGTTCCCCCGTGAAGCTCGACGATCTGTTTGACGAGATTGAGGCCGATGCCGGTGCCGGCAATGCCTGTGGAGCTTCTGGCGCGGAAATAACGCTGGAACATCTTCGGGAGATCATCGGCGTCGATGCCGATGCCTTCGTCGCGCACGGTGATGCAGACGCTTTCTCCTTCCTGCCATCCTGTGACGTGGACGTTTGGAGAATCCGGCGCGTATTTGACGGCGTTCGAGAAGAGGTTGCTGAAGACCTGATCGAGCGCGGGGCGATCACCATAAATGGTCTCAGGAATCCGGTCGAGTTCGAGCAGAAAGCGATGGGATCGCCGGATGCTTTCCTGACGCGCACTGCAGGTTTCGATGATTTCGGCAATTGAGCACGGCTTAGGCACGATGGTGATCCGGCCATGATCCAACCGCCCGGCGGCAAGAATGCTTTCCATCAGTTCGAGCATACGGGAAACCGAGCTGCGGATCTGGTCGGTCTTTTCGGCAAGGAATTCCGGTGTCGCCGCCTCCTTGCGGCGAATGAGCCGCTGCGCCGCGCCGTCGATTACCGCCAGCGGGGTACGGAACTCATGCGACGCCATCGAGACGAACTGGCGCTGCAACTCGTTGATGTGCTTTTCCTGTTCGAGCATGCGTTCGAGTTCTTCCGTCTGCCGCGCCAGTTCGACGGTGCGGGAACGCACCATCTCTTCCAGCGTGTCGCGGTGCTGCAGCAATGCCTTCTCGGCACGCTTGGCCTCGGTGACGTCGGCGACGGCCATCAGCGCTGCCGCTTTGCCCTTGTAGTTCAAGCAGGTGGAATAGACGGTGACTTCAATGGCGCCGCCATCTGCCTTGAGGTGGCGCGACGAGCAGGTCGTGGCGGCTGGATCCTCGGCGTCGAAGACGGCCGCCGTTGCCCGGGCGGCGTCCTGCGGCACCTGGATGTCACGCAGCGTCATTGTCACAAACTGCTCCAGACGGTAGCCATAGTGATCGATGGCGGCCTGGTTGACATGGAGGAATTTCAGGGTTTCGCGGTCATACACCCACATCGGCATGGGGTTGCCTTCGAACAGCAGCCTGAACGAGGCCTCCTGCATCTTGAGATCGGTGATATCGACTCGGATGCCGACGCTGCCGCCTTCGGAGATCCGGCGTTCCTCGATCCGGATCCACCGGTTTCCGGGCAGGCGCTGCTCGTGGTTGCTGGTGGGCGCGGCATGATGGGCCAGCCGCTCCTCAAGCCATTCGTCTTCGCGCCCGACCGCCTCCGGATACTGGCCGCGTTCGAGGCCTGCACGCAGGCGGTCTTCGAAGCGCATCCCCTTGGCGAGCATATCGCCGCTTTCGGCGTAAAGCTGTTCGTATCGTCGGTTCCACAGGACGAAGCGGTCTTCTGCGTCGAACAGGACGAGGCCTTCCGGGACGACTTCGAAAGCTGCCAAAAGCCGGGCATGCGCCGCCCGCGCCTCCTGCTCGGCGCGTTCTGCCTGGGCGTGCGCCTCTGCAAGGGCTTTTTCAGCAAACCAGGCCTTTGTGATATCCTCATGGGTCGATACCCAGCCGCCCTCCGGCGTCCGCTGATGATAACCGCGGATGATCCGGCCGGATTTCAGTTCCTTGATCCAATCCTGGGGCACATCGCCCATATTGGTCGCTTCGGCCCAGGCGAGATAGTCCGATGTGGAGGTGGCGGGAACGGCGCCGACCTCCAGTCTGAGATTCAGGATGTCTTCCAGCGACTGTCCAGGGTGGATGACGGCGGGATCGAGTCCATAAACCTCAGCATAACGATTATTCGAAAGAAGCAGCCGACCGCTTTCGTCAAACAGGCAGACGCCCTGTCCCATGCTGGCAAGCGCCGTTTCGAGTTGCTCGTTGCGCCGCTGCAGTCGCGCCTGCGCGGCGGCGAGCTCGATGTGTCGCTTAAAGCGGGCGACGAGCTCGGCGGCGGACACGAGGTTGGAGACACAATCCACCGCACCGGCGGCAAACCCCGCAATCTTGGTCTGCTCGTCCTGAGGCGAGACCAGGATAATCACAGGGATATCACGCGTTACGACGTTTCCCTTGAGACGCCGGCAGTCTTCGAGACCGTCCCCCTCCGGCGACAGAGCGTCGAGCAGGATAAGCTCCGGTAACGGCCGCTTGGCGGCGCATTCATGAAATCCATCTCGATCAAGATGAACGCCGAGCACGATACCGTGTTGATCAAGGCAATCGCCAATTCCGGGCAGGCCCGTCAACGCACCACCCATTGCGGAGATCATGTGCAGCTCGTCGGACAAGACCATTCCCCCGTTCGCCCAAGTACCCACGACCATAAGTCGTATGAGTTAATAAGCAACTTACCGCTGGTCGGCATGCCGCCGCGGCCTGTTTCATAGTCAGGAAATGGTTAGCGGCTGGCGGCTATTTCTTGAACTTCGGAAGAGTTTCGCTCGCCGCGCCAGAAATTGCGACAGCCTGCGCTGCGTTCGCAGAACGGAACACCTATCGTCCGTTCTCTATATCGCGCACCAGATCGAGGCCGCGTTGATACTTTTCCTTGTCTTTGCCGGTCTGTTCGGCCTGTCGGAGATTGTCTTCGAGGTCGGCCCGCTTGACGGTCAGAGCGAGCGGATTTGCTGCCGCACGCCTGACGAATTCCTCATCCGGCTCGTCGGACCGCCGGGTCAACGCATCCACTGCAGAGATGATCGCCGGCGGGAAGCCTTCCTCTCTCAACCTGTCGAGCGTCCAGCCGCTGCCTTTTTCTGCAACGTCGTGAAGGTAGGCGACGGTTCGCGCCTCGTCGCCCGACACGAGAAGCGCAACCCGCTGACAGTGCTCGAAAAAGGGCCGGCCGGTTTTATCCGTCTGGCCATCATGCGCGTCCATAGCGACTTGCATGGCGTGGTCGAGATGCTGCATGACGATTACGGTCCTTCGGTCTCTCTGATCTTTTCTCGGGAAGGTTTCTCCCCCGTGGTTATTTCGATATCCGCCGTCTCCCCGGCATCTTGACCAGACCCGAGGCTTGGCCGGTCGAGATCGCCGCTTTCCCCGGCGCCTTGAAGCAGCGCCGCGTCGTCCCTGTCGTCTTGATCGAGCAGGTCCTGCAGCGTCGCATCCTCGTCCTCACCAGCCAACTCGTCGCAGGCTTGCATCCAATGACGCAGGTCCGCCCCTTCAGGGCGGCCTTCGGCCTCCCAGATTTCGTAGGCCCGCCGGCGTATCTGTTCGTGTTTGTCTGTGGCCATGATCTTCTCCAGTTCCGACCTGACCTCGCGGTTGGTTCGCCGTGTCTTAAGGCGTGTTGATGGTGGGAAGAAAATCCTCCACCTGCTTGCGCTCATTCTTTGAAAGCGTCTCCACCCGCTCCTGCCAGAAGCGTTCAGCCGCCGGCGGATCCTCCTCCCATTGACGAACAGTGGTGATGTTGTCGTCGATCTTGGACCGGCGGCGCCCCCCGAGGCTCAGATACTCTCTCGCGAGTTTCAGGCTCGGAGTTTCAGCGCCGCTGTCTCGATCCAACGTCGAATCCGCATTGCGCCGGGCTGCGTCCGACGCTCTTTGACGATCGGTTTCGGCTCGCTCAGTGTCGAAGGAACGCGCGTCGTCGGTTCCGCTTTCAGGTGGCGTGCTGGTTTTAGGAGTCGTCATGGGCAATCAGTGAACGGCCATGCTTACCATGCGATAAGGGTGCATAGCCTCGAACTGCGAGATCATCGCCGTCGCCTCGAGCAATACGCGCTCGGCATTCTCGGGATCGTCCCGGGCGAGTTCGTCGGCGTTGACGCGGATCGCTTCGGCCATGTTGTTCGACAGTACAGCAAAGTGCATATTGCCCTCGACGAGGGCCTCGCGCGCCGTATCCTCCAGCGTACGAGCGATATCGACGAAGATTTCCTCGCGTTCCTCGATACTGAGGTCTTTGATAATATTGGTCTTCTCTTCCATGTCACTCACTCCTAAAGACGTGGGACGGTGATCGAGCTCATCGAGCCTCGATCGCCTGAGAGCTAGGAACGCCGAAATCCGGATTCAAGCCGGAACAGTTTTGAACTCGTCTTATCAGACGAGGGGACGACCATCGTCATTAGCCCGAACGCAGGAGCCGGCCTTCGGTTCCCCGGCGCCATTAGCAGTCACCTGCAGAGAGTGCTAATTTTTCTGCGTCGCCCCTTGAAATCGAAAAACCATCGAACCAGATCAATCGCGCAAGGCGCGCGACCTTGCACCCGTCCGGACTGGTCATCAGGTCCGGTCTGGCGAACAACGTCATCATTGTTTGTCGATGGAGGAAGACATGTCGTTCCGACCGCTTCATGACCGCATTCTCGTCCGCCGCGTCGATTCCGAGGAAAAGACCAAGGGCGGTATCATCATTCCCGACACCGCCAAGGAAAAGCCGCAGGAAGGCGAGGTCATCGCCGTCGGCCCCGGCGCGCGCGATGATGCTGGCCAGGTCCAGCCGCTCGACGTCAAGGTCGGCGACCGCATCCTGTTCGGCAAGTGGTCCGGCACCGAGATCAAGATCAATGGCGAAGACCTGCTGATCATGAAGGAGAGCGACGTGATGGGTATCATCGAAGCCCAGAGCGAAGGAAAGCAGGCCGCCTGAGACCCTCAGGACGTGGTCAATGCTAGCTGCCTATGAAGGAGTGAGGACATGGCTGCTAAAGAAGTCAAATTCAACGTCGAAGCCCGTGAGAAGCTGCTGCGCGGCGTCGACATCCTGGCCAACGCCGTGAAGGTAACGCTTGGCCCGAAGGGCCGCAACGTCGTGATCGACAAATCCTTCGGCGCGCCGCGCATCACCAAGGACGGCGTTTCCGTCGCCAAGGAAATCGAACTTGAAGACAAGTTCGAAAACATGGGCGCTCAGATGGTCCGCGAAGTGGCTTCGAAGACCAGCGACATCGCCGGCGACGGTACCACGACTGCGACCGTTCTCGCCCAGGCGATCGTCAAGGAGGGCGCCAAGGCCGTTACCTCAGGCATGAACCCGATGGACCTGAAGCGCGGCATCGATCTCGCCGTCACCGCTATCGTCGCGGAACTGAAGGCCAACGCCCGTAGTATCTCCAACAATTCCGAAATTGCCCAGGTCGGCACTATTTCAGCCAACGGTGATTCCGAGATCGGCCGCTTCCTGGCGGAGGCGATGGAAAAGGTCGGCAATGACGGCGTCATCACGGTTGAAGAAGCCAAGACCGCCGAAACCGAACTCGAAGTCGTCGAAGGCATGCAGTTCGACCGCGGCTATCTCAGCCCCTATTTCGTCACCAATGCCGACAAGATGCGGGTCGAGTTCGAGGATCCCTATATCCTGATCCACGAGAAGAAACTGTCGAACCTGCAGTCGATGCTCCCGATCCTCGAAGCCGTCGTCCAGTCCGGCAAGCCGCTTCTCATCATCGCCGAAGACGTGGAAGGCGAAGCGCTTGCAACGCTCGTCGTCAACAAGCTCCGCGGCGGCCTGAAGATCGCTGCCGTCAAGGCCCCTGGCTTCGGCGACCGCCGCAAGGCGATGCTCGAAGACATCGCCGTGCTCACTGCCGGCACTGTCATCTCCGAAGACCTCGGCATCAAGCTCGAATCGGTCACGCTCGACATGCTCGGCCGCGCCAAGAAAGTGTCGGTCGAGAAGGAGAACACCACGATCGTCGACGGTTCGGGCGCCAAGTCCGACATCGAAGGCCGGATTGCCCAGATCAAGGCGCAGATCGAAGAGACCACCTCTGACTACGACCGCGAGAAGCTGCAGGAACGTCTTGCCAAGCTCGCCGGCGGCGTTGCCGTCATCCGCGTCGGCGGCTCGACGGAGGTCGAAGTGAAGGAAAAGAAGGACCGCGTCGACGATGCACTTCACGCAACCCGCGCGGCGGTCGAGGAAGGCATCCTGCCGGGCGGCGGCGTGGCGCTGCTGCGCACCGTCAAGGCGCTTGAAAAAGTCCAGACCGCCAATGCCGACCAGCGCGTCGGCGTCGAGATCGTTCGCCGCGCACTCGAGGCGCCGGCTCGCCAGATCGCCGAGAACGCCGGTGCGGAGGGCTCGGTGGTCGTCGGCAAGCTGCGCGAGAAAAGCGAGTTCTCCTATGGCTGGAACGCGCAGACGGACGAATATGGCGACCTTTATGCGCAGGGCGTCATCGATCCGGCCAAGGTCGTTCGCACCGCCCTTCAGGACGCGGCCTCCATCGCTGGTCTTCTCGTGACGACGGAAGCCATGGTCGCCGAGAAGCCGAAGAAGGATGCCGCTCCGCCATTGCCCCCCGGTGCCGGCATGGATTTCTGACAGATGACAGATAGGCCCGCACGCTCTGCCGGGCGGGCCTTTTTCGAGGGAATGAAAATGGTTCAAACGATCCTAAACCGATCGCAGGTGCCGCTGGACTCCCGCGATCTGGCAACCTGCCAGCAAGTCTTCGACAAGCTCCGCACCGACTACGGGGTGGCAAGGGACAGCGACGAAGCCGAACGAATGGCGAGCATCATCATCGAGCTCTACCGGCAGGGCGTACGCGACCCCAACCACCTGCAATCGATGGTCGAGGCGGCCCGCGGGCTCTTCGAAACGCGCCAGGAGGCGCCGGCTGCGGGGTGACCCCATAGAGCAAGACGCTTAGGTCATTTATATCGGCCGCCGCTGACGAGAGCTTCCTCGGGTGCGGCGGCCATAGCGTTCCTTAGCCTCAGCACAAACCATTCGGCGCGCTCGACAAGCGCGATCCGGGCATCGTCTTGTCGGTGATTCAAGAGCTCACGGTCTTCAATCCAACGTCATCGCCGATCATTTCGCTCCGATCCTTTGAAGCTTCACTCATGATCGGGCATCGCCATCACAGCGACGCCTGCCCATCAGACGCGGGATCGAGATTTCCTCGGATAGCCTTTCGGAAAATCGATTCCGATTTAAGAGCCGATGCGCTAGTGACAAGGCTCGAGTGCATTCTGAAGGTTTCGAAATGATTCCACGCCTCCAATCGAGGGATTCCATCCCTCTTCCAGCCGCGGGGTTTTTCCAGCGGCTCGTCGAGGCGGGGTTCGACGGCGATATCGAGACCGGTGCGGCGAGCGGAACCGTATTTTCAACCGACAATTCCATCTACCAAGTCGCTCCGGGCGGCATTCTTTTTCCGAGGAGCGTCGAAGACCTGCAGGTCGTGGCGACCGTGCTGTCGGGACCGGCCTTCCAGGAGATCAGCATCGCGCCGCGCGGCGGCGGCACCGGCACAAACGGTCAATCCCTGACATCCGGCGTCGTGGTGGACTGTTCGCGCCATATGAAATCCATTCTCGATATCGATCCCGTCCGAAGGATCGCGCGTGTCCAGGCGGGCGTCGTCAAGGATGAGCTGAACCGAGCCCTGAAGCCCTACGGCCTGTTCTTCGCGCCCGAACTTTCCACCTCCAACCGCGCCACCATCGGCGGCATGATCTCCACCGATGCCTGCGGCCAGGGTTCATGCCTCTACGGCAAGACCAGCAACCACGTCCTCGGATTGCGTATCGTCCTGATGGACGGGTCCGATTTTTGGTCGCGCCCGATCGACGCAGAGGCGTACGCGAGGGTTGCCGCGCGCGAGGACCGCGTCGGCAATATCCACAGGACGGTCGAACGGATCGCGCGGGAGAAGCACGAGCGGATCGCCGAGATCTTTCCGAAGCTTAACCGCTACATGACCGGCTACGACCTCGCCCATATCAGGCGTGACGACGGACGCTTCGACCTCAATGCCGTTCTTAGCGGCTCGGAGGGAACGCTGGCGATGATCGCCGAAGCAGAACTCAACCTTCTGCCGATCCCCGCCCATGCAGCGCTGATCAACATCCGCTACGGCGATTTCAACACCGCCCTGGAGGACGCGCGCAATCTCGTGGCGCTGAAGGTCGCCTCGGTGGAAACGGTCGACGAGAAAGTGCTCGGCCTCGCGAAAGGCGATATCGTCTGGACCGGCATTGCCCGCGTCTTTCCCGACGATCCGAGCATTGCGACCAATGGCATCAACATCGCCGAAGTGCTGGCCGATAATGAAGACGAACTCGAGCGCAAGCTTGCGGAGGTGACCGCCGCGCTCGACACGGGCGCGAATGCCCGCCATGCTGGTTATACGATCGCCCGGGGCCATGCCGATGTCGAGGCGATCTGGTCGATGCGCAAGCGCGCGGTGGGCCTGCTCGGTAATGTGGAAGGGCCGGTCAGGCCGGTTGCTTTCGTCGAGGATACGGCGGTGCCGCCGGAGAATTTGGCGGCCTATATTCGCGAGTTCCGCGCGCTTCTCGATGGCGCCGGTCTCTCCTACGGCATGTTCGGCCATGTCGATGCCGGCGTCCTGCACGTGCGGCCGGCACTGGACCTCACCCGCACTGATCACGTCCGGCTGGTTCGAGAGGTCAGCGACGCCGTCGTGGCGCTGACCCGCAAATATGGCGGAGTGCTCTGGGGCGAACATGGCAAGGGCGTGCGTTCGGAATATGTGCCGGAGTTTTTCGGCGATCTTTATCCCAGCCTGCAGGAAATCAAGAGGGCTTTCGATCCTGAAAATCGGCTCAATCCCGGCAAGATCGCAACCCCTTCCACGGGAGCGCTGACGAAGATCGACGAAGTCCCGCTGCGGGGAGATACCGACCGCATCATCGGCAACGAGATCCGCTCCGCCTTCGACAACGCCGCCTATTGCAACGGCAACGGCGCCTGTTTCGATTTCGACGAGACGAGCCCGATGTGCCCCTCCTACAAGGCGACGCGCGACCGGCGCTTTTCGCCCAAAGGCCGTGCCGCCCTAATGCGGGAATGGCTAAGGCTGCTTGCCGAGAAGGGCATCGATGCCCGCCAGGAGGCGATGCGCCTGCGGCGGAGCATTCCGCTCGCCAGCCTGGCGCGGCGCGCCTTCAATTCGCTGAACCCGGCAAATCGGGACGACTTTTCCCACGAGGTGCGCGCGGCGATGGACACGTGTCTGGCCTGCAAGGCCTGCGCGGGGCAGTGTCCGGTGAAGGTCAGCGTGCCAGCCTTCCGCTCGAAATTCCTGGAACTCTATTATGGACGCTATCTGCGTCCGCTGAAGGACCCGCTGGTCGCCGCGATCGAAACCACCCTGCCGTTCGTCCGGCGCATTCGGCCTGCCTATAACCTGGTCGTGGGCACGCGCGCCGGCAGAACGATGATGCGTGTCGCCGGACTAACCTCCCTGCCGCATCTGCCGCGAATCTCGCTCGCCAGGGAAGCCGCCCGCCTCGGCGTACCGCTTGCGACGCCCCATTCGATCGAAGTCCTGTCGCCGCAGGAGAGGCAGCGGACCGTGGTTTTCGTCGCCGACACCTTTACAGCCTATTTCGATCCCGATGTCGCCCTCGCGGCCATCGGGCTCGCCCGCAAAATGGGACTGACGCCGCTTCTTGCGGCGTCCCACGTCAATGGCAAAGCCCTGCATGTTCATGGCTATCTCGGACGCTTCGAGGCTGCGGCCAAGCGGACAGCGCGCTACCTCCAGCGACTGGATGAAACGGGCGTGGCGCTCGTCGGACTCGATCCGTCCATGACGCTCGCCTTCCGCAGCGAATACAAGGGATTGCTGAAGGCGACGGTGCTGCTCCCACAGGAATGGCTCGCCGCCAACCTCGACCGGCTGACCGCTTCGCCTTCTGCCATCAAGGGCAGTAGCTTCCGATTGATGGCCCATTGCACCGAACGCACCAATGCGCCGGCCTCCGTCGCACAATGGCAAAAAGTGTTCGACAGCCTCGGCGTCGATCTTCAGGCGGCGCAAACCGGTTGCTGCGGCATGGCCGGCACCTTCGGACACGAGGCCCGCAACCGGCCGATCGCGGAGCGCCTTTATGCGCTGAGCTGGAAGCCGGAGCTCGACGCGGCTGGCGACTCCGATATCCTCATGGCGACAGGATATTCATGCCGCTCCCAGGTGAAGGAAATCGACGGCAGGCGGATGCCGCATCCGCTCGAAGTCATCGCCGGGATAGTGTCGGAAAAGGCCGAAATCCCACAGTCACACACGACAGCTCCACGGGGCTGACGACGAAGGCATGTCGCCTGTGAAGCAAAGACCGGCCGGCGATAGCCGAGCCGCTTCGTGACTCACGCCACGGCCGCGATCGCGGTGCTATCGTTCGGCAGCAGCCGCGCCACGGCGCTCAGCAGATCGGTCTGCGATATCAGGCCGAGGATCCGATGATCGTCATCGACAATGATGACGGCGTGCGTGCGCCCGTCCGTCAGAACGGGCAGCAGCGACAGAGCGGCATCCGAGGCTCTCGCCACCGCCGGCTTCGAGATTGCTTGCGCAATTGTATCGCCGCTCGTAAACAATTCCCGCAGGCCGACGGTGCCGATAAGGCGACCCTCCGGATCCTTCACCGGCAAGGTGCGAATGTTGTGCTTCAGCAGAAGATGCCGGGCAGCATCCGGTTCCGACATGTCGCCGATGGCAATGACGTCACGCGACATGATATCGGCACAGTTGATCTTGTCGTTCGAGCGAATGGCCGCCTGCAGCTCGACCTGCTGCAGCAGCCGGCCGAGATCTGCCCGATCGATATCGAAGGTTTCATCGAGCGCTTCGAGGGCAGCGTCGACATCCTCCTCGCGAAAGCCCACCCGGACGGCAGATGGCGGGTCGACCGTCTGATGGGTATTCTCCGCCGGCTTGGGCACGACATGCGGATAATTCCGCCTGGAAAGCTTGTGGAACAGCAGGCCAAGTGCAACGAGAATGCAGGAGTTCAAGGCGACGGGCACGAAGGGAAAGAGGAAGCCCCAGCCGGCAACGACCGGACCGCCGAGCACCGCGGTCAGCGCCGCAGCCCCTCCCGGAGGATGAAGCGACCGCGTGAACGACATCGCGCCGATTGCCAGTGAAACTCCGACGCCGGTTGCGATGATCGGATCACGAATGAAATATGCGGCAATGATGCCCATCATCGCGGAGATGGTGTTGCCGCCGATAATCGACCATGGCTGCGCCAGCGGGCTTGCCGGCACCGCAAAAAGCAGCACCGCCGAGGCGCCCATTGGCGCCACGATCAAGGGTAGATGCGGTCCCTGGCTGAACAGATAGCCGCTGATGACGCCGGTGAGACCAATGCCCAGCAACGCGCCGAAACAGGCGATCAACCGTTCTCTTAACGTCGCTCCGGCCAGGATGGGCGAAAACAGGCGGAAGCGGCGAAAACGGCTCGGCCCCACCTTCGGTGAAACGGGAAATTGCATGCGAAGACCAATTATAAGCGAAGATTGTTTGGCGGGCGAAGGCGAAGACGGAAACTAGTTTGTCGCCAGCCGGATGTCTCTGCCCTTTTTAGCACTGAGGACTTCGTGGAAGGCGCTGAAGGCGCTGGGGCGGTTATCCCTACGGTAAACCAGCAGCGTCTCGACTGGGCCGAGCTGATGGGTCTGGACAGCGGTCGGCCAGTGCATGAGGTCGAGCACGGATTTCGGCATGACACCCGCGGTATTGCCGGTCGCAACGCTCGCCAGGATCGCGTGGTAGGAGCCGAGCTCGCTCGTCGGCAGAGCGCTCGAATTGCGCGCCCAGCTTTCGGCAATCCTGCGATAGGTGCAGCCGGGCTCCAAAGCCGCGAGCGCTCCGACACGCAGGTCGGCAGCGGATTTGATGGCGGGATGTCCTGACGGCAGCACGATCAACAGATCTTCGACGAAGACAGTCTCCATCTCCAGCGCCTTGAGTTCGGCATCGAAATCCAGGTCATCCTCGCGCATCGTCTTCGGCGGCCGGGCGATCAAGGCGCAGTCCAGTGCGTCGGCCAGAACATCGCGGGCGAGATCGCGCGACGCGCCCATCGTCAGATGCAGTGACACATCAGGCCACATCCGGTTGAATTGCGTCAGCGCAGCCGGCAGGCGGCTTGCCGCCGTGCTCTCCATCGTGCCGACCCGCAATGTTCCCGATGGGGCAAGAGGCCGCACGGCTTGGCGCGCTTCCAGCGCAAGCGCCATAAGCCGGTTGGCGTAGGTGAGAAACGTCTCGCCCTCCCGCGTCAACGTCATCTTCTTGCCGTCACGGCTGAAGAGGGAAGCGCCGAGGTCTTCCTCCAGCTGCTGGATACGTGTCGTCACGTTCGACGGCACCCGCCCGACGGCTTTGGCAGCCTTTGTAACGCTGCGGTCGCTGGCGACGGCGAGAAATATCTCGATCGAGGAAAGGTCCAAAGAAAATCTCTTTTTCAGAATTTAGGTGATTTATCATTCTCTATATAAAAATGATTGCATCCGCTCAAGCAGGTTTCTGCGTCGCGCAGTTCCGCCTCGTCATCCCGGCTTGCCGGGCTGCATGCGCGCTATTCAGCGCGTGGACAAGCCGGCGACTGCCGAAAAAAGGATCGCGCCGCCGCCGAAATAGCCATAGAATCCCCAGCCTTGCCTCTGCGGCAGGCCAATTGCGGCTGGCATGGCGTTTGCATCTTTACGCTATCTGCAGAGCGATCATCGACGACCCATGTTGCACCTTGTCTTGACCTGTCTTCTCCTAAGCGTCGCTTCAGGCCTGAGCATGCGCCGTTTTCTCCTGCCGTATTTTTCTGGCGGCGATCTCGCCGAGAAATCCGCTCCCGTCACGATCGTCGCGAGTGCGGTCTTTCTGGCGGCAGTCGCCTTCACCCTCTCCGATCAGGATCTTTGGGCGAAATCGGTCATCCTGATGCTCTGCCTTTCGCTGGCGGCAATGTTCGACGACGCCAGACCCAGGCTGACCATCAGCCTTTCCGCCGTCTGCTTGGCCGCTTATCTCGGGCTGCGCTCGATCAACTGAGCATCGCTCTGCCTCATGACCCGGGAGACGGCGATAGAGCCGTTGCGAGAGTCGTTCTCATTCCATCACGCGGCGCGCAGACTCCCCGCAAACAGGTCGTGCCCATCCATATCGTGCGGAATTGCCTCATTGAATGAAGGACAATTTTGACTAATCCTAAAAGGATCTTCGTAGAAGAATACTTTTGTAATATTATTCTCATCCTCTGAATATTTGTCGGAGCGGACCGCTCAGGGAAAGAGAGGGGGCGATGAGAGGAAACGAACCGGGAAGAAAGATCTGGTCGCAATGGTATGCTTGGCATCCCGTCTTGCCGCTCGACGACACCATCTATTGGCTCGAGACCGTATACCGGCGAGAATCTCCGGACGGTTTCTGGCAATATCGCTCGTTCAGACCCGAGTGCGAACGCATTCAGGATCTGGCATCGCTGCCCCTCTGTCCCGGCGCTTAATTCACCCGAGCGCCTGGCTGACGAGCGCATAGGTTTTCGACTCGTGAAGCGGAGAAGGCCACGATCCGGCCGGCGCGGATCCGCACCACACCCTTGGAATTTTTCAGGAGCCGGCAAGAAGCAGCGTGCGATCCATGCCGAAGGCCATCGATCCAAGACGGCGATCGCCGTCAGATCATCCACTTCCACGGCCCGTAACGCGGCACCTGGCGACTGTTCCACATCCGGCAGCAACCTGGACAAGCCCCCAGGGAAAGCTATCCATGGAAACTCCCTCGTCGAGATTAGGACGGATTGCGCGATACAAATCACTGACGAAGCCCGTGCAAACACAACAATCGACCAAATCCGGCGCACTTTCGGTAAATAAAGCCAGGGCAGGTCTCTACAGTCGTTGACCAGACGCGATAGGCCCAACGGCACCATTGACCGCAAAGCCCGATCGCCTCGATATCCCCCGCCGTGAGGACGCCCATGCAGGCAACTGATATTCTGGAAAGGCTCGTTGGTTTCGCCTCCGTCGTTGGAACACCGAACGGCGAGATCGTCGCCTGGATCCGGCACTATCTGCAAAGTCACGGCATCGCCGCCGCAGAGCTTCCAGGCCCCGAGGGTGACCGTTCGAACCTGTTTGCAACGATCGGTCCGAACGAAGTGCCGGGTTATATCCTCTCCGGCCATATGGACGTGGTCCCCGCCGCCGAGGCCGGCTGGAGCAGCGACCCCTTCCGCCTGCGCGCCGAAGCGGATCGCTACTACGGCCGCGGCACTACCGACATGAAGGGTTTTCTGGCCGCCGTTCTTGCTGCCGTTCCGACGCTCGCATCAATGCGGCTCCGCCGGCCCATCCACTTCGCCTTTTCCTACGATGAGGAGGCCGGCTGCCGCGGCGTCCCGCACATGATCGCCCGGCTGCCGGAACTCTGTAGGCCTCCGCTTGGCGCGATCATCGGCGAGCCGAGCAACATGCGGGCAATCCGCGCCCACAAGGGCAAGGCCGCCGCCCGGCTGACGGTCAGGGGCCGGTCCGGCCATTCCTCCCGCCCGGACCAGGGACTGAACGCGATCCACGCAATGAGCAGCGTCCTGGCTTGCGCCAATGCCGAAGCAGTGCGGCTGACAGACGGCCCATTCGAGGATGTGTTCGAGCCGCCCTACTCATCTCTCCAGGTCGGCACGTTGAAGGGCGGCCAGGCGGTCAACATCATCCCCGATACCTGCGAGGCCGAGTTCGAAGCGAGAGCCATTTCCGGCGTCGATCCGGCCATGCTGCTGGCGCCGCTGCGCGCGGCGGCCGAGGCGCTGTCGCATCGCGGCTTCCAGGTCGAATGGCGCGAACTCAGCGCCTATCCGGCTCTGTCGCTTGCCGCCGATGCGCCGCTTGCCCGCCTACTTGGCGAACTGACCGGCATCGCACCGCTCCCCGCCGTCAGTTACGGCACCGAGGCCGGCCTTTTCCAGCGCGCCGGCATCGATGCGATCATCTGCGGGCCAGGCGATATCGGCCGGGCCCACAAGCCGGACGAATTCATTCACGGCAGCGAACTCCTGGCCTGCCAGGCAATGGTCGAAGCGCTCGCCCGCCGCTGCACCGCCTGACTTGAGATCAAGGAGCCGATGCAATGACCTTTCTCTTCAATTCCGACGCGAAGCGCGGGACCATATTCGCAGAAGCCTTCGCGCGCGAACTGCCCGACATCGCCTTTTCCATGGACCCGGCATCCGTCGAACCGGGAGCTGTGCGTTACCTGATCACCTGGACCGTACCCGACGATCTCGCGCGCTATCGCAATCTCGAAATCCTGTTCTCGATCGGCGCCGGCATCGACCAGTTTCGCATCGATACCGTGCCTGCGCGGGTCAAGGTGGTGCGGATGGTCGAGGAAGGCATCGTCAGGATGATGCAGGAATATGCGACACTCGCCGTCCTTGCGCTCCATCGCGACCTGCCGGCCTATCTCGACCAGCAGCGGCGCGGCATCTGGCAGCCGATCAAACCGGTACAGGCCGCAGAACGCCGCATTGGCGTGCTCGGGCTCGGCATGCTTGGAAGCGCAGTGCTCGAACGTCTGCAACCCTTCGGCTTCCCACTTTCCGGCTGGAGCCGCAGTCCACGCGCGATCGACGGCGTGCGCTGCCTTAGCGGCAGCGACGGTCTCGACACCCTGCTTGCAACCACCGACATTCTCGTCTGCCTGCTGCCGCTGACGGAGGAAACGCGCGGCTTCCTGAATGCCGAGCTCTTCGCAAGGCTGCCGGCCGGCGCTGCGCTCGTCCATGTCGGCCGCGGCGCGCAGCTCGATCATCAGGCGCTCGTCGATGCCCTCAATACCGGCCATCTCTCCAGCGCCGTCGTCGATGTCACCGATCCGGAGCCCCTGCCTGCGGGTCACGTCTTCTGGAACCATCCGCAGATCCTGCTGACGCCGCACATTGCCAGCGTCACCCAAGCCGAAACGGCCGCGGCGGCGGTGATCGACAATATCAAGCGGCACGGGGCGGGCCTCGATCCGATCGGGCTCATCGACCGCAGCCGCGGCTACTGATTCATCCCGTCCAAACGTAAACCCGGAAAGAAAAGCCATGTCCCTGCTCAAGACGATCGACACCAACCCATCCCAGGCGCCGCGCGTGTCCGCCCCCTTGCCGAGCGCCTGATCTCAGGCAGTCCCACCTTCAAGACCTGGGCGCAGGACGTCGCCCGCGCAGAGACGGTTCATACCGGCGTATGGGAGGCAACGCCCGGCGAGACGCGTTCGATCAAAGGCGAAACGTTCGAGTTCTGCCATATCCTTTCTGGCCTGGTCGAACTCACGCCCGAAGGCGGCGATCCGGTGGTCTACAAGGCCGGCGACAGTTTCGTGATGAAACCTGGCTTCGTCGGCGTCTGGAAGACGATCGAGACGGTGCGCAAGATTTACGTGACCGTCACGTGACGCCGTAGAATTGACTGGTGGCGGCGGCGAAAACGCAATTTTTCGCCGCCTCGGCACCTCCGGTCGATGCATGCTGCTCGCTTTCCCCGGTTAGGCTTGTGTTAGCCCATCCCGAGGACATGCGATGACACTCAGCTTCGACCCAAACACGATTTCCTTGCCCGTAGGACATTTCATCGGCGGCCAGCTGGTTCCGGCCGAAGCCGTCATCGACATGCATCGGCCGTCCGACGGCAAAGCCTATGCGGGCTGCCCGCTTGCCGACGAG
Source organism: Rhizobium sp. H4 (assembly GCF_003013335.1). Taxonomy (NCBI): domain Bacteria; kingdom Pseudomonadati; phylum Pseudomonadota; class Alphaproteobacteria; order Hyphomicrobiales; family Rhizobiaceae; genus Rhizobium; species Rhizobium sp. H4. Next base: position 17,349 of record NZ_PSOW01000027.1, read on the forward strand.
GCCCTTGTCGACCACGCCGTCGAGACGGCGGGAAAAGCATTGAACAGCAGCAACTGGGGCGGCGTGCGGCCGCGCGAGCGCACCAAGGCGCTGCAGCGCTGGGCGGACCTGATCGAAGCCGAGGCGGGGACCCTCGCCAAGCTCGAAGCGCTCTCCTCGACCCGCCCCGTCGGCCAGCTTATCGCCGGCGATATCGCCGTCACCGCCGAGCAGATCCGCTTCTTCGCCGAATTCGCCGATAAGGAAGGCAGCGATCTCGTCCCGACCGACGACGAAAATTTCGGCATGATCGTGACGGAGCCCTACGGCGTCGTCGGCGCGATCACGCCGTGGAATTTTCCATTGTCGATGGCGGGGTGGAAACTTGCCCCGGCGCTGGCGGCGGGCAATGCGGTGGTGTTGAAGCCATCGGAGATGACGCCATTTTCGACGCTCTACCTTGCCGAACTTTCGGTGCGGGCCGGCCTGCCCGCTGGCCTCGTCAACGTCGTCCTCGGCGACGGTCCGACCACCGGAACCGCCATCACCGGACATCCGGGAATTTCCAAGGTCAGCTTCACCGGCTCGACCGCGGCCGGCGCGGCGATCATGGCCAATATTGCCCGGACCGGGGTGAAGCCGATGACGCTGGAACTCGGCGGCAAGAGCCCGCAGCTGGTCTTCGCCGATGCCGATCTCGAACTCGCCGCAGGCGCCATCGCCGGCAGCATCTTGTCCAATGCCGGCCAGGCCTGCGTTTGCGGATCCCGCCTCATCGTCGAAGCAAAGGTGGCGGAAGCGCTCGCAGCCGCACTTCTCGCGAGGTTGGCGGCAATCCGTCCCGGTCCCACCTGGGAGGAAACGACCGACTATTCGCCCGTCATCTCAGAACGCCAGATCGCCCGCATGGATGGCATAATCCGCGCCGCGATCGAAGGCGGGGCCGAATGCCTCACGGGCGGCGGCCGGCTCGACCGCGAAGGTTATTTCTACGCGCCGACGCTGATGTCAGGTGTGACGGCAACATCGCCCGCGGTTCTGGAAGAAATCTTTGGACCGGTGCTGACCATCCAGACTTTCGAGGATGAGGAGGAGGCGCTGAGGCTGGCAGACCATCCATCTTATGGGCTGGCCGCCGGCCTCTTCACCCGCGATCTCTCGCGCGCGATCCGCCTCACTCGCCGCCTGCAGGCCGGCACCGTCTGGGTCAACCGCTACGGCCGCTCGCGCGACCATATCCTGCCGACCGGCGGCTACAAACAGTCGGGCATCGGCAAGGATCTCGGCCGCGAAGCCTATCACGCCAACCGCAAGAGCAAGAGCGTGCTCATCAGCCTTTAAGGAGCTGCGATGAAAACCTACAAGATCGCCCTTCTGCCCGGAGACGGCATCGGCCGGGACGTGACCGAAGCGGCCTGGGCCGTGCTCGAGAAGACAGCCGGTTCAAGCGGATTTTCTCTCGAGGCAATCCGCCACCCCTGGTCCTGCGACTATTATCTGGAAAACGGCAGCATGATGCCCGCCGACGGCATCGAGACGCTGAGATCCTCCGATGCGATCCTGCTTGGCGCCGTCGGATGGCCTCGTGAAGTGCCGGATTCCGTGTCGCTGCACGGCCTCCTGCTGCCGATCCGCAAGGCCTTCGTGCAATATGCCAATATCCGCCCGCATCGGCTGCTACCTGGCGTGCAGGGGCCGCTGCGGTCTGAGGGCTTCGACATCCTCTGTATTCGTGAAAATACCGAGGGGGAATATTCCGGAGCCGGCGGCCGCGTCCACCAGGGCACCGACAGCGAAGTCGCCGTGGAGACCTCGATCTTCACCCGCAAGGGCGTCGAACGCATTCTGCGTTTCGCCTTCGAGCAGGCGCATCGGCGGCGCGGCAAGCTTGCCTCGGTGACAAAGTCCAATGCGCAGAAATATTCGATGGTCTTCTGGGACGAGATTACCCAGATGCTTGCTGCGGAATATCCCGACGTCGAGGTGACCAGCTACCATATCGACGCCATGGCCGCCCGCATGGTCATGGCGCCCGAAAGCCTCGATGTCGTGGTCGCCTCCAACCTGTTCGGCGACATCCTGACCGATCTCGGCGCCGCCATCCAGGGCGGACTCGGCTTTGCGGCATCGGCCAACATCAATCCTGATCGATCGGCGCCATCCATGTTCGAACCCGTTCACGGGTCCGCGCCCGATATCGCTCATCTCGGGATCGCCAATCCGATCGCCGCCATCTGGTCGGGCGCAATGATGCTGGAGCATCTCGGAGAAACGGCTGCCGCCGAAAAGGTGATGGCCGCAATCGAAGCGACGACAGCGCGCGGCATTGGCGCAATTCCCGGCAAGGACAAAACCGACGCGATCACGGCGTCGGTGCTTTCAGCACTCGACTAGCGGATGCCGCGCAAAACGGCGCGCCCGAACTTGTGGAAATAAAATGTTCTGATGAAAGGGGATAAAATGAACGGATTAAGGGATGGCAGCCTGCTTCGCCAGCAAGGGCTCATCGACGGTGAATGGTGCGGAGCTGCAGCCGGCCACACGATCGAGGTGACCGACCCGGCGACGCAGCATGTGCTGGGCACGGTGCCCGATATGGACGGAGCCGATACAAGGGCCGCAATCGCGGCGGCGGAAAAAGCCTTTAGCTCGTGGCGGAAAAAGACCCATGCCGAGCGCGCCGCCTTGCTGGAAGCCTGGCACGATCTGATGCTCGACAATATCGAGGATCTGGCGCTGATCCTCACCAGGGAACAGGGCAAACCGCTGACGGAAGCACGCGGCGAAATCCGTTACGGCGCTTCGTTCATCAAATGGTTCTCCGAGGAAGCCCGCCGCATCGGCGGAACGACCATTCCCTCGCCGACAGCCGATCGGCGGATCGTCGTTTTGAAGGAGCCTGTCGGCGTTTCGGCAATCATCACGCCGTGGAATTTCCCCAATGCGATGATCACCCGCAAGGTGGGGCCGGCGCTTGCGGCCGGCTGCACCGTCGTCATCAAGCCCTCGGACCTGACCCCGTTTTCGGCGCTGGCGCTTGGCGTCCTGGCCGAGAGGGCCGGCATCCCAAAGGGCGTGATTAACATTGTCACCGGCATGCCGGCCGGAATCGGCGACGAGTTGATGACCAACCAGACCGTCCGCAAGATTTCCTTCACCGGCTCGACCCGCATCGGCTCGCTGCTGATGCGCGGCGCGGCCGACAGCGTCAAGCGGCTCAGCCTCGAACTCGGCGGCAACGCGCCCTTTATCGTTTTCGACGATGCCGATCTCGATCTTGCCGTGGAAGGTGCGATTGCCTCGAAATTCCGCAATGGCGGCCAGACCTGCGTCTGTGCCAACCGCCTTCTCGTCCAGTCCGGCGTCTACGATGCCTTTGCCGCCAAACTTGGCGCGCGCATCTCGGCCATGAAAGTCGGCGTCGGCACGGATGCCGGCACGGATATCGGGCCGATGATCAACAAGGCGGCGATCGAGAAGATCAAACGTCATGTAGACGATGCGGTGAAAAAGGGCGCGAGAATCCTCGCCACTGCGAGTTCTGTGCCGGCCGGTGATCAATATGCGGTGCCGATGGTGCTTGGCGGGGCGACAACCGACATGCAGCTTGCCAGCGAAGAGACATTCGGGCCGGTTGCGCCGCTCTTCCGCTTCGACACGGAGGAAGAGGCGATCCGCATTGCCAATGCGACCCCCTTCGGCCTTGCCGCCTACTTCTACACCGAGAGCCTGAAGCGCTCCTGGCGTGTCGGCGAAGCGCTCGAATTCGGTATGATCGGCCTCAACACCGGCGCCATTTCCACCGAGGTCGCCCCGTTCGGCGGCGTCAAGCAATCCGGCGTTGGCCGTGAGGGCGCGCAGTGCGGCATCGAGGAATATCTGGAAATGAAGAGCTTCCACATCGGCGGGCTTTCCTGACCCGCAAAAACAAAGGGCGCCGGAAATTCATCCCGGCGCCCATGCACCATCTATGTTCTGGAAAGATCGAACCGCTCTCGCGTGCGCGCCGCTTACTTGAAGCGATCAAGCGCCTTGTAATAAAGCCCGACCATTGGCAGGAACCACGGCTTGCCGAAATGGCCTGGAACGGCGGGCCATTCGAGCCCCTTTACCGGGTTGCGGTCCGTCTTGCCCATAATGGCATCGGCCATGATCATGCCGAGGTGGGTGGAAAGCTGGGCGCCATGGCCGGAATAGCCCATCGCGTACCATACGCCGTCGACATAGCCGGCACGCGGATAGCGGTCCTTCGTCATATCGACGAGCCCGCCCCAGCAGTAATCGACTTCGACGCCGGCAAGCTGCGGGAAGATCTCGGCGAGACTGGTACGCAGAATATCGCCGCTCTTTGCATCCGATCGCTGATCCGACGTTGCGGAAAAGCGGGCGCGACCGCCGAAGATCAGCCGCTTGTCCGGCGACAGCCGGAAATAGTTGCCGATGTTCATCGAGGTGACACAGGTCCGATTTCCCGGCATCGTCGCGGCGATTTCAGCATCGCTGAGCGGACGGGTGGCGATCAGGAAGCTGCCGACGGAAATGACCCGCCGGCGGAAATAGCGAAAGAGCGACGGCGTGTAGGCGCCGGTCGCGACAAGGACGTGATCGGCGGTAACGGTGCCCCGCGCGGTCTGAAGGCTGTGGCGGCCATTACCCTGCCTGTGAGCGGTCACCGCAGCCTGTTCGAAGATCGTCGCTCCATGGCGGGCGGCTGCGGCGGCAAGCCCGGCGACATAGCGGCCCATATGGGCGAGCCCGTTATTGAGATGGCCGCCATTGCGTCCCGATGCTCCCCAGCCGACGCGTTCGGCCTCCAGCACAACGACCATGACGCCGGCTTTCGCAAGCTGGCGCGCGGCTGCGAGCCCGGTGAACCCGGCGCCGATGACGGCCACATCATAATGTCCTTCGACAGGACCTTTGGCCGCCTCCGCAAAAGGAGGGGCCGTGGCGTGCCAGTAGGATTGGAACTGCATCCGCTTGTCTCCATCAGAGCCCGACGACGCCCGGGAGGCCCGAAATATTCGGGATTTCGACATAGCCGTAATAGGGATTGGCCGGCTCGTGACCGCGATTGACCCAGACCTTGTTCTTGATGCCGAGATCATGCGCAGACATCAGATCGTAGCGGAAGGAGGACGAGCAATGCAGCACATCCTCCGGCCCGCAGCCCAGCATGTCGAACATGTATTCGAAAGCCTGGAAACGCGGCTTGTAGGCATTGGCCTGCTCAGCGGTATAGACCGCGTGAAAGGGCGCCGCGAGCTTTTCGACATTCGACATGATCTGAGCGTTCATGGCGTTGGACAGGATGACCAAGGGAATCTCCTTGGCAACCCTGGCAAGACCCTCGGGTACGTCGCGATGCGGCCCCCAGGTCGGAACACGCTCGTAAACCATTTGCGCGGCTTCGTCGCGAAAGGTCACGCCGTTGCGCTTGCATGTCCGCTCGAGCGAATTGTGCACGACCTCCGCATAGGGCTTCCAGGCGCCCATGATCTCGTCGAGACGATAGGCCGCGAAATTCTTGATGAACTCCGCCATGCGCGGCTCGTCGAGCTGGTCGCCGTAAAGGTCGCGCGCCGCTTCCGCCATCTGGAAGTTGGTCAGCGTGCCGTAGCAATCGAAGGTGATGTATTTCGGACGGAACGTGGTCATCTGCATATCCTCGAACGATCGGAGCTGTGGAACGTGTTCACAATCATAGGCACCGCTTTGCCCATCGCTTGCCTGAATCGGCGGCATCGGAAGCAGAATCTATCGTATAGAAACCGGCGTTTGGCAGAAGGTTGCGCGCTCCCGCAGGCGATCATGCCGTCGAGCTCGACGATCCTCGAAGCGATGAGGGTTCAATCGTGATCGTGATCGCGGTGCGAGGGAAGATCGAGGCCAAAGGTCTTGACGAGATCGGCCACTTGCTCCGGGCTGAGGAAGCGGGGATTGAGGTTTCGCAGCAGCAGATATAGCTTCGCCGTTTCCTCCAGTTCCTCGGTTGCGAAGACCGCCGCCTCCAGACTGTCACCGGCGACGACGGGTCCATGATTGGCCAGAAGCACAGACGAATATTTGCCCGCCAGTCCGCGGATCGCATCGGCCACCGCCGGATCGCCGGGACGGTAATAGGGAACCAAAGCAGTCTCGCCGGCCCGCATCAGATAATATGGCGTCATCGGCGGCAAAGCGGCACGCGGATCGATCTCCGGCAGCATGGTCAGCGCCACCGCATGAGTGGAATGAAGATGGACGATGGCGCGGGCGCTGCCGCGTGTCTCGTAGAGGGCGGTGTGGAGCGGGATTTCCTTGGTCGGCTTGTCGCCGGACAGAAGCCGGCCTTCGGCATCGAGCCTTGAAATACGCGCCGGATCGAGAAAGCCGAGCGAGGCGTTGGTCGGCGTGACCAGCCAGCCGCCGTCCTCCAGCCGCAACGATATGTTGCCCGACGATCCGGGCGTCAGCCCGCGCTCAAACAGCGAGCGGCCGTACCGGCAGATTTCCTCACGCAGGCGCGCGTCGGACATGACAGTTCCTCCAATTCATGCGGTTGCCCCTTCGATCAGCTCAAAGCCGAGATCGATGGCCTGCGGCGGCGCGTTGGCGACGACCAACTGCGCGGCTAGCTCACCCGTCGCCACGCGCGGCGTCCGGATGGTCGACAAGGGTTGCGGTATCGCCCGGCCGATATCGAGGCCGTTATAGCCAAAAATGGCGAGCTGCGACGGGATTGCGATCCCCTGAGCGAGACAATGAAAATAACCGCCGAGCGCCATGTCGTCGTTGGAAAAATAGACCGCATCGAGATCGGTCGCGCGTGCAAGCAGTCGCTCCAGCGCCAACCTGCCGTTCTCCACCGAGGATGGGCCGGCAAGAATTTCCTGGGCGACCAGGGGGGCGCCGGCGGCATCGAGCGTTTCGCAAAAACTGGAAAAGCGCTTGCCGGCGCGGGTGTCCCGCTTCAGGTCGTGACCGACATAGCCGATCCGGCGATAACCCCGCTTGAGCAGGAAGGCAGCGCTCTCGCGTCCGGCCGCGCGGTTCGAGAAGCCGACCGCGATATCAAGGGCATCGCCGTCCAGATCCAGCAGTTCCACGACCCGGCATCCGCTGGCGCGCAGCATCTTCGCCGTGCCTTCGGTATGCTCGTACCCTGCCAGCATCACCGCCGCCGGCCGCCAGGCTAGCATCGCGGCGGCGAGTGCTTCCTCCTTGCCCGGATCATAGTCGGTCACGGAGAAAACCGCCTGATAACGGTTTTCCTCCAGAACAGCGCTGGCACCGCGCAGCACGTCGGCAAAGACGATGTTGGACAGCGAGGGAATGACGAAGGCGACAAGGCGTGAGGTGGTGGAAGCGAGCGTTCCGGCAATCCGGTTCGGCACATAGCCTAGCCGTTCAACGGCAGCCATCACCCGCTCGCGCGTCTTGCCTGAAAACGAACCATGGTTGCGCAGAACGCGCGACACCGTGCTCTCCCCAACTCCGGCAGCCTCCGCGACTTCTGCAATGGTGACCGTCGCCTGATGTTTGAGTTCCATGTCTATTTCAGATCCGGCGCTAGGAAGCTTTGAGGCGCGCACCAGTTGTTGGGCGCCAAGGCTGCCACTGTCATTTTTCACCACTTCGGACAAGAAGCAAGTTATTTTTGGCAGCGCTGCCAATTTCCCGTTGGCAATGCCCCGCGATTGATTTAAAAGGAATGGCAGCGCTGCCAAAATGAGCCTGAAGGACATTCTCATGACACCGTCTGCTGAAAACTCGAGCCTTGCCGTCGTTGTCGCCGTTATCGGTCTTGGCTCCATGGGGCTGGGAATGGCCCGGTCGATGAAGCGCGCGGGTCTCGACGTCGTTGGATATGACATAACCCCGGCAGCGGTGGACCGTTTCGTCGCCGAAGGCGGGCGTGGCGCGGCGACCCCGGCCGACACCGCTAAGGACGCCGACATCGTCGTCTCCGTGGTGGTCAACGGCGCGCAGACCGAGACGGTGCTGTTCGGACCGCAGGGCGCTGCGACCACGATGAAGCCCGGCGCCGTCTTCATCTCGTCGGCGACCATGGATCCCGCCGTGGCGCGCGATCTGGCGGGACGGACTGAGGCCCTCGGCCTGCTCTACCTCGACGCGCCGATTTCAGGCGGTGCGGCCAAGGCGGCGCTTGGTGAGCTGACGATCATGGCGTCCGGCTCCAGGCAGGCTTTCGATACGGCGCGCCCCGCCCTCGATGCCATGGCCGGCAAGGTCTACGAGCTCGGCGATACCGCCGGAACAGGCGCTGCGTTCAAGATGATCAACCAGCTTCTCGCCGGCGTGCACATCGCAGCCGCATGCGAGGCGATAAGCTTTGCCGCCAAACAGGGCCTCGACCTCGACAAGGTCTATGAAGTCATCACCGCCTCGGCCGGCAATTCCTGGATGTTCGAAAATCGCGTGCCGCACGTGCTGACCGGAGATTATACGCCGCTCAGCAGCATCGAGATCTTCGTCAAGGATCTCGGCATCGTCCAGGATATGGCCCGTTCCGAGCGTTATCCGGCACCGCTCGCGGCAGCGGCCCTGCAGATGTACCTGGCGGCCGCCGGAGCCGGCATGGGCCGTGACGACGATTCCTCGCTTGCGCGCCTCTACGCGCAGCTTTCCGGCGCGCAATTGCCCGGCTCCGCCAAAGAGCCGCAGAGCCGGTAAGGAATATCGATATGCCTGTTTTCGCCGCCAACCTGACGATGATGTTCAACGAATGGGACTTCCTCGACCGCTTCGACGCGGCAGCCGATGCGGGGTTTTCCGCCGTCGAGTACCTTTTTCCCTACGAGGCCGCACCGGAGGCGATCGCCGAACGACTTGCCCGCAACGACCTGCAACAGGCTTTGTTCAACCTGCCGCCGGGCGACTGGGGTGCGGGGGAGCGCGGCGTCGCGGCCCTTCCCGGACGGTTCGACGACCTCAAGGCGGATGTCGAGCGGGCATTGGACTATGCGGCGGCGACGGGCGTCAGGCGATTGCACCTGATGGCGGGTATCGCCGACCCTCGTGATCAGGAGGCCGCCGTCTCCTACCGGCGCTCCGTCGCCTACACCGCCGGCCGGCTTGCGGAAAAAGGCATCGATCTCCTGCTGGAGCCGATCAACTGGCGCAATATGCCGGGATATTTTCTCAACGACTTCGCCGCGGCCGAGCGGCTGATCGCCGAATGCGGCCTGCCCAACCTGAAACTCCAGTTCGACATCTATCACCGTCAGATCATCCATGGCGACGTCGCCATGGCGATGCGACGCCTGCTGCCGATCACCGGCCATATCCAGATCGCCAGCGTGCCGTCACGCAACGAGCCGGACGGAGAGGAGCTGAACTACCCCTACCTGTTCGGCGAAATCGACCGGCTGGGTTATGACGGCTTCATTGGCTGCGAATATGTCCCGCGCGGCCGGACCCTGGACGGCCTTGGCTGGTTCAAACCTTTTGCACGGAGTTAGAGCCTTTCCTGGTCAGATTGAAACATTCTGTTGGCTCAAACGGAGTCGGATGGTCGACCTGCCGGCGCGCGTCGTAGCCCGGCTCTACGGCCAAGCCGGCCGGTCGATCAGCCGGCCCGTTTCAGCCAACCCTCCCGCAGATTTGCCAGGCAAATCTGCAAGACTGAAAAACGCCGGACGCACTGACCGCTTCGCCACGGCGAAGCGGTGCGGCCGGTGGGCCGGGCATCTTTCCGCCTGGATCAGAGGCGATCGGCTCGGACGTACCTGGGGGTATGCCCATCGCCAATCGCCTCTGCCCTGACGAAAACCTGCTCCGGCAGAATGCTTCAATCTAACCAGGAAAGGCTCTAAACGATGGCAATTTCACTTGGATCGATCGCAGACGACTATACCGGCGCGTCCGACCTCGCCAACACGCTGACGAAAAACGGCCTGCGCACGGTGCAGACGGTCGGCATTCCCGATCCGTCGCTCGCGCTGCCGGATGTCGATGCTGTGGTCGTCTCCCTGAAGATCCGCTCCGTTCCGGCTTCTGACGCCGTGACCGCTGCGACCAAAGCTGAGCGCTGGCTGCGCCAGCAGGGCGCGGGCCATGTGCTTTACAAGATCTGTTCGACCTTCGATTCCACCGATGCCGGCAATATCGGCCCGGTCACCGAGGCCTTGATCGAGGCTGCGGGCGGCGGTGGCGTGCTGGTTACACCAGCCTTTCCGGAGACGGGGCGCACCGTCTATCTCGGCCACCTCTTCGTCGGCGGCCAGCCGCTGAACGAAAGCCCGCTCAAGGACCACCCGCTGAACCCAATGCACGACGCCAATCTCGTGCGGGTTCTCGCCCGGCAATCGCGCGGCACCGTCGGACTGATCGATCTCCCAGCCATCGCAGCCGGACCGGCCGCCGCCAAGGCGAAACTCGATGCCCTGCTCAGGACCGGCGCGACCATGGCTATCGCCGACGCGATTTTCGAACGCGATCTGGAAACGCTGGGCGAGGTCGCGCTGGAAACACCGGTATCCACCGGCGCGTCCGGCCTCGGCCTCGGCCTTGCCCGCGCCCTCGTTCGCTCCGGCCGAATATCCGGCCGCGCGACAGGTGAAGACGTCATTCGCCCCGTAGGCGGGCTTTCGGCGATCATTGCCGGCAGCTGCTCGAAGGCGACGCTGCGCCAGATCGACGTCGCCGAACGAGTGATGCCCGTGCTGCGGCTTGATCCCGAGCGGTTGCTCGCCGCCGGCCCGGATGAGATCGCCGCGGCGATTTCCTGGGCCGGAGAGCGCATCGCCGCCGGTCCCGTCGTGGTCGCCGCGAGCGCGGCGCCCGAAACCGTCTCCCGGCTGCAATCGCAATATGGGCGGGAGGCCTCCGGCCACGCGATCGAGACCGCCACATCGATCATCGCCGCCGAACTGGTGGAGAGAGGCGTGCGGCGCCTCGTGGTCGCAGGCGGCGAGACATCGGGGGCCGCAGTCGACAAGCTCGCCATCCCGGCATTTCTGATCGGCCCCGAAATTGCTCCCGGCGTGCCGGTGCTGCGCACGGTCGGCAATGCGCAAGGCGATATGCTTCTGGCGTTGAAATCAGGCAATTTCGGAGGCGAAGATTTCTTCACTGCCGCGCTGGCGATGATGCAGTGACAAGACTCAGGCCTGCAACACACTCGCAGCAAGCGGTTTGCGAGAGGGTCGGTCCGCCAGCATAAGATGCGGCGACCCATGATCGCAAAGCCATAAGATACTGCTTGAACCAGGGCCTTCAGACGATCTGCCCGCCGGCACTCCGGCAGACTTGCGGGAAGCCATGGGTCGGCCATGCCGCCGCCCCTGCTGCCACCACCTTCGCGCTTGCCAGCCAGGCGCTCGGCTGATCGGAGACCTCATGTACGCCAATTCGCTCATCGAACTCGACCGCGCCCATCTCATCCATCCGGTCGCCTCCTACCGCAGCCACGAGAAGCATGGCGTGCGCGTGCTGACCTCGGCCAAGGGCGCAACGGTCACCGACGCTTCCGGCAAACAGCTGATCGACGGCTTCGCCGGCCTCTGGTGCGTCAATGCTGGTTACGGCCACGAGAGCATCGTCGAGGCAGCGGCCCGGCAGATGCGGGAGCTTCCCTACGCAACCGCCTATTTCGGCCTCGGCTCGGAGCCGGCGATCCGGCTTGCCTCAGAACTCGCCGATCGGGCGCCAGGCGATCTCAACCATGTCTACTTCACCCTCGGCGGCTCCGACGCAGTGGACAGCACAATCCGGTTCATCCGCTACTACTGGAATGCCCGAGGCCGTCCCGAGCGCGACCAGTTCATCTCGGTCGAACAGGGATATCACGGCTCCTCGACGGCGGGTGCGGGCCTGACCGCCTTGCCTGCCTTCCATGCCGGCTTCGGCCTTCCCTTTGACTGGCAGCATAAAATTCCGTCTCACTACGCCTATCGCAACCCCGTCGGCGATGATCCACAGGCGATCATCGAAGCCTCGCTCGCCGCGCTGAAAAGCAAGGTCGAGGCGATCGGGCCGGAGCGGGTCGCCGCCTTTTACGTCGAACCGATCCAGGGTTCGGGCGGCGTCCTCGTACCGCCGAAAGGCTGGCTGAAGGCAATGCGCGAATTCTGCCGTGAGCACGACATCCTTTTCGTGGCGGATGAGGTGATCACCGGCTTTGGCCGCACCGGGCCGCTTTTTGCCTGCAGCGAGGAAGAGGTCGTGCCGGATTTCATAACGACTGCCAAGGGCCTCACCTCCGGCTATGTCCCGATGGGTGCCGTCTTCATGGCCGACCACGTCTATGAAACGATTGCCGAGGGGGCCGGCGCCACCGCCATCGGTCACGGCTACACCTACTCGGCCCATCCCGTCAGCGCCGCGGTCGGCCTGGAAGTCCTGAAGCTTTACGAAAATGGCCTTCTCGAGAATGGCGTCAGAGCCGGGGCGCGGCTGATGCGGGGCCTGCAATCGCTGAGAGATCACCCGCTCGTCGGCGATGTCCGTGGCCGCGGCATGCTCGCGGCCGTCGAACTGGTGGTCGACAAAAGCAACAAGACGCCGCTGCCGTCATCTGCTGAACCCGCCCGCCGGATCTTCGATCGCGCATGGGAGAACGGCCTCGTCATCCGCGCCTTCGCCAACGGCGTCCTCGGTTATGCGCCGCCGCTATGCTGCACCGAAACGGAAATCGATGCGATCGTCGAGCGCACGCGCATCACGCTGGACGAGACGCTTGAGGACCCGGATGTGCGCCGGGCGCTGCGCGCCTGAGTATACCGCGAAACTGCCGGATTCGGAATTTTGTGCCGCTCAAGGGCGTCATTTCGGAGAATCCGGCGCAGTGCAGGTGACAAACTGAAATCGACGAAAGGCCTTGATCCCGGCAAAGGCGGGCCTTCCACAAGAGCGGGACAAAGATCCCGCCGGGAACAGAATATTCTTCTTTGAGAAGCGTGCTCCCATCGGAGCCGAACACTGGGGAATTCGCGTGAGCAAGAGCCTTTTGGGATTCAAGTATATGACCTTCGACGTCGTCGGCACGCTCATCGACTTCGAGGGCGGCCTCAAGGCCTGTCTCGCCGAGATCGCGGCCGAAACGGGAATTGAAATCGATGGCGAACGTGCCCTCAGCCTCTATCGCGAGGCCCGCTATTCCGGCGACGCCGACCTCTTTCCCGACGACCTCGTGCGCGTCTATCTCACAATCGCGCCGACGCTCGGCCTTCCCGCCGATCGCAAATACGGCGAGCGGCTGCGGGACTCGGCGAAAAACTGGAAAGGTTTCGCAGACAGCACCGCAGCACTGGCAAGCCTGGCGAAAAACTACCGTCTGGTTGCGATGACCAATGCCCGACGCTGGGCCTTCGCCTTCTTTGAGAAAGAGCTCGGCAATCCCTTCTATGCCGCCTTCACCGCCGACGACACAGGGACCGAAAAACCCGATCCCGCCTTCTTCGAGACGGTCTTCGCCTACATCGCTTCGGAAGGGCATTCCAAGGACGACATCCTGCATGTCGCCCAGAGCCAGCATCACGATATCGGGATTTCCAGGAAGCTGGGGCTGACCAATTGCTGGATCGAGCGGCGCCATGACCAGAAGGGTTACGGCGGCACGATCGAACCGGCCGAATTCACGACACCAGACTATCATTTCACGTCCATGGCAGGCCTTTCCGCTGCCGTGGCCGCCGCGCGTGCCTGACTATGAACCGGTGCGGACTCGCCTCGCAAGGCAGCCGCCGCAAAAGAAAAGGGGAATGAGATGAACGACAAGATCACCAATTGGACCAGAGCCGACGACGCCATGATCGAAACCGCCATCCGCCGCGGCGCGACTCGGCGCGAACTTCTGCAACTGATGCTGGCCGGCGGCGTCGCGATGTCAGCGGGCGGCCTCATCCTCGGCCGCGCCTCGCAGGCGGTCGCGGCCACGCCCGTTGCCGGCGGCGCCCTTAAGGCGGCCGGCTGGTCGTCCTCGACGGCCGACACGCTCGACCCGGCGAAAGCTTCGCTTTCGACCGACTATGTGCGCTGCTGCGCATTCTACAATCGCCTCACCTATATTCAGTCCGATGGCACGCCGCGAATGGAGCTCGCCGAGTCGGTCGAAACCAAGGACGCAAAGGTCTGGACGATCAAGCTGCGCAGCGGCGTCACCTTCCACGACGGCAAGCCGCTTACGGCCGACGACGTCGTCTTCTCGATGAAGCGTCATCTCGACCCGGCGGTCGGCTCGAAGGTCGCTAAGATCGCCAAGCAGATGACCGGGTTCAAGGCGGTCGACAAATTGACGGTTGAGATCACGCTGGAAACCGCGAATGCCGACCTGCCGATGATCCTCGGCATGCACCATTTCATGATCGTCGCCGACGGCACGACCGACTTCTCCAAGGGCAACGGTACCGGCGCTTTCGTCCGCGAGGTCTTCGAGCCCGGCGTTCGCTCGGTCGGCCTGAAGAACAAGAATTATTGGAAGCCCAACCATCCGAACGTTGACTCGTTCGAATTCTTCGCGATCGCTGAGGACAACGCCCGCGTCAATGCATTGCTCTCGGGCGACATCCACCTCGCTGCCGCCATCAATCCGCGCTCTGTGCGCCTCGTGGATGGCAAGGAAGGATTCTTCCTTAATAAGACGACCGCCGGCAATTACACGAACCTGAATATCCGCCTGGACACAGCGCCCGGCGACAAAAAGGGCTTCGTAGAGGGCATGAAATATCTGATCAATCGCGAGCAGATTCAAAAATCGGCCTTGCGCGGGCTCGCCGAGATCGGAAACGATCAGCCGATCTCACCGTCGAACTTCTATTATAATGGGGACCTGAAACCGAAATCGTTCGATCCCGAAAAAGCAAAGTTCCTCTTCGAGAAAGCCGGCCTTCTCGGTCAGTCGATCCCGGTGATCGCGTCCGATGCAGCGAATTCGGCGATCGACATGGCCATGATCGTCCAGGCCGCCGGCGCAGAAATCGGCATGAAGTTCGACGTGCAGCGCGTACCGTCCGACGGATATTGGGACAACTACTGGCTCAAGGCGCCGATCCATTTTGGCAATATCAATCCGCGGCCGACACCTGACATCCTGTTCTCGCTCCTCTATGCATCCGATGCGCCATGGAACGAGAGCCAATACAAGTCGGAAAAATTCGACCGGATGCTGCTCGAAGCGCGCGGCTCGCTCGACCAGGCCAAGCGCCGCGAGATCTACAACGAGATGCAGGTCATGGTGTCGGAAGAAGCCGGCACCATCATTCCGGCTTACCTCTCCAACGTCGATGCGGTGTCCTCCAAGGTCAAGGGACTCGAGACCAACCCGCTCGGCGGAATGATGGGCTACTCCTTCCCGGAATATATCTGGCTGGAAGGCTGATCGGCACATGCCGGGGGCGATAAGTCCCCGCTCGTCCCCCTGTTTCGTAATGTACTGTCAGCCAACGGCCGACGGGAGGCCTGCATATGAAGAATCCGGTCCTGTCTCTTATTGCCAGTCGACTGTTCATCTCCGCTGTCACGCTTCTGATCGTCTCCTTAGCGGTGTTCTTCGCAACGACGATGCTTCCCGGTGACACGGCGTCGATCCTGCTCGGGCAGGCCGCGACCCCGGAGGCGGTCGAGGGGCTACGCAAGGCCATGCATCTCGACGAGCCGGCGTTCCTGCGTTTCGTCTACTGGATGACAGGGCTCCTGTCCGGCGACCTCGGCACGTCTTACGCCAACGACATGCCGATCGCCGACTTGATCGGAGGGCGTTTCGTAAACTCTATGAAACTCGCCGGCATAACCGCCTTGTTCGCGGTTCCGATCGCGCTGACGCTCGGCATCACGGCCGCCATGATGCGTGGCTCGCTCTATGACCGGGCGGTCACGGTGCTTACGATTGGCGTGATCTCCGTGCCCGAATTCATGATTGCAACATCGGCGGTCCTGTTCTTTGCGGTCTATCTGCAGTGGCTCCCGGCAATTTCCTTTACGAATGAAGCGAAAACCTTCACCGATCTGCTGCGGGTCTATGCGATGCCGGTGATCACACTGACCTTCGGCGTATCGGCGCAGATGATCCGGATGACGCGGGCTGCCGTGGTTGAAACTCTGAACACGCCCTATGCCGAAATGGCGTTGCTGAAAGGCGCCTCCCGCAGTCGCATTGTTCTGAAGCATGCATTGCCGAACGCCCTTGGTCCGATCGTCAACGCGATCGCGCTTTCGCTATCCTATCTGCTGGGCGGGGTCATCATCGTTGAGACCATCTTCAACTATCCGGGCATTGCCAAACTGATGGTGGATGCGGTGGCCACGCGCGACCTGCCGCTCATTCAGACCTGCGCTATGATCTTCTGTGTCGGCTACCTCATCCTCATCACCCTTGCCGATATCATTGCCATTCTTTCCAATCCGAGGCTGCGATGACATCCCATATCGAACAACGGCCCGCCATGGCGCGCCGGCTCAGCTACCGCTTCAATCTCGTTGGGCTCCTGGGGCTTGCCGTCATCCTGTTCTGGGCCTTTATCGCGATCTTCGCGCACACGCTCATCCCCTACCCAGTGGGCGAAATCGTCGATTACGACTATTTCGGGCCGATATCCCAGCAGTTTTGGATGGGATCGGATTATCTCGGCCGCGATGTCTTCTCGCGCATCCTGATGGGCGCGCGCTACACGGTCGGCATCTCTCTTGCGGCGGTGACGATCGCCTGCTTCAGCGGCGTCGTACTCGGCATGATCGCGGCGGTCGCCGGTGGTTGGCTCGACACGTTGCTCTCCCGTTTTCTCGATGCCATGAATTCCATTCCGTCCAAGCTCTTCGGCCTGGTCGTGGTCGCAGCCGTCGGATCGTCGATCCCGGTGCTGATCCTGACGCTTTCGGTAATTTATATTCCGGGCTCCTATCGTTTCGCTCGGGCGCTCGCCGTCAACGTCAATTCCATGGACTTCATCACTGTCGCCCGCATCCGCGGTGAAAGCACGCTCTATCTGATCCGCTCGGAAATTCTGCCCAATATCATGGGTCCCGTACTTGCCGATTTCGGGCTCCGCTTCGTCTTCATCGTTCTCCTGCTCTCCGGCCTTTCCTTCCTGGGACTGGGCGTGCAGCCACCGTATGCGGACTGGGGTGCGCTCGTGCGTGAAAACATCGGCGGCCTGCCATTCGGGGCTCCCGCCGTCATGTTCCCATCGCTTGCCATTGCCAGCCTCACGATCAGCGTGAACCTACTGATCGACAACCTGCCGCAGAAAATCCGGGATCGGAGCGAGTGATGAGCAATCTTGTCGAAATTCGTAACCTCCGGGTCGAAGCCACTACCGATTCCGGCCGACGTGTCGAGATCATCAAAGATGTCAACCTCGACATTGCCGAGGGTGAGATCGTCGCGCTGATCGGCGAGAGCGGCTCCGGCAAGACCACGATCGCGCTGACCCTCATGGGTCATACCCGCCCAGGCTGTCGCATCTCCGGCGGCACTGTATCGGTCGCCGGCAAGGATTTGGTGGCGCTCAGCGGAAAGCAGCGGGCCAAACTACGCGGCACCCAGGTTGCTTACGTGCCGCAATCGGCCGCTGCCGCTTTCAACCCGGCCACATCAATCATGGATCAGGTGGTCGAGATCACGCGTATTCATCAGCTGATGTCGCCGGAAGAAGCGCGTGCCAAGGCCATCGAACTCTTCCGGGCGCTGTCCCTGCCGGAACCGGAAACGATCGGCAGCCGCTATCCGCACCAGGTTTCCGGCGGTCAGCTGCAGCGTCTGGCTGCCGCCATGGCGCTGATCGGCAACCCGACTCTTGTCATCTTCGACGAGCCGACGACGGCGCTCGACGTGACGACCCAGATCGAAGTGCTGCGCGCCTTCAAATCGGTCATGAAGAAGGGCGGCATATCAGGCGTCTATGTCTCGCACGACCTTGCTGTCGTCGCACAGATCGCCGACCGAATCGTCGTGTTGAAAGGGGGGGAGACCCAGGAAATCGGCACCACCGATGAAATCCTCAACAATGCGAAGCATCCCTATACCCGGCAACTGCTCGAAGCCTTCGAACCGAAACGGCGCGGCCCAGCAAGCCTTGCCGAGAACGCGCCGGCGCCGCTCTTGAAAATCGAAGACGTCGTTGCCGGTTACGGGCAGCGCCAGGCTGACGGCCTGCCTCTCGTTCGTGCGGTCGAGCATGTGAGCCTGACAGTCGAAAGAGGACGCAACCTCGGCATCATCGGTGAATCCGGTTGTGGCAAGTCGACTCTCGCGCGCACCATCGCAGGCATCCTGCCGGCCGCAGTCGGGAAGATCGTCTTCGACGGCACGGAGCTGCGCCGCAATGCGCGCGAGCGTTCACGCGATCAGCTGCGCGAGATGCAGATCGTCTTCCAATATGCCGATACCGCCCTCAATCCGGCGAAATCCGTCGAGGATATCCTCGCCAGGCCGCTGGTGTTCTACCACAGCATGGATCGACAGGCGCAGAACATCAGGATCAACCAACTGCTCGACATGGTGCGCCTGCCCCGCAACCTGCGCCACCGCAGGCCGGGAGAACTCTCGGGTGGACAGAAGCAGCGCGTCAACTTCGCCCGCGCGCTCGCCGCCGATCCGAAGCTTATCCTTTGCGACGAGATCACCTCGGCACTCGACACCGTTGTCGCCGCCGCCGTCATCGACCTGCTCAAGGAATTGCAGCGCGAACTCGGCCTCTCCTACATCTTCATCAGCCACGACCTCTCGGTGGTGGAGGCGATCTGCGACGAGATCGTCGTGATGTATGGCGGCCGGAAAGTCGAGGAAATCACCCCCTCGAAAGTGAAAACGCCGCAGCATCCCTATTCGCAACTGCTGTTCTCGTCGGTGCCGAAGCTCGATCCGGCGTGGCTCGACGGGCTCAGGCAGGATCCGGAACTCGTGCGGGCCTATTGCCGTCACTGAGGTCAGGCCGATGGTGCGGCTCGCGGTAGACTGGCTTGTTCTACAAAGCCGCGCCGCCTGATGCGCGAGGCCGTCTTGTTCACTGCTTTGCGATCAGGATCGCGCAGTACCAAGCCGGCCTGGTCGAACTGCGGAAAACCGGTGAACCCGCTGGCCTAGAGCCTTTCCTGGATGCGGGAGCGCGCATTTAGCGCGGCGGCCATGTGCAGGATACCAAGCTCAGGGCTGGTAAGTACCGGCATCGATGCCTCGCTCATTTCATTGAGAGCATTCGCCATTGACGCTTGAGCAAGAACAACCACGTCGACGCTGCCCACGAGCGAAGCGAAGCCTTCACGTATCATTGCATCATGCGCTGCCCTGTCACCGCTTCGCAACTTATCAAAGGCGCCATCACAAAGACGACCGGTCACAGATACAGTATGACCTATTCCTTGAGCATGGCGTTCAATTAGCCGGGTTGTAGGGTTCATTGTCGTAGCCAGAGTTGCAAGGACGCCAATTCGGTTCCCGCGCCGGATCGCCTCAATCGCCATGCCATCATCTATTCGGAAGAGTGGGACGGGGCAGAGCGGCATTGCCGCATCCACTGCCGGACCGAGTGAGGAACAGGTGACGAGGACCGCCGAAGCCCCTGCATCCACCGCCGACCAAATATGACCCGCAAGCCGCCGCATAGTTTGAGGTGACAACGCGCCTTCACGAATTGTGTTTCCCAGCAGGCTCTCATCTAACATGTTGAACGCGCGCCAACCGGGCAGATGGAGACCGACGAGTTCGTTAAATGAGGGGATGATCCCGGGAACCGTATGGATCATGGCAAGCGCAGGGCGATCATTAATTTCCGTAGGCATGGCTTAGATCTCTATTTTGGTTGTGCGCGCTCATCAATTGGAGCCGGCAGCAGTCGGGTTGATGTGGCCCTGAACCCGGCGTCTGTCGTGCTACGACCGGAAGTCGATTCAAAACCACTGTCGTCAGAGGATGCTTTACAATTTACCAGCTCAACGGCCAAAGTTTTGACTGTCATGCCGCCGAACACGGAACATTCCGCCGTCCGTGCATTTTCATTCGATGCATGCTGCTCGCCTTCCTCCGGTAGCTTCAGCTGAGTTCACTTCGAGGACGCGCCATGACACCAATCTTTGATCCAGGCAGTCTGCCCCTGCCCACCGAATTTGCGGGCAGCTCGCACCGCCATTTCAACTCAATACAATAGCCGTCATCGGCTCAGATACTTCTGCCTGAGGGGCAGAAACAGTGCCGTATAAGTCGGTTCCAAATCAGTTCAGGTCAGCCTCCATGTCTCCACTCCTCAAACGAATACACAGCGATGAAGCACTCCCCGCCAAGGCGGATGTCGTCGTCATCGGCGGCGGCATCATTGGCGCAACGGCGGCTTTCTTTCTAGCGGAGCGGGGACTCTCGGTCGCTCTGGTCGAAAAAGGCCAGGTCGGCTGCGAGCAGTCGAGCCGCAACTGGGGTTGGTGCCGCCAGCAGAACCGGGATGAGCGGGAGTTGCCGCTCTCGGGTGTCGCGCTGCGGCTCTGGGGTGAGTTTGAATCCAAAATTGGCGAGGACGTCGGTTTCCGTCGATGCGGTTTGCTCTACGCTACTGACAACCCGCAGCAACTGGCGGAATGGGAAGCATGGCGTGATACGGCTCGCCAGTTCAACGTCAATACGAAGATGCTTGGTGCCGCAGAAGCGGCTGCCGCAATCCCGGCAAATGGTCGCCTATGGCTCGGCGGGGTTCATTCCATTGACGATGGCAAGGGCGAGCCCGCTATCGCCGCGCCGACCATCGCTGAGGGCGCTCGCAAACTTGGAGCGACGGTCCATCAAGATTGCGCTGCGCGAGGTCTTGATCTGGCGAATGGAGCAGTAGCCGGAGTGATCACAGAAAAGGGGCTGATCCGGACCCAAGCCGTTCTCTGCGCCGGCGGTGCCTGGACGTCGATGTTTTGCCGTCAGCATGGCGTTCTCTTTCCACAGGCGAGCGTGCGTCAGACCGCGCTTCGCACGCGCCCTACGGCCGATCTCGGCGAGGCGATCTACACGCCCGAGTGTGCTTTGACCCGCCGGTTGGATGGCAGCTACACACTTGCGATCAGCGGCCGGGCGACGCTGGACATAACACCACAGGGCCTTCGCTACGCCCGCTGGTTCATGCCGATGTTCATGAAGCGTCTGAAGGCGGTGCAATTCGGGATCGGCGAATCCTTTTTCAAAGGTCCAGAAGCATTTGAGAGTTGGGATGGGCGTGGAAGGTCGCCCTTCGAGAAGACGCGCGTGCTTGATCCGTCTCCGAGCCGTCAGACGGCCGCCGCTATTTTGAAACGGGTCAAAGAACAATTTCCCGCGCTGGCTGGGATCGAAATCGCCGACAGCTGGGGAGCTTATGTGGATTTCACACCGGACGCAGTGCCGGTCATCTCACCTGCCGATGGCGTGAGAGGTCTATACTTGGCTGCGGGCTGCTCTGGCCACGGGTTCGGCCTTGGCCCGGGCATCGGCCGCCTGGCGGCCGACCTGGTTGCCAATGATACACCCTGTGTCGACCCCACCCCCTTCCGCCTGTCGCGCCTTCTTGACGGTTCGAAGGTCAAAGTCGGCGCAATCTGATCGTGAGGCCAAATCCGGAGAAAGCCATGGGGTGCCTCGGGACAGCTAGCGGAATGGATTACGACATAATCGTCATCGGCGGCGGGCTCGTAGGCGTATCCATTGCCTGGGGCCTCTCGAAGTGCGGGCAGAGGGTTGCTGTCGTTGATGAAGGCGACGTTGCAGACAGGGCCGCCAGGGCAAATTTCGGTCTCGTCTGGAGCTCAAGCAAAGGTCTCGGCAACGCGGCCTACTCCCGTTGGTCGCGAACCTCCACAGCGAACTGGCACCAGCTAGCAGCCGAGCTCAAGGGAGAAACCGGCATCGACACTGGCTTCATCCAATCAGGCGGTTTCTCAATTCGGCTCACGCCAACGGAGCTGGAGCGCGGGATCGCATCCATGGCGAAACTCGCCAGCCAGCCGGGAATGGAGGCGGAAGGTACTCCGCCGCTCGAATATGAGATACTCGATCAGGCGGAGACACGCCGCCGCTTGCCGCTGGTCGGGGAGACGGTGGCAGGCGCGATTTTCAGTCCTCTTGATGGACACGTCAACCCGCTGCGGCTGTTCGCGGCCTTTCACAAGGCGCTGCAGCAGCGTGGCGTTCATTATCTGCCGCATCGGAAGACGACGGCGATCCGCCATCGGGCCGGCGTGTTCGAATTGACCGGGGACGGGTGGAGGCTGACTTCCGGCAAGATCGTGCTTGCGGCCGGGATCGGTAACACCGCCCTCGCCCCGATGGTTGGGCTGAACGTTCCACTCTCGCCCAGCCGCGGCCAAATTATCGTCACCGAGCGGCTGAAGCCCTTCCTCAGCCATGCCACCGGCTACCTGCGGCAGACAGACGAGGGCTCAGTACTGATTGGTGAGAGCAAGGAAGCGACAATCGATCACCAGCGGCCACGCGGCCCGATTTCCGCGGTCCTCGCCGAACGCGCTGTGCGCACATTCCCACTTCTGAGGGATGTGAAGTCGGTGCGGACCTGGGCGGCATTCCGTGTGGTCACGCCGGATGGCTACCCCATTTACGAGCAATCGGAGAGTTTTCCAGGTGCGTTTGCATTCGCCTGCCATTCCGGCGTGACGCTGGCGGCGAACCATGCGCTGGTCCTGCCGCGGCAAATTTCGGCCGGCGAGCTCTGCGCAGATCTCTCCGTCTTTCATTCCCGGAGGTTCCGTGTTCCAACGGCTGCCTGACAGAACGGAGAGTTCTGTCTCCTTCACATTCAACGGCACGCGGACCACTGCCTGCAGCGGTGACAGCGTCGCCGCTGCACTGCTGGCTGCCGGACATTGCATCACGCGCCGCTCTCCGGTTTCCGGCGCTGCCCGCGCTCCTTATTGCATGATGGGCGTGTGCTTCGAGTGCCTCGTCAAGATCGACGGCCAAGCGAACCGACAGGCTTGCCTGATCACCGTGGAAGAGGGCATGCGGGTCGAAACGCAGGATGGCGCCGCCGTGGTAGGACAGCAAGCATGATCCGGAACATTCACTCTGCCATTGATCTCGCACCTGCCTACGACCTGATCATTGTTGGCGCGGGGCCTTCCGGCCTCGCGGCAGCCGTTGAAGCGTCGGCCCACGGCATCACCGTATTGCTGGCCGACGAAAACGAATCCCCCGGTGGCCAGATCTATCGGGCGGTCGACCGGGCTTCGAACGCCGATCTCGCGCGCATGGGGCCGGACTACACTGCCGGTCGAACGCTGATAAAGCGGTTTCAGGCGGCAGACTTGAGCTATGCCCGTCGGGCGACGGTCTGGAGCGTCGGGCCTGCCGACGAGGAAACTGGCGACGGCGCGCATGGGCTCGAGGTCGGCATCTCGCTCGGAGGCATCGCTCGACCGATCGCAGCCCATCGCGTGATCCTCGCGACCGGCGCGCTCGAGCGTCCGTTCCCATTCCCGGGGTGGACCATGCCCGGGGTCATGTCGGCGGGGGCGGCGCAGATCCTGATGAAGTCGTCGGGTCTCGTGCCGTCCGGGCGAACCATTCTCGCCGGGACCGGGCCCCTGCTGTATTTGCTGGCAAGCCAGCTTCTCCGGGCAGGCGTGTCCGTGATAGCGGTCGTCGATACCACGCCGGTCGAGAACTGGCGCTTTGCCCTGCCTCACGTGCTTGGCTTTGCCGCGTCGCCCTATGCCCTCAAGGGCCTGAAGCTCCTCTGGGAGGTTCACCGTCGAACCCGTGTCATCCGCGGAGCGACCGCGGTCGAGGCGGTTGGTTCCGGACAATTCAGTGCTCTAAGGGTTCTTCGCGGCAACAGGTCCCGGGACATTCCGGGCGACCTGCTCCTTCTGCACCAAGGGATCGCACCAAACCTCAATCTCGCGCTGGCGGCCGGCTGCGACTACGTCTGGGACGAGCGCCTGGCAGCCTTCCGCCCGGCCGTTGACATTTGCGGCGCAAGTTCGGTTCCGGGGGTCTCGATCGCCGGTGATGCGGCGGGAATTGTCGGGGCGGTTGCCTCGGCTCACCAAGGTGAGCTGGCGGGCCTGACCGCGGCGCTCGATCTCCATCGAATTAGCCAGGGTGTCTACGAACAGCGCCGCAACGAACTCGCACGAAAGCTCGCGCGCGCCCTCAGAGGCAGGAGTTTCATAGAGCATCGGTTCCGGCCCGCCAAAACGTGTCGTGTGCCAGAAGACGACGGCACCATCGTCTGCCGCTGTGAGGAAATTACGGCTGGCAAGCTGCGTGAAGTTGCGGCGCTCGGCGTGCCGGGCCCTAACCAAATGAAGGCGTTCACCCGATGCGGAATGGGACCATGCCAGGGCCGTCTATGCGGTCTGACCGCGGTTGAGCTGCTGGCGCAATGCCGTGGCGTAGCGCCCGGCGAGCTCGGTTACTATCGGCTGCGCCCACCCATCAAACCGGTAACGCTGGGCGAGCTCGCCGCTTTGCCGCACACGGAGGCAGCCATCATCGCCGTCGCCGGATTCGTCGAAAGGGCCGCCGATAGTCCGCAGGACCACTGATCTCCCCTGCCGCTGTCGTCGGGGCATTGTCGTCGCGATCATCTTGCGGCGCCGGCAAGAACCTGATGGAGCGTCCGCAGGCCGCAGTGGGGGCCATTCTGAGGCGGGCACGAGGAGCTGCTCGCGAGCCCCGCAACATTACAAGAGCGGGCAGATCATCGCCCTGGGCTTTTGAGGAGGCGCACCATCACGGCGGTTCAAAGGTGCGCCAGTCGTCGGCGCACCTGAGTTTTGCGGGTCACTCGTAAACACAAAGATAGATTTTGCGGACAGTCTCGATCGTGCGCCAAACACCGACGAAACCCGGCTTCATCACGAAGCTGTCACCAGCACGGTAGGTTTTCGTCTCCCCGCCCTTCTCCTCGATTTCTACGAGACCCGAAATGATGTGACAGAATTCGTAGGTCGTACCCTTGATCGAATGATGCTCGCCAGGCGTCGCTTCCCAGACGCCGGTTAACACCTTCTCTCCCTTAGAAGCATCCTGAGCCCAGGTCTTGAAAAAGGGATTGCCTGAAATGAGCCGCTCCGGTCCGGGGATCGCGTCCTTCGGCGTGAAATCCGGATCGGTGTCGATGGTAACCAACAGTGACATGTCATCTTCCTTCTTGGGAGGCGGTTCTGAATCTACGAGGCGGGGGGTAGACTGCTTCCGAGCGCGATGGGGCGGCGGCCAGGTTGAGCAATACGGACCACCTATTGCCTCTAGGGTGGATCGTGGTGTCACCCGAGATTAAGGCAATGCGGAAGCCAGCGTTGCCGAAGAAGGCCTCGCTTTAGTCGATAATTTCGAAATCTATCCACGACCCAGCCAAACCTGCCGGCTGCTGCGACAGCTGTCACCGAGGAGACAACGTGCGGGCCATAAATCTCCGAGCGATGCGCGCTCTTTAATGCGGAAACAGCGTGGTCAGCGGCATGTGGGCTTTGATGATCGGCGACTTCAGGACGACGAAACTGAAATATTTGTCGATGCCGACGTCCATGTCGGTGAGCCGTTCCATGATCGTCTGGTATTCGTCGATGCCGGCGGTGACGAATTTCAAGAGATAATCATAGCCTCCGGAAACCAGATGACATTCGATCACCTGATCGACCTTCTCGATTACCGCGAGGAAACGGGCGAAGTCGATCTGCCGATGGTTCTTCAGCGTAATCTCGGTGAACACGGTGAGCGTCTGACCGAGCTTGCTGACATTGATCTGAGCCGAATAGCCTTCGATGTAACCTTCGGATTGCAGCTTCTTCACCCGCATTAGGCACGGGCTCGGCGACAGGTTGACCAGCTCGGCCAGTTCAACATTGGTGACGCGGCCATTCTTCTGCAGTTCGTAGAGGATTTTTATGTCGATCCGGTCGAGTTTCATCACGCGCCTTCGTGTGCTTGAGATCGCCAATGACGCAGCAGATTATGCTGCGGCTTTCCAACACCGAGCTTAACATATACCAAGGCGGTGTCGATCAGATTGCGGGACATGGCGAAGCACAAATGGCTGCCGGGCTCCCCGCAAGACAGAATCTTCTGCTGCCGCCGGTCGATCTCCGGCAAAGGCGTGGCTTAGGATCCGTTAGACTAGCCCTGAACCGGAGACCATGCCATGCCCGCACCGCTAACGCGCGTCGACACCACACCAGAGATACCTTCTGCCGCCGATGCGGTGGTGATCGGCGGCGGCATCGTCGGCGTTTTCGCAGCCTATTATCTCGTCCGGCGCGGATTGAAGGTCGCCCTGATCGAGAAGGGCCGGATCGGGGCGGAACAGTCGAGCCGCAATTGGGGCTGGTGCCGGCAGCAGAACCGCGACGCACGGGAATTGCCGATGTCGACGAAGAGCCTCGACCTGTGGGAGCAATTCGCGACCGAAACCGGCGAGGAGACCGGCTTCCGGCGCTGCGGTCTTTTCTATCTTAGCAACAGTGAGGAGGAACTATCCGGCTGGGCTAGCTGGCGCGATTTTGCCCGGTCGGTCGGCGTCACGACTCATATGCTGAGCGGCGCGGAAGCAACCGAACGGGGGCGTGCCACCGGCGCCGCGTGGAAGGGCGGGGTGTTTTCACCAACGGACGGAATCGCCGATCCGGCCAATGCCGCGCCGGCCGTCGCGCGTGCGATCCTGAAGCTCGGCGGCACAGTGCATCAATCCTGCGCAGCGCGCGGCATCGACATTGAAGGCGGCAGGCTTGCGGGTGTCGTTACCGAGCACGGCACGATCCGGACAAAAGTCGCAATCCTGGCTGGCGGGGCCTGGGCCTCCTCCTTCTGCCGGCAACTTGGCATTCGATTTCCGCAAGCGTCGATCCGCTCGTCGATCCTCTCGGTGTCACCAGGTGCGAGCGGCCTGCCGGATGCGCTGCATACATCGGCGGTTTCCGTGACGCGTCGTGGCGATGGCGGTTACACTTTGGCGATCAGCGGCCGCGGTCGCGTCGATCCCACTGCGCAGCAGCTCCGTTTCACGCCGCAGTTCCTGCCGATGTTCGCCCGGCGCTGGCGGAGCCTCGCGCCCGGCGGGTTGGAGGGGATTCGTTCCGGTCATGAATCCCTGGCGCGCTGGCGGCTCGACAGCCGGACGCCGATGGAGCGCATGCGCATCCTCGACCCGGCAGTCGACGCGGCCACCATTGCTCTGACGCATGCGCGGGCGCTTAAGCTTCTGCCTGCCTTGAAGGGCACCGGTATCAGTGCAGCCTGGGCGGGCTATATCGACAGCACGCCCGACGGCGTGCCTGGGATCGGTGAGATCGCCACCCTCCCCGGCTTCATCCTCGCTGCGGGCTTCAGCGGTCATGGCTTCGGCATCGGACCCGGCGCCGGTCATCTGATTGCCGACATCGTCACCGGCGATGAGCCGATCGTCGATCCGCGGCCCTACCATCCCAGCCGCTTCGCGGCGTCCGCCTGGGGCAAAGTCGCCGATTTCTAAAGGCGCGCCCCAACGGAAAGACATAGACGCCGCTCAGGAGGCCAGGGCGATCCGCTGGCCGGCGGCCTGTGAAGCCTTGCGGCCGTCGGCGGTCTGGAAGCGGGAGATGCGTTCGTTCAGCAGTTCCACCTGCTGCCGGAGCCGGTGAATTTCCGCGGTATTTTCCTCGACCATGGCGGCATTGTGCTGGGTAATATGCTCGATGTCGCGAACGGCGTTGTTGACCTCGTCGATCCCCTTGTACTGGGTACTCGTGGCCGTCGAAATGACCTGCACCAGCCCGTTGATCGAGGTGAAGTGTTCCATGATCGCCGAAAGCGCCTCGCCGGTCTCTTCGACGAGCCGAACGCCGGTGCCGACCTGCGACGCGCTGTTGGAGATCAGATCCTTGATCTCGCGGGCGGCCTTGGCGCAGCGCTGTGCCAGCTCGCGCACTTCCTGCGCGACAACGGCAAAACCCCTGCCTGCCTCTCCCGCGCGCGCCGCCTCGACGCCGGCATTGAGTGCGAGAAGGTTGGTCTGAAAGGCGATCTCGTCGATCACGCCGATGATGCTGGTGACCTTGTCCGACGACCGGTTGATGGCGTCCATGGCCTCGACGGCCTTGGCGACGACGGCCGCGGAATGCTCCGCCTGCCGGTGCGCCTCTGCGACGGAAACCGACGTCTGGCGCGCGTTTTCGGCAGTCGTGCGGACGCTGGCGGTCAGCTCGCCGAGCACGCGTGAACTGTCTTCGAGAGCGGCCGCCTGCTGTTCCGTGCGCCGCGCCAGATCGTCGGCCGCACCCGAAAGATTGGTGCTGCCCTCGGCGATTTCATAGGTGGTGTTGCGAACCTCGGCGAGTGTGCGGCGCAACGCATCGATCGCCTGGTTGTAGGTCCTGGCCATCGCGACATAATCGGCGGCCAGCTCCTCGCTCATCACGGCAGCGAGGTTGCCGTCGGCGAGTTTGCCGAGCATGTCGGACAGCGCGTCCAGGGCCTCGCTCTGCTCGGCTTCGATGCGGGCCTGCTCGGCCGCGCGGCGGGCCTGTTCCTGTTCGTCCCGCGCCCTGTTCGTTTCAGCGACCTCTTCGAGCCTCGTCTTTTCGAGCGCCTGGTCACGGAAGACCGTCACGGAGCGGATCATATCGCCGATTTCATCGCCGCGCTTGCCGTCGCCGATCGGAACATTGAGATCGCCAGCAGCGAGTCTCGTCATCGTCTGGGTGATCCGCTTCATCGGTCCGCGCAGCGTCTCGATCAGCATCAGGCCGCCGATGATGGCAAGCACCGTGCCCGCAATCATCGCCGAGAGCGACATTGTGGCCGAGCGCTGGCTGATTTCCTTGCCGCTCTCCTGCGCCGTGCTGACGAACTGTTCGAGCGTGTGACTTGCAGCTGCAACCAGCTCCGTCGCCGCCTGCTTGTTGCCCTGCCACCGATCGGCGATCGATATCAGTGCCGAGGTACCCTTTTCGATCAAGACAAGGGAAGGCTCGATCTTCTTGGCAAGATCCTTCAAAGCGGCGTTCTTGCCGCTCAAGGGCTCCAGCTTTGCAGCGCTTTCGCGCAGGGCCTTCAGATCCACCAGAACCGCATCCCGCGACGCGGTATCGACCCGCCTGTTCAGTTCGCTCAGGTGCAGTCGCAGATCGTCGATCGATTTGAACGCGGCATTGACGATCGCCACCATCGAGCGAAGCGTTGCTATACTCGCATCCATGCCGGCAAAACGCTCGATCGCTGTATCCGCATTGCCGGAAGCAAGTTTTGCAAACTGCTCCTCGAACCGCTGCAGATCCTGGTCGACGGGAGCATAGCCCTCGAGCGACAGATTGGCGCTGTCCTTCACCATGGCGGCAAGCTTGTCCAGAACCGGCTTCAGCGGTGCGATCTGGCTTTTCGCCTTATCAGAGCCAAGCGCCTCGCTCTCGCCGACTTCCTTGACGAGTGGCGGCAGAAGGTTGCCTATGGCCTGGCCAAGCTTCTGAGGGTCGGCTGCGGCTGCGGTCGCGTTGCGCAATTTCGCAATGCGTTCCGCGAGATTTTTGTAGGCCGAGGCGTCGAGAAGAAGCGCCCGGACGAAGGCCTCCTTGCCGTTGGCCTGATCCTGAAGAACGTCGAGCTGCTTGCGGGCGGTCTGGCTTTCCTTGAAAAGTTGCGCCACCGCCCCATCGATCGCCAGTTCGGTATTGGCCCGCTCCTGCGCCACCGCCCAGAGCGCGTCGGCGCCGCCCTGCATCTTGCCGCCGAGTTCGCGCACGGCGGAGATCTGCTGTTTCTGGGCGGGATCGATCAACATGGCATCGAGCGTCGCCGCACCCTTCTGCTGATCGGCGATGCTGGCGACCAGCCGATCGCGCGTGGCCGGTGTCGGAAGATCGGTAAAGGCGGTGAGCGACGAGCGCAGCTGCTGGAAACTGGAAAGCGTATCGATCGTCTGCCGGGTCAGGGTCATCTGGCCATTCAGCGTACCAGCCGTGAAATAACCGAACAGGCCGATGCCCGCGATGAGGATGACGAGAGGCACCACGAAGAAGAGGACCTTCGTTACGATCCGCATACGCTGCAACAGACGATCAATCAACGACATGAAATGGTGGCCCCCGCCCAGGAAATTCGGCTCTTAACTCCGGCGCCCACCATGCAACAGCACGCCTGCGTGCAAATTGACCATTGTCCTCAATTGGCGGTGGCCGCGCCCAAGGCCATCACGATAGGCATAACTCTTAAAAAAATAGTCAATGGTGTCGAGTTTCGTCGGAGCATAGAAGGTAGGACGAGGGCGTGTTTTCTGCGCCCTCGTCGGTTTCGGTCAGCCGATCGCCATCAGGCTGGCATTGCCGCCGGCAGCGGCGGTATTAATCGAGGTCGAGACCTCTTCCAACAGCCAGTTCAGGCAATAGGCCTCAGGATCGCCGGCAAGCTCTTCGCTCGTGGCGGCCTGAACCAGGAGAAGCGGACCGGGCAAAGCCGCGATCCTTTTGTTGACCGCGTGGACCCTGTCGCGATCGCCCTCGACGAGCGCGCCCGAGAAAGGTCCGTCCTTTTCCCAGTCCGAGGTCCAGGAAAAGCGGCTTGCGACCGCCGCCGGAAGATCGGCGAGCGCCGATTTCGAGAGGGAACCGGCATCCACCGCGACATGATTGCCCGTTGCAAGGGCTGCGGCGATCTGGCGATAGAGCCCGCTCTCCGTCTGCGGCACGAGCAGAATGCGGCCGCGCGGGTGCAGCGCGTAAAGATTGCGCTCGCCGACCGGGCCGGTGAGCTCGCGTTCGAGCCCAAGTGCCGAGCGGCCGGCATAACCGCGCGCCGCCTCCCCTTCGCCCGTCAGGCCCTTCTTGTCGAGCCAGACGATGTAATCGCGAAGGGCAAGGTCCGTATGAACCGAATCCTGTTGCGGCGGCACCGGCGCGCGCTGCACCAGGCGGCCGATATAGAGCGGACCGCCCGCCTTCGGACCCGTTCCCGACAGGCCGCGGCCGCCGAACGGCTGGACGCCGACGACGGCGCCGATAATGTTGCGGTTGACGTAGAGGTTGCCGGCCTTGATGCGGCTCGTCACATGCGCGATGGTTTCGTCAAGCCGCGTGTGAAGTCCGAATGTGAGGCCGTAGCCCGAGGCATTGATGTCGTCGATCAGGCGGTCGAGCCCGTTTCTCTTGAAGCGGTAAACGTGCAGGACCGGTCCGAAGACCTCCTTGGTCAGATCCGACAGCGACTTGATCTCGATGATCGTCGGCGGAACGAAGGTGCCCGCCGCAGCACTTGCGGGCAGCGCCAGCTGCTCCACCTTGCAGCCGGAGCCGCGCATCTGCGCGATATGCTCGTCGATCTCGGCCTTGGCGCCGTCGTTGATGACGGGGCCGACATCGACGCTCAGGCGATCGGTCCGGCCGACCGTCAGTTCACGGAAGGCGCCCTTCAACATGGCAAGCGTCCTGTCGGCGATATCGTCCTGAAGGCACAGAACCCGAAGAGCCGAGCACCGCTGGCCGGCGCTGTCGAAAGCAGAGGCAATGACGTCGGCGACGACCTGCTCGGCCAATGCCGAGGAATCGACGATCATGCCGTTCTGACCGCCGGTTTCGGCGATCAGCGGGATCGGTTTGCCGCTCGGCGACAGCCGTTCGGCCAGTTGCGCCTGGATCATGCGGGCGACCTCGGTCGAGCCGGTAAACATGACGCCGGCGGTTTCAGGAGCCCCGACCATGCCGGCGCCGAGCCGGCCGCTGCCGGGCACGAATTGCAGAGCGCCGACCGGCACGCCCGCCTCGTGGAGAATCTTGACGCTCTCCGAGGCGATGATCGGCGTCATGCCGGCGGGCTTGGCCAGCACGGGATTGCCGGCCACGAGGGCGGCGGCCACCTGTCCGGTGAAGATCGCCAGCGGGAAATTCCACGGGCTGATGCAGACGATGGGCCCAAGCGGCGCGTGGGACGGCCCGAGGGTCTTGCGCGCCTGTTCGGCGTAATAGCGCAGGAAGTCGATCGCCTCACGCACTTCGCCGACGGCGTTTGCCGCCGATTTGCCGGCCTCGCGCATGACGATGCCCATCAGGGTCTTGATGCGGGCCTGCATGATGTCGGCCGCCCGCTCCAGGCAGGCCGCCCGTTCGGCCGGCGGCACGGCCGCCCATTGCGGTGCATAGTCGGCCGCCATCGCAACGATGCGGGCGGCCTCTTCGACCTTCAGCTCGGTGACCGTGCCGACGACGTCGCGGTGATCGGCGGGATTAAGGACGTCGCGCGTCACCCCATCGGTGGAACCGTCGGCGAGGATCGGAAGCGCATGCCACGGGTTCGCGGCCGTGGAGGCGAGCGCCTGCGCCAGATCCGTCAGCGTCGCCTCGTTCGAGAGATCGAGCCCGTCCGAATTGGCGCGAGCATGGCCGTAGAGCGCCTTCGGCGCAGCGATCTGCACATGAGGAGCGCCGACGACGGGCATAGCCGCAACGGTCTCGGCGGGATCGGCGATCAGCGCCTCGACCGAAACGTTCGGATCGGAGATGCGGTGCACGAAGGAGGAGTTGGCGCCGTTTTCCAGGAGGCGGCGCACCAGATAAGCGAGCAACGTCTCATGGGTTCCGACTGGCGCATAGATGCGGCAGGGGCGGTCGAGCTTTTCCTTGCCGACGACCTCGTCATAGAGCGGCTCGCCCATGCCGTGCAGGCACTGGAACTCGTATTTGCCGACCGCGAAATCGGGACCGGCGAGATGATAGATCGTCGCCAGCGTCTGCGCATTGTGGGTCGCGAACTGCGGGAAAACCGCATCCGGCGCACCGAGCAGCTTGCGCGCGCAGGCGATATAGGCGACGTCGGTGTAGATCTTGCGGGTATAAACGGGATAGTCCTCGAGGCCATCCAGTTGGGCGCGCTTGATTTCCGCATCCCAATAGGCGCCCTTGACGAGACGGACCATCATCCGGCGCCCGGACCGGCGGGCGAGATCGATAATGTAATCGAGGACGAAGGGGCAGCGCTTGCCATAGGCCTGCACGACGAAGCCAAGCCCGTTCCATCCGGCAAGCTCCGGCGCGAAGCAGAGCTCCTCGAGCAGATCGAGCGAAAGCTCCAGCCGATCGGCCTCCTCGGCATCGATATTGAGGCCGATATCATAGGTCTTGGCGAGAACGGCGAGCGCCTTGACCTTGGGCAGCAATTCTCCCATTACGCGACCGGCCTGCGCCCTGACATAGCGGGGGTGCAGCGCCGAAAGCTTGATCGAGATGCCCGGGCCGTCATAGATGCCGCGTCCGTTCGAGGCCTTGCCGATGGCGTGGATCGCCTTTTCATAATCCTTGAAATAACGCTCGGCGTCGGCGGCCGTCGTCGCGGCCTCGCCGAGCATGTCGTAGGAATAGCGGAAGCCACGCGCTTCGAGCGGCCGGGCGCGCTTCAGCGCCTCCTCGATCGTCTCACCGGTGACGAACTGCTCGCCCATCATGCGCATCGCCATATCGACGCCGCGGCGGATGACCGGCTCGCCGGCGCGCGCGATCAGCCGCGTCAGCGCTGCCGACAGGCTGCGGGCGTTGACCGTGGACGTCAGCTTGCCGGTGACGACGAGGCCCCAGGTGGCGGCGTTGACGAACATCGATTTGCCGCCGCCGATATGGGAGGTCCAGTTGCCCTCGGCGATCTTGTCGCGGATCAGCGCGTCGCGGGTGTCGGTATCGGGAATGCGCAACAGCGCTTCGGCAAGGCACATCAGCGCCACGCCTTCCTGGCTGGAGAGCGAATATTCCTGCACGAGCCCTTCGACGCCGGTGCCCTTGTGCTTGGCGCGCAAGGCTTCGATCAGCGTGCGAGCGGTGCTGCGGATGTCATAGCGTTTCGCCTCGGAAACGCGCGCGGCCGCAACGAGGGGCGGCAGGCATTCGGTTTCCGGACGGCGATAGGCTGCCGTGATCGCCTGGCGAAGTTCCGATTGCGGCCGGATCGGCGGCGCAAAAGCGGCGAACGGCGCGCCGCAGGCAGGTTCTTTGGAGGATGCGGGGTCGATCGCTGCGTTCAACATGGGAAATCCCTGATCAGTGAATGTTTCGTCTAACGGATAAATGGAACACCGGGCTCATCATCCCAGGTGGCATCGTCCGTGAAAATCGGGCCGGAATATTCCGTCTCGTGAAGTGGACGCGCATTGGGCTTGT
Source organism: Rhizobium sp. H4 (assembly GCF_003013335.1). NCBI lineage: Bacteria > Pseudomonadati > Pseudomonadota > Alphaproteobacteria > Hyphomicrobiales > Rhizobiaceae > Rhizobium > Rhizobium sp. H4. The sequence continues at coordinate 51,342 of NZ_PSOW01000027.1, forward strand.
CGCGCTTAAGGGTGAATGCCGCCGCGACCGCTCTAATGGCCACCGGCCGATAGTGAGCGAGCAGATCGGGTTTCTGATCGCCGTCCGCTTTTCTCTCATGCATCTGTGATCTCCCTTTGCGCGTCGCAGCCATCGATCCCGGCAATGCGCCGAGCGTCCGCGCCCTTCCTCCCATTGCCGAGGCATAATCTACCACAGCCGCAGATCGCGATCTCACTTGATTTCAATAGTTTTCAAGCTGTATGAACTTATAAAGCGATCATCGAGAGTTCAAATGGCCACGGAAGCCGATATCTTTAGTGAATTGGACCAATTCGACAGAAAGATCCTCGCCGCACTCGCCGAGGATGGCAGGCTGTCGATCACAGATCTCGCCGCGCGCGTCGGGCTTTCGAAGACGCCCTGCCAGATCCGCTTCAAACGGCTGATCAGCGACGGCTATATCGAAGGCTTCAAGGCCGTCCTCAATCCATCGAAAATGCAGCTCGACCACATCGCCTTCGTCGAGGTGAAGCTTTCCGACACCCGCGAGGATGCGCTGAAGAGCTTCAATGAGGCCATCAAGAAGATCAGGGAAGTCGAGGAGTGCCACATGATCGCCGGCCGCTTCGATTATCTCCTGAAGATCCGCACCCGCGACATCGGTCGCTACCGCCGCGTTCTCGGCGAACGCATCTCAACGCTGCCCCATGTAGCCAACACCTCGACGAATGTGGCGATGGAGACAATCAAGGAAGGCTGGGACAAATTCGGGTCGAGTCTTTCGTGAAGGTGATCCGTGGCAGACCTCTGGCGCGATGAGCAATACAGACCACCTACGCGGCCATACTGGGCGACAGACTTACGTGTATAGTGTTGCGGCAGGCCGTCGATGCTCATCCAGCATAGGCGAAATAAACCTTGCCCCTTGCCGGATCAACGATCGTGACGCTGCCGCCCTTTCCGTAGGAGTAAAACGACCCACTTGACTGGATTGCCCGGTCGGCTTCGTGATCGCGACCTTTTTCGATCGAGATTATGAAACCGTACTTTTCCAGGTATTCAAATATTGTAGGAGGGTGGCGCTGAATACGCTCCATTGCCATCATCTCCGGATCACGGTCGTAGGGGTGCCATTGGCTTATCGCGGTCTGGTCGCTCCTGTCGTCGACCGGTGTTTCATGCCACGTTCCCCTTGTTCCCGAAAGCATATCGCCTAGCCGGCTTCCCTGTTTCCGTGCCCAGTCTGCACTATCATTGGTCAGCCGATAGACGACAAAGCCGGTTTCGTTGTCTCCGGGCATGAAACCGAGGCCCCAAGATTCTTCCAGGCGGTATTCAATTTCAGCCACTTCAAGGGGTTCGGGAACGCGTGCGAGAAGGTTGTTTCGCTCGCTAACTTTGATGGCAACGTATGGCAGTGCGACAGCGCCCAGACCACAAGCTATGATGACGCTTCTTAAAACGACTTGGTTGGGTTGTGTCCGTCGCCAGATACGGCGCAGCCCAAAGAAAGACAATTGCTATGGCCGCGATGAACAACAGGACGCAAATGGCGAGCACGACTAGTGTAATAATGATGAAACTCATATGGACTCGTAACTTGCCAAGGACATGATTGGATTCTCAAATAGGCGTGCGGACATTGAAATTGCGCCGGCCTAACAACGTTCTACGATGGAGGCAATGTGCGTTTATGGTGCTTTGCTGCCGAAATATAGAATGAGGAAAGATGGACCAGACCAGCAGCTCGCCAGCATCGGCGAACGTACAACGAGAAGCGCGCAGGCTGCAATATCTCCCCTGGGAGCACATCGCGGCGGATCTCGACCATCCCGCTCATCTCGCCCGCAAGGCAGCGCTACAGCGAGCGTGCGGCGCAGAATTGGCCGAGACCTCCTATATCGCCGAAAACGCTGCGATCTTCACCGAGAGCCTGGCGATGGGCGAGCGGTCCTGGATTGGCGGGCATGCGCTGGTGCGGGGCGATGTGATCCTCGGTGAGGATTGCTCGATCAATCCCTATGCCTGCGTTTCCGGCAAGGTGACGTGCGGCAATGGGGTCAGGATTGCCTCGCATGCGTCGATCGTCGGCTTCAATCACGGTTTCGACGATCCCGATCGGCCCATCCATCGCCAGGGCGTCGTCAGCATCGGCATTGTGATCGGCGACGATGTCTGGATCGGCGCCAATTGCGTGATCCTCGATGGCGTCACGATCGGCAACGGCGCCGTCATTGCGGCCGGAGCGGTCGTCACGCAAGATATTCCTGCGCTTGCGATTGCCGGCGGCGTACCGGCAAAGGTGCTGCGGAGCCGGGGCGCACCGGCGAGGAAATCCGCCATTGGAGAGATCGAGGATCGGCTGGTCAGGCTTGGGCAGAAGGCGAGAGAGCAATGGCCTGATATCCTTGCGCAATGGAAGACACCTGAGGGCTATGAATCGCTGGAAGCGGACGGCGTCAGGCGGCCGGCGATCCGGCATCTCTGCGATGCCATCGAGATCGCCGCCGGCTTCGATCAGCTGCCGCCCGGGCTCGATCCGGCGCAAACCGTCGAGCGTCTCCAAGGCCTCCAGGATCGGGAGACCGGCCTCTTTCCGCAAGCGCATTCGCGTGTCCAGGACTGGGCGTTGAGAGAAGATCCGAAGGCGCTCTACAACGTGCTTTCGGTCGGTTATGCGCTCGAACTGCTCGGCTCCGGACCACGGCAACCGATCCAGGCGGTGCTACTCGGGGCTGAAGAGCTGGAGCAATGGCTGAGCACCCTGCCCTGGTCGAGCCGGGCATGGCACGCCGGTAGCGTCGTCGATGCCATCGGAACCGCCATGTATTTCAACGCCAGGTATTTCGGCATCAAAGGGCCGCGACAGGCGCTCTTCGAGTGGCTGAGCCGCAATGCCAACAGCGTCTCTGGCCTCTGGGGTGAGCCGACGGCGCTGGAGGGATGGCTCCAGCCGGTGAATGGATTTTATCGCCTGACGCGCGGTACTTACGCGCAGTTCGGCATGCCGCTTCCGCATCCGCATGCCGCGATCGAGACGGTTCATCTGAATTATCGCAACCACAAAGGCTTCGTTGCCGAGAAATACAATGCCTGCAACCTGCTCGACACGATCCATCCTCTCCTGCTGATCGGGCGGCAGACCGACTACCGCCGGACCGATGGCGAGGCGATCGCCCGCAGCTTGATATCCAGGGCACTCGACAGATGGCGGGACGGCGGGGGTTTCCCATTCGCCGACGGCGGCGAGCCGAGCCTGCAGGGAACGGAAATGTGGCTCTCGGTCATTCACCTGGCGGCCGACTTCCTCGACCTGGCGGATCAGTTCGCCTTCGTCCCGAAGGGCGTGCATCGGACGGCGACACCCGGCCTTGGTCTCTGATCAACCGTGCAGCGATGCCGTCAGCCAGGCGGCGGCGAGATCGCCCGCATGGCTGCGCTTGGCCTTGATCGGCACGATCACGTTGTAGCGGCCTTCGGCGGCAAGCTCGGTTTCCGCGGCCGGCACCAGGGTTCGATCATCGAGGAAAGTGCCGATCAGCATGCGCCATCCCAAGGCGATCCCCTGCCCCGCACGCGCCGCCGCGATGCTTTCCGTGTAATGGTTGAATCGAAGCGACGGCTTGATCTCGATATTGCCGCCGGTCAGCGACACCCATTGCGCCCAGCCATACCAGGAACGATCGAGCACATCCGTTTCGATGAATTCGTCGGCAGAGCCGAGCGGGCCATCTCCGCGGCGCCTGAGGTGGTCGGGAGAGCAGACCGGGCAGACGACGTCGCCGCGCGAGGCAATGACAGTGCCATCGCTGAAGGGCGGCACGCCGTATCGGATCGCAACGTCGATCTCTCCATCGTCCAGAGTGATCGGGTTATCCTGGGATATCACCCGCACCAGAATGCCGGGATTGGCCCGGCGGAACTCGGCAAGCCGCGGCAGCAGCCAGAAGGAGGAGAAGGCGACGGTCGCGCCGATCGTCACCACGTCCTGGCTGCGCGACTGGATCGCCTCCACGCTTTCCGCGATATCGGCAAAGCTCTTCGCCAGCGTCGCGCCGAGGCTGACGCAGGCCGCCGTCGGCTCGATCGCCCGGTGCTTGCGCAGGAAGAGCGGCTGGCCGAGTTCCTCTTCCAAAGCGGCGATCTGCCGGCTGACGGCTGCCTGGGTAACGCCGAGTTCGCTCGCCGCCGTGGTGAAACTCTTCCTGCGCAGCACCGCTTCCAGCGTCACCAGCGCCGTCAGCGACGGGAGCCGTCTTCGAAATTGCATCACAAGACTCCTATTCGCATGATAAAAACTTATGCGAAGCTAATTTTTTATGCCGTTGAAAGGCCGACGCTGCAAGAGCAATCTAGGGAAACTCTCACATAAGAGGTTCTCATGCTAAACAGGCTTCCTTCTTCCATTTCGGCGCTTCTCGACTCCCGCGCGGAAGGCCATTCGTTGCCGGCCGGCCTCTACGTTAGAGAAGACGTGTTCGAAGCGGATATCGACGTCTTCTTCCACAAGCACTGGATCTGCGTCGGCCTCGACTGCGATGTTCCGGAGGCCGGCGACGCCACAGTCGTCGACATCGGCAAGACGAGCCTGATCCTGCTGCGTGACGACGACGGCGAAATCCGCGTGCTGCACAATGTCTGCCGCCATCGCGGTTCCCGTCTTCTCAACCCGGGCAAGACGATCGTCTCGAAGCTCGTCTGTCCCTATCATACTTGGACCTATGAGCTGACGGGCGAGCTCAGCTATGCCCCGCATATGGGCAAGGATTTCGACAAGGACTGTCACGGTCTGAAGCCGGTTACCTTCAAATCGATCGGCGGCCTGATCTATGTCTGCCTGTCCGACAATCCGCCGGAGGACATTGCCGGCCTCGAGCAGGCGATGGTCGAGCGTCTCGCGCCCTACGACATCCGCAATGCCAAGATCGCCCACCAGACCGACGTCATCGAGGACGGCAACTGGAAGCTGACGATGGAGAACAATCGCGAGTGCTATCATTGCTCCGCCAACCATCCAGAGCTCTGCGTCTCCTTCGTCGACCTCGACTTCGGCTTCGATCCCGAAACGCTGAGCCCGGAGGATCGCGAACAGGCCGAGGAGCATTTCCGGCTTTACGAGGAGCGCACCCAGGCATGGGAAGCCGATGGCTTCCCGTCCGCCGCCATCGAGCAGCTCGCCGACTGCGCCACGAACTTCCGCACGCAGCGGCTGATCATATCAGGCGCCGGCGAATCCCAGACGCATGACGCCACCGCCGCATCCTCCAAGCTCCTCGGGCAGATGACCCGCAAGGATCTCGGCGACACCCATCTCTGGGGCCATAACAGCTGGAACCACTTCATGGGCGACCATGCCATCGTGGCGACCGTCATCCCGCTTTCGGCCGGCAAGACGCTGGTCAGGACCAAGTGGCTGGTCCACAAGGACGCCGTCGAAGGGGTGGATTACGACCTCGACAAGCTGACGGATGTCTGGGTCGCAACGACGGACCAGGACGCCGACCTCGTCGCCCGCTCCCATGCCGGTGCGCTCGATCCCGCTTATCGGCCGGGTCCCTATTCCCGCTTCTCCGAGACGAACCTCGACAAGTTCGCCAGCTGGTACATCGACCGGATGCGCGCTCATGGATACTAGGAACCCGCAAGCCCCGCTCGCAAAAACCGCCCGTCACGACGTCTGGAATCCCGAGGAAGACGATGCGCTCGTCTGCCTCGACGTCCAGCAGGAGACCCATGACGTCAAGACCTTCACCTTCGCCTCCCCTGACGGCAAGCGGTTCGCCTTCAAGGCCGGCCAGTATTTCCTGTTCGACCTGGAGCATAACGGAGAGCCTGAAAGCCGCTGCTACAGCATCTCCTCGTCGCCGCATCGCACGAACGCTTTCTCGGTAACGGTGAAGCGCGTTCCGGGCGGCAAGATCTCCAACTGGCTTCACGACACGCTGGTGCCGGGCGCGTCGGTCAAGGCAAACGGCCCGCTCGGCCATTTCGTCCGGTCCGAGGCGTCGAAGCCAAAACTTCTGCTGCTCTCCGGCGGCTCCGGCATCACGCCGGTCATGTCCATTCTGCGTGAACTCGCCGACAGCTGCGAGCCTGCCGACGTCATCTTCATGCATGCGGCGCGCACCCCGCTCGATCTGATCTTTCGCGACGAACTCGCCTGCATCGCCCGCAGGCTGAAAGGGCTGCGGCTGCATTTTCTGCCGGAAACGGTTGCCGGCGAACCCTCCTGGTCCGGCCTCACCGGCCGCATTTCGGCGGATTATTTCAGACTGGCGGTTCCCGATATCGCCGACCGCACGGTGATGTGCTGCGGCCCCGCTCCGTTCATGGCGGCAGCGCGCGGCATCGCCGCAGAACTCGGCGTTCCCGCCTCCCATTATCTCGAAGAAAGCTTCGACGCTGCCGTCATCGACGAACCTGAAATCCCCGCGATTCAGGAAGCGACCGCCAAGGTCTTTCAGGTCACCTTCTCCAAGCAGGCCCGCAGCATCGAGGTAACAGGCGACCAGAGCGTGCTCTCCTGCGCGAAGAAGGCGGGCGTCAGGATACCATCCTCCTGCGCCAATGGGGTCTGCGGCACCTGCAAGTCGATGCTCACGTCAGGCGCGGTCGACATGAACCACAATGGCGGCATCCGCCAGAGGGAAATCGACGCCGGCTTCTTCCTGCCCTGCTGCTCGAAGCCGCTCAGCGATCTCCTCATCGAACGCTGAGCGACACCGCGTCAATCGTCGATACGGGAACTGCCAGGATGCTGACGCTTCAGTGTGCTCTCAAGGCCGCCGCACGATGCTGCGAGGGCGTTTGCCCGAATGTGCGCTTGAAGGTTCTGGTGAACTGCGAGGCGTTTTCGAAGCCGACGTCGAGCGCAATCTCGATGAGCGGCGCCTTCGACTGGGCGCGGATCGATTTTGCCCGCTCCATGCGAACGCGGTTATAGGCCTTGGCAGGCGACATGCCCGTCTTTTCGATGAATATCCGCTCCAGCTGCCGCCTCGAGAGCCCGACCATTGCGGCAAGCTTCTCGATCGGCATGCTGCCGTCGACGAACTGCTCCATGGTGATCATCGCCGCCTTGACGCGGGCGTCGTCATAATCGTCGTAGAGCGGACGCCGCGGCTGAACATCCGATGGCGTTCGGGCCTTCTCGATCTGAAGCACTTCGAGCGCGTTTCGTTCGGCATCGCGGCTGATGTATTTTCTGACGAGCAATGCCGCCATGTCGGCAGCGCTGCTGCCCCCGGCGCAGGATCCGCGCTGCCGATCGAGATTGAAGAGCCGGTCGGAGCGGACGGCAAGCTCCGGAAAGCGCTCCCGAAACTCCTTGTAATGCAGCCAGCTGACGCAGGATTCGTGTCGTTTCATCAGGCCCGCCGCCGCCAGGATGAACGAACCGGTGCACACGCCGATAAGCGGCACCTTCTTCGCATCCGCTTGCCTCAGGAAGGTGATTGTCTGCTGGTCGACGGGATTTTCGACCGTCAGCAGGCCGCCGACGACCACGATATAATCGAACCTTGACGGGTCGACGAAATCCGAAGTAGGCGCCACCTGGACACCGCAGCTGGAGGTAATCAGATGCCGCGTGCTGCCGATCACCTGCCAGTCGGCGAGCACCCTTCCAGAACGATCCTGTTCGTCGCTGGCAAGTCTGAGCGTGTCGACGAACAATGCAAAGGCCGACAGCGTGAAGGAACGCGACAGAACGAACCCAACTTTGAGTCGCGCTGCCTGCTTTGCGCCATCGTCAACCACCCGATGCTGCTCAGCTCGCATGTTCATCTCCTGCCACGTGGAGCCAGTCGACGGCCGGCATCAAGATTGCGCCGGGCGGAAACTGCAAGTCCAAACTACTCATGACTTCCTTCCCATTCCCCAAGTGAACGGCGCTCTGCCATATTCGGTCAGTCAGCATGGTCAATAGCACGATGGCGATTGCTGCATGATTGAGGTCGCGATATCGACCGTCCTGATCGCGCCGCAGAACATTCCTTCGAGCCTGCCTGAACCCGCAATGCCCGCGACAACGGCCATGCCAGACGCCGTCGTTAGTCTCAGGTTGATCCGCATGATGGTCGGACGCGCAAAGGGAGGACGGATATTGAACAACATCTCTGCGGTCCCGCAGAAAGCCTTCCACAAAGTTTTCATTGTTATTACTCCCCAGCTGTCGTCCCTTCGCCATCGAAGTCTGCAGGCGGTGATCTTCAATTTGCGCGATCGAAATCACCCCTCGCGACCGGCACGCAATTCCTGAAAGCGGATGACGGAGTTGATGCCCAGCCAAGCGATGGGCTCGGGGGGCAGTCTCCTCGGTTCCGGCTGGTTTTTGAATTTGTCGAGCTCCGGGCTGGCGGCTCCTGTCGCGAGATCGGCGGCCATCATCCCGGCAAGCGTGCTCTTGACGGTGCCGAGACCGTTTTCGCAGCAGGCGGAAAATAGCCCTTCTTCAACCTCGCCGAATGCGGGCACATGGTTTCTGCTGAGGCAGAGCGCACCCGCCCAGCTATATTCCATCGGCAGGCGCTCCATCCCCGGGAAACGGGCATCGAACGACCGGCGCTGTTCGGCGGCGATTCCGGCGACGCGCTTTTCCGACACTTTCAGGCTCGGGTCATAGGTAAACCTCGTCCTGACGACGATCCGCGAAAGCCCGTCCTTTGTGATCTTGCGTAGCGTCGCGCCCATCGGGTCGGCCGGCAGCAGCGCCCAGCGATCCACACCGGTGCCTGCGAATTCGTTCTGTGAAAAGGCCGACGTCATCGACGCATAGGTGAAGATATGCATCAGCCTTCCACGGAAATGGCCGAAGCTTTGAATATGACCGTTCACACCGAGAATGACCTTGGGCGCGGAAACGGAGCCGCGGGCGGTCTTCGCCTTCCAGCTCCTGCCTTCACGCGAAAGCTCCAGCACCGGCGAGTGCTCGTGGATGGCAACCTTCGAATGGAGCCCGCGCGCCAGGCCCCTGATATAATCGGCCGGCTGGATCATCACCGCGCCCGGGGTGTAGAGGCCGCCGCGATAATAGTGCGAGCCGGTCATCTCCCGCATCTGGTTCGCATCGAGAACGCGATGCTCCTCGCCGATCTTTTCGAGCGACTTCCTATAATTGTCGTTGAGCCCCATTCCCCGGTCGGAGGCCGCGGCATTTACCTTGCCCGAGGGATCGAAGGTTTCCCGGGGCAGGCCGTATTCGGCCGCCACGTCGGCTGCGAAGGAAATCGCCAGACGGTTCTGCCGGATCTCGTCCTTGGTCGCCGCCTCGTCCGCCACCGAATACTCGCCGGAGGACAGGTTGTGCGGCACGTCGATCATGAAGCCGGAATTCCGCCCGGCCGGCCCCTTGGCAAGCTCACGCGCATCCAGGACGGCGATCTTGTCCCCAGGGCGCGATTGCGAGAGACGGCGGGCCGCGGAAAGGCCGGCAAATCCGCCGCCGATGATCAGCCAGTCGGCGGTAATGTCGTGCTCAAGCGCCGCTACGGGAAAGGTGCGTTCGCTGGTCGCCTCCCATCCCGAAACGCCGGTATCGGTCGGCAGGTGCTTGATCACATGGCGGCTCATCGGATCGTCTCGTCGACGGAGCGTTCCGAAATGTCGATCCAGATGGTCTTCAGCTCGCAGTAATTGTCGTGGGCGAAGACCGACTTGTCGCGGCCGCCGAAGCCGGACTCCTTGTAGCCGCCGAACGGCGTGGTGGCGTCGCCTTCGCCGAAGCAGTTGACGGTGATCAGGCCGGCGCGGATATCGCGGGTCAGCCGGATCGCATTGCGCAGGCTGCCCGTATAGACGGATGCCGTCAGGCCGTAATTGGTGTCGTTGGCCAGAGCAGTCGCCTCGGCGAGCGTGTTGAACGTCGTGACCGACAGGATCGGCCCGAAGATCTCTTCCTGGAACAGGCGGCTGGCCGGCGTCACACCTTCGACCAGCGTCGGCTCGATGAAGATGCCGTTATAGGTTTCACCGCCCTGGGTGACGGAGAGCTTCTCCGACTTGGCATCGTCGAGGAAGGATTTCACCTTCTCGAAGTGCGACTTGCTGACCAGCGCGCCGATGCGGTTTTCGGGATCGAGCGGATCGCCCGTCTTCCATTCGCGCATGTAGGCGCCGATGCGCTTCATCAATTCATCCTTGACCTTGGCATGGACGATGAGACGCGACGTGGCCGAGCAATTCTCGCCCATGTTCCAGAAGGCGCCGTTGACGACCTGCTCGGCGACGAGGTCGAGGTCCTCGGCATCGTCGAGAACGACGGCGGGGTTCTTGCCGCCGCATTCGAGCACCACCTTCTTGAGGTTCGAATCCGCGGCGTAACGCAGGAAGCGGCGGCCGGTCGGCGTCGAGCCGGTGAAGGCCACCATGTCGACATCATTGTGCAGGCCGATCGGTTCGCCGACCTCGCGGCCCGAACCAGTGACGACGTTGAAGACGCCGGCCGGAATGCCGGCCTCAAGGGCGAGTTCGGCGACGCGCAGCGTCGTGAGTGTTGTTTCCTGCGCCGGCTTGACGATGACCGAGCAGCCGGCGGCAAGCGCCGGGCCGATCTTCCAGACGAGCATCAGCAGCGGGAAATTCCACGGCAGCACGCATCCGACGACGCCGATCGGCTCACGCACGATCATCGTCAGCGCGTTGGCGCCGACAGGCGCCGTGTTGTCGTAGAGCTTGTCGATCAGCTCGGCGTGCCAGCGCAGCGTATGAATGGTATCGGGAACGTCGACGGTCTGGCATTCGCGTATCGGTTTGCCACTGTCGAGGCTTTCCATGACGGCGAGTTCGTGCCGGTTGCGCTCCAGGAGCTTGGCAAGCTTCAGCAGCACTTCCTTGCGCTCACCCGGCGAGCGGAGCCGCCAGCGCCCGTCTTCGAACGCCTCTTTCGCCTTCTCAACGGCGAAATCGACGTCGCTGGAATCGCAGGCGGCGATTTCGGCCAAAGCCTCACCCGTCGCGGGATTGGTGGAGGTGAAGGTCTTGCCGGAATTCGCCGGACGAAATGCGCCATCGATGAATGCATTCGTCGGAAGTTGAAGACCGACGGCGATCGCCTTGTATTCGGCTGCGGTCAAAGGTTCATGCATGGTTGGCTCCCGACGTGATCTGGGCGACCGTGCGCTTCAATGTGGCGACGACGGTCTGAAGGGTTCTTTTTTCTTCGGAGTTCAGTCCGCGCAGCGGCGCCCGCACCGGACCGGCCTTGAGGCCGATGATCTCGCATCCGTGCTTGATCGACTGGACGAACTTGCCGCATTCGAGGAAATCCATCAGCGGCAGCATCGCGCTCATGATCGCCCGGCCCTTGTCGAAATTCTTCTCGAGGACGCAGGCCTCATAAAGGGCGACATGCTCGCGCGGCAGAAAGTTGGAACCGGCACAGACCCAGCTCTTCGCACCCCAGGCGAAGAATTCGAGCGCCTGGTCGTCCCAGCCGCAGGACAGCGCAATGTGCGGAAACTTCCGGGCGAGCCGATGAAGATTGCCCATGTCGCCGGAGCTTTCCTTGATGGCGATCACGTTCTTCGACTTGCCGACGCGGGAGAAATACTCCTCGCCCATCACCACGCCCATGCGGGCGGGATAGTTGTAGAGCATGATCGGCAGGTTGGCGGCGCGATCGACCGTCAGGGCATGGACCGCGTTCTCGCGTTCGGTCGGCAGCGCATAGGGCGGTGACGAGACCAGGATCGCATCCGCGCCGATGTCCTTTGCCGCCTTCGCATATTCGACCGAATCCTCGGTGCGCGTGGCGCCGGTGCCGATAATGAGCGGCAGCCGCGTGCCGATGACCTCTTTCGCATAGGCCCCGAGCTCGAAACGCTCCTGGCTGCTCTGGGCATAATATTCGCCCGTCGAGCCGCCGACGATAATGCCGTGGACGCCCGCTTCGATCAGCGACTCGAGCACGGCTGCAAATCCGGCCCGGTCAATCTGACCATTTTGATCGAGCGGCGTTACCGCCGGCGTGTAGATCCCCTCAAACTTCACGATGACTTCTCCAATATGTGCGTGGCTGGACCGCCCACGAAGGCGTCCGCCTTGAGGCCTTGCGGTGCGATGAACATCTCCATGTTCTCGCGAGACAACTCCCAGTGTTCAAAAACGAGATCGACGACGGCATCCTCGTCGTGAGCGCCGAGCGCGGCGATAAAGCCGTCATGATGGTCGACGGCCAGTTGAAGCCGCCGCCTCATGTCCTCGTTCCTCGGCCGGAAAAACGTGTGACCGATGCGCGCGTGGTCGATGAGCAGCCGGCCGAGGCTCGGCTGCATGTAGACGTTGCCCGACATCTCGCCGAAGATTTCGTGAAAGCGGTTGTTCTCCAGCACCATCGCCAGAGCGTCAGTCTTCTGGCTGGCGGCGCGAAACCGCTCCTGTGTCTGCTTCAGCTCGACAAGCTGTGCCGGCTTGAAGTTCTGCACCGCGAGGCGACCGACCGCCGCATAGATCATCGGCGCGACGAGAAAGAAATTGCGAAGCGTGGAGTGGTTCATCGGGATGACCCGCGCGCCCCTGTTCTCGCGGATATCGATATAACCCTCTCCGGCAAGACGGCGGAATATGTCCCGCACCGGCGTCCGGGACAACCCGTACCGCTCGCTCAAACTGGCCTCGTCCAGATCGGCGTCCGGGTCCAGTTCCATCGTCAGAATCTGACGTTTCAGATCTTCGTAGAGATTGCTCTTGGGTGTCTTCGCCATCGTCGATCTCCGGCCGATTGTTGCCCTATGCCGCGAAAATGCCACGCCTCTGGGACGAAGTCAATAATTGTGTACATTACGTACACAATTATTATTCGTGGAATATACAATATCGCAAGATCATGGGGTGCACCCGATACGAGCGGAGCGCGTTTGTCCTCGAAGATGGCCTGATATTGATTCGGGCACAGCCGAGGCGCCGGTCGGCAGCCCTAGCGGTGCTTTGACAGGACGCGGGTATGGTGACAGGTGGCGAGAATTTGCTGCGGCAGACGTTGGCATGCCTCCATGCCAGTCAGCGTCGACCGTCAGGCTCATAAGCCCAGGCGCCGGCAGGATGGCGCGGCCATCGCGGGGGATGGCGGGGTCGGGGAGCGCCGGTGGGCGCTCCCCGGATGATCAGGCGGCGAGCGCGCCGCTTTTCTTGGCAGTCCAGGTCGCGATGTAGTCCATCAGGCCGGGCGAGAGGCAATCATAGGGCTCGAGACCCGATGCCTTCAGCTGCGCCCGGAGGGCTTCCATCTTGGCGGGATCAAAGCCGCTTTCGATGATCGACGACACGAAGGCCGCGAAAGTGGGCTTTGCCCAGCCGCTTTCCTGGAAGCGCTCCGGATGGACGAAGGACAGCCCCTGGAAGGGATGTTCGCGCTCGACCGGCCCGTACATATGCACGCCGCATTCCTTGCAGGCATGCCGCTGGATCAGAGCAGCGGGATCGACGACGGCGAGCTTGTCGCCGTTCTCGAGCACTTCGACGCTCTCGGTCGGAGCGACCGCCACGACCGAAAAGACTGCTCCCTGCGGCTTCCAGCACTTGGTGCAGCCGCAGACATGATTGTGGGCGATATCGCCCTTGATCCTGACCTTGACGGGATTGCTCGTGCATTTGCACACCAGCGTCCCGCCTGTGAAAGCAGCGTCAGTCGCTCGAAAGCCTGAATCCACTGCCGGATGAATGGCTATGCTGCTCATTGCTTTTCTCCCTTCCTCCCTGGCCGTTTGCGTTATGCCCGGCCGAGCCCTGCAATCATTTTTCGAGCTTCTTCGCGTGCCAGCGCAGATGGTCTCCCATGAATGTCGAAATGAAAAAGTAGGAGTGGCCGTAGCCTTCCTGCATGCGGAGCTCGAGGGGGATACCCGCCGCCTCGCAGGCTTGTCGGAGTTCGTTAGGCCGCAGCCCATCCTCCAGGAATGAATCCGCGGTCCCCTGATCGACGAAGAATTCCGAGAACCGGTGCCCGTCTTCGATCAGCGAGCAGGCGTCATAGGCCCGCCAGGTCTTCTCATCAGGCCCGAGATATTTCCGGAATGCCGGTTTCGACCAGCCGGACACCGAGGGATGACTGATCGGCGCGAAGGCCGAGCAGCTGCGGAAGCGGTCCGGGTTCTTGAGCGCGATGGTGATCGCGCCATGTCCGCCCATCGAATGACCGAAGATTCCCTGGCGGTCCATGTCGGCGGGAAATTCCGCGGCAAGGAGGCGCGGCAGTTCGCCGGTGATGTAGCTGTACATGCGATAATTGGCCGAAAACGGCGGCTCGGTGGCATCGACGTAAAAGCCGGCGCCCTTGCCGAACTGCCAATTGTCGGGCTCGTCAGGAACGTGATCGCCGCGGGGGCTGGTATCCGGGCAGACGACGATCAGCCCAAGCTCGGCGGCAAGCCGCCGATACTCGCCCTTGTCCATGACATTGGCATGCGTGCAGGTCAGGCCGGACAGATACCACAGGACCGGGCGCTTGCCCTCGGCCGCCTGCGGTGGCACGAACACCGCAAAGGTCATGTCGCAGCCGCAGACCTCGGAGCGATCGACGTAGACGCCCTGGATACCGCCGTAAGACTTGTCGGTCGAGATGGTTTTCATGACTTAGTACACCACCACGCCGCGGATGCTTTCACCCTTGTGCATCATCTCGAAGCCCTTGTTGATGTCCTCGAGCGGCATGGTGTGGGTGATCATCGGGTCGATCTGGATCTTGCCCTGCATGTACCAGTCGACGATCTTCGGCACGTCGGTCCGGCCGCGCGCGCCGCCGAAGGCGGTGCCCATCCAGTTGCGGCCGGTGACCAGCTGGAACGGCCGGGTGGAGATCTCCTGGCCGGCGCCGGCAACGCCGATGATGACCGATTTGCCCCAGCCGCGATGGGATGCTTCCAGCGCCTGGCGCATCACCTTGGTGTTGCCGGTGCAGTCGAAGGTATAGTCGGCGCCGCCGATCAGGTCGCCATTGCGCTTGGTCATATTGACGAGATAGGGCACGATGTCGTCGCCGACCTCCTTCGGATTGACGAAATGCGTCATGCCGAATTTCTCGCCCCAGGCCTTGCGGTCAGGATTGATGTCAACGCCGATGATCATGTCGGCGCCGGCGAGCCTTAAGCCCTGCAGCACGTTGAGGCCGATGCCGCCGAGACCGAAGACGATCGCGGTCGAACCGATCTCGACCTTGGCGGTGTTGATCACCGCGCCGATGCCTGTGGTGACGCCGCAGCCGATGTAGCAGATCTTGTCGAAGGGGGCGTCGGGATTGACCTTGGCAAGGGCGATCTCCGGCAGCACGGTGAAATTGGCAAAGGTCGAGCAGCCCATATAATGATGGATCTTGTCCTTGCCGATCGAAAAGCGCGAGGTACCGTCAGGCATCACACCCTGGCCCTGGGTCGAGCGGATGGCGGTGCAGAGATTGGTCTTGCGGGAAAGGCAGGAATAGCACTCGCGGCATTCCGGCGTGTAGAGCGGAATGACGTGGTCGCCCTTCTTGACCGAGGTGACGCCGGGGCCGACATCGACGACGATACCGGCGCCTTCATGGCCGAGGATCGCCGGGAACAGGCCTTCCGGATCGGCGCCCGACAGGGTGAAATCGTCGGTGTGGCAGATGCCGGTCGCCTTGACCTCGACAAGCACCTCGCCGGCTCTCGGCCCCTCCAGCCGCACGGTCATCACTTCCAGCGGTTTTCCGGCCTGCGTGGCCACGGCGGCGCGTACGTCCATTTGATAATCCCTCCTGTTAATTCAATTTCGATTGTGATGAGGAGGCCGAGAAATCGGAACGATCTGGCCTCACCTCAGTGTCATCCCGGCTCGACCTGACACCACACCGCGAGAAGCGGCTGGGCCGTACATCTTATCGCGAAGGATTGCCCGGCATCATTCGCGAAGACCGTTCCGGTCGCGGCAGAAAACCACTGCGAGTCACCAAGGCAGATTTCTCCCGGTGAAAGCAGAATGAAGGCGCGCGGCTGCGTCTGAACATGATCGGGGAAGCGGGTATAGCGATCCATATAGATCACGCCGACCCGGAGATCGGCGCGCTCCTCCATGCCGCCAGGGCCGACCAGAACCGCATGGGAGTGCGTATTGCCGAAGTTCAGGCTGGCAAACGGGCCGGTGCGGCCGCGTCTCCACAGCAGTCTGTCGGCCAGGCTCTTGAACTGGCTGGCGATCGCCTCGTATTTCCGTCCGGATTTTGCCAAATAACGGATAGCGTCATCCAGCCCTTCGGGCACGCCTGGAATAGGGCCGCCCTCCGGGTGCACCTTGCCTGTCTTGAGCAGCCTCTGAAGGACCTTGCCCGCAACGAAACTGGCAACGGCGGGAGCATCGGCCGACAGCATCAGGCCACCGATATCGTTGAGAAATTCCTGCAGCGGCCGGGGACGCCTTTCCCTTCCGATGTCGTGCAGCCTTATATAGGCCGGCTTTTCCTCATCGTTCAGGAGAAGGTCAGCACCAGGTCTGATTGGACGTCCCACCACGCGCGCCACGTTTGTCTCCCCAGTCAGAGCGCCTTTTCCAATTCCGGCAGGGCGTCGAAGAGATCGGCGACGAGGCCGTAGTCGGCGACCTGGAAGATCGGCGCCTCCTCGTCCTTGTTGATGGCGACGATCACCTTCGAATCCTTCATCCCGGCCAGATGCTGGATGGCCCCGGAGATGCCGGCGG
>NZ_PSOW01000028.1:0-56326 GCF_003013335.1 Rhizobium sp. H4
CCGGCAAACCCAAAATGGTCATCCGCATCGCACTCGCCCGAAAACTCCTGGTTATTCTCAATGCAAAAGCACGAGACGCGCGAAGAGAATTCGAATATGCAACTTGACAATCCAGATAGTCGCTCATTCCTGTGCTCGTCACAGGAATCCAGCGTGCCCAAGTCCTTGGGCACGAGAGAAGCCTTCACGCGTAAGAGTCAATCACGGCGCGGCCGCGCCGTGGCTGGATTCCTGTGACGAGCACAGGAATGAGGGACGGTGGTGAATGCCGCTGCGTGACACATCCCTCCTGGCGGAGAAGTGATATCGATAGAAGCGGCGCGCTCCTTCTCTCCTCCCCGGCGGGGAGAAGGGACTCGTGGCAGCGTCTCGCCCTGCCCGCAGCAATCACCCGCCAATCTCATCGGCGATCAGCTTGCCCAACCGGCCAATGCCATCCTCGATCATCTGCTCGTTGGCGCAGGAGAAGCTGAGGCGGAAGGTGTTGGCGCCGGAGCCGTCGGCGAAGAAGGCCTTGCCGGGTACGAAGGCGACCTTGGCGGTTTCGAGCGATTTCGCCAAGAGCTTGGCGCCATCCATGCCATCCGGCAGCGTGATCCAGATGAACATGCCGCCTTCCGGCTTCGTCCAGCTGGTCCCCTCGGTCATATATTTCTCAAGCGCCGCCAGCATGCAGTTGCGCCGATGGCTGTAGGCGGCCTTGATCTTGCCGACCTGCGCATCGAAGCCACGTTCGGCGACATGGCTGATCGCCATCTGGTTTATCGTCGAGGAATGCAGGTCGGCCGCCTGCTTCATCAGCACCAGTTTGCGGATGACCGGCGCATTGGCGACGATGAAGCCGACGCGAAGACCGGGCGCCAGCGTTTTGGAGAAGCTGCCGCAATAGATCGTGCGCGTGTCGTTGATATGGCCCTTCTCGGCAATCTCCAGCGCCAGGATCGGCGGGATCGGCTCACCGTCATAGCGCAGCGACTGATAGGCCGCGTCTTCGATGACGGCGACGTCGAGTTCTTCGGCAAGCGCCAGCACCTGCTTGCGGCCGGCGAGATCGACCGTTTCACCGGTCGGATTGGAGAAATCGGCAGAAAGATAGGCAAACTTCACCTTGCCGCCGGCGGTGGCTGCCGCCGCGCGATAAGATTCCGGCGTCCGGTTGCCGCGTGGCGTCAGCTGGTCATAGGCAGGCTCATAGGCGTTGAAGGCCTGCAGCGCGCCGAGATAGGTCGGCCAGGTGACCAGCGCGGTATCACCAGGCGACAGGAACAGCTTGCCGAGATAATCGAGCCCCTGCTGCGAACCGGAGACGATGAAGATGTTGTCGAGTTCGCAGGGAATGCCGAGGGCCGCCATCTGCTTGGCCAGCCATTCGCGCAGGGGCTTGTAGCCTTCGCTGACCGAATATTGCAGCGCCGAATTGACGGCAGGACCGGCGAAGATATCGGCGTAGGCCTGCTTGAATTCCTGATCCGGAAACAGCGCCGGATCGGGAATGCCGCCGGCAAAGGAGATGATGTCGGGCCGGTCGAGAAGTTTCAGGAGCTCGCGAATTTCGGATGCGCGCATGCGCGACGCGCGCGATGCAAACATGGTGTCCCAGTTCAGCATGGGTTTCCTCATATTTTTTCTATACGGCCGACAAACCATGCGGCGGAAATTATGTCAATAATACTGACCTATTTTCTTGTCATGGTGACATGTTGGAGATCTCATATTCCAAAGCCTTGGATGGTCCGGATCTCACTTGACGTTGACGCCATGCGATATCGAAGGCGCTCGGTCCCGGATTTGCTGCTCGACGCCAGCCACATCGAGTGATTATTCCTCTGATCAAAGCCGAAACCGGCTGATTCAGGCCTTTCCAAGACCGGCTCGGCGGCGGTAGTGTCGCCGCCACTCTTCAATTTACTATCAAGGTGCAGCAATGACCGTGACGTCGGCCTCTCCGGAAATCAAAATCGAACTTCACAAATCTCCCGTCTCGGACGCCGAACGTATCCAGGCACTAGAGACGCCAGGCTTCGGCAAGCTCTTCACGGATCATATGGTCCTGGCACGATGGACGGCCGAGAAGGGCTGGCACGATGCAAAGGTTACGCCGAGGCGGCCCCTGGAACTCGATCCTGCGAGCGCCGTGCTGCACTACGCGCAGGAGATCTTCGAGGGCATGAAGGCCTACAAGGCGGACGATGGCCGAATTCTGCTCTTTCGGCCTGAAGAGAATGCACGCCGCTTCGCGCAGTCGGCAAACCGCATGGCGATGCCTCCCGTGCCCGAAGAACTCTTCCTGAAGGCGGTCGAGGAACTGGTCCGTGTCGATAAGGCCTGGATCCCCTCAGGCGACGCCAGCCTCTACCTTCGCCCCTTCATGTTCGCCAACGAAGCGTTTCTCGGCGTTCGTCCGGCCCAGGAATATGTCTTCTGCATCATCGCCTCTCCGGTCGGCGCCTACTTCAAGGGCGGCGCGAAGGCCGTCTCTCTTTGGGTCGAGACCGAATACACCCGCGCGGCCGCCGGCGGCACTGGTGCCGCGAAATGCGGCGGAAACTACGCAGCCAGCCTTGTGGCGCAAGCCGAGGCGACGAAGAAGGGTTGCGATCAGGTCGTCTTCCTCGACGCCGCAGAGCATCGCTGGGTCGAAGAACTCGGCGGCATGAACGTCTTCTTCGTGATGAACGATGGATCGGTGGTCACCCCGCCCCTTGGCGGCACAATCCTGCCGGGCATCACCCGGGCCTCCGTGATTGTGCTCGCCGAAGAGAGGGGCTTGCGCGTCGACCAGCGCCCCTACTCGTTTACCGAATGGCAAGACGACGCTGCCAGCGGCAGGCTCGTCGAAGCCTTCGCTTGCGGCACCGCCGCAGTCCTGGCGGGAATCGGCCTGGTTCGACATGCCGGCGGCGAGTTTCTGATCGGCGACGGACAGACCGGCAAGTTGACCAGCGAACTGCGCCAGCAGCTCGTCAGTCTGCAGAAGGGCGTAACGAACGACGAGCACGGCTGGACGCGCCTCATCGCGACCTGAACTCGCCCGTTCACGCGAACGGCGGCGTCAACACCGATATGCGGGGCGCCGCTCCAACCAAGATCCCCGAGCGGCCGACCCACATGCCTCCTGACCGTACCTCAGCCTTTTACGAGGAAAACGCCGAGACATACGCCAACCGGGCACGCAGCCTGCCGAAACGGCAGCTCGATGCCTTCCTCGCGCGTCTCGCACCGGGTGCGGCAATCCTCGAACTCGGCTGCGGCGGCGGGCAGGACAGCGCCTACATGCTGTCGCGGGGTTTCGACGTGACACCGACCGACGGCTCGGCCGAGCTTGCAAGACAGGCGGAAATGCTGATCGGCAGGCCGGTCAGGGTCATGCTCTTCCAGCAACTCGACGCCGACAGCGCCTACGATGGCGTCTGGGCGCATGCGAGCCTGCTCCATGTTCCGAGATCCGAACTCGCCGACGTTTTCACCCGTGTCCGCCGTGCGCTCAGAACCGACGGCATCCTCCACGCAAGCTTCAAGGCGGGAGAAGCCGAAGGTCATGACGGCTTCGCGCGCTATTACAACTATCCCTCCGCCGATTGGCTGTCGGCGCTTTTGACGGCGAGCGGCTGGCGCAACATAGCCGTCGAGGAAAGCGACGGCGGCGGATATGACGGAAAGCCAACACGCTGGCTGACGGTGAGTGCGCAACGATAGCGGTGAGCCCCAAGTTCGGCCGTTAGCCTGTCAAATGCCGACGTGCTCGTCGTCCGGTCCCGCGGACCGACTTCGCGAAGGGTTTTCGTCCACCGCGGCAAGGGCGTTCCGGATTTTTCTTCTTCAGCGGGAACCGAAAACCATCAAGAGGGTTCGATCACAATCTGACGAACCCGGCTAAAGCTGAACATGCCGCAGGTATCTCAAAAGCGGACGAAGATTGGTGGGAGAGATACCGAAGATCTCTTATTGACCACCTGTCTCCCTGGATGGATCGCCCGTTCCCTCGCCAGAAGTGGAATTCACCGGATGAGCCAACTGGCAGACATGAAGAACGCCGAACTCCTCCAGCTACCGGGGATTGGCCCTCGATCCGTCGAGCAAATACGGTCGGCGATTAGAAGATTCAAACGTAGCCGAACACACCTCTCGGCGAGGCAGTCGAAAGAATAACCGACGCTTACGGATTGGAGCAGGGAATGAACGAGAAGGCTCGACTGGAAAGCGACATCGCAGCCCTGGGCCCGTGGTTTCACAATCTGCGAATTAACGGCGTTCAGACCGCGCCCGATCATTTCCTTGGCGACTACCCGTCTTTCAAATGGGCCCACTTTCAGCAGGTTGTGCCTGAAGATCTCCGCGGGTGCAGCGTTCTGGACATCGGCTGCAACGCCGGGTTCTACTCGCTTGAAATGAAGAGAAGAAATGCCGGGCGGGTCGTCGGAATCGATTCTGACCCCCATTATCTCAGGCAAGCCGAGTTCGCGGCCAGACAGGCCGGTGAGGATATCGAGTTCAAGCTGATGTCGGTCTACGAGGTGGAAAAACTCAAAGAGAGATTCGACCTGGTCCTTTTCATGGGTGTTCTTTATCACCTGCGGCATCCGCTACTGGCGCTCGACCTACTGCATCAGCATGTCGTCGGCGGGAAGATGCTGTTTCAATGCATGCAGCGGGGTGAAGTGGAAATCGCGGCGCTCAGCGAAGATTATGATTTCTCCGACACGGTGATATTTGAGCAGCGCGGCTTTCCGAAGCTCTATTTTGTGGAAGAACGTTACGCAGGCGATCCCACCAACTGGTTCATTCCGAACAAGGCGGCCGTCGAGGCGATGCTGAGAAGCGCCGGGTTTATCATTCGTGCCAATCCGGAACCGGAAGTTTATCTGGTAGAACACGGAACCCGCCACCCGATGGCGGAACCGCCTCCGTCGCTTTGCTGATAGATTTCACTCCAGACTGCTTCCGCAGTCAGGGTCCAACCAATTCCGGCAAGCGGTCCAGGTAACGTTTGATGGTGCTTTCGATGCGCTCCGTCTCGGCGCCATCCACGCTGGCTTTCGCCTGCGACCACAGACCTATCTGGAAACCGAGATAACATGCCTCGAAATACCTGAGTACATCGTCGCGCAAATCGCAGTCCGCTTCCCGACCGACGAGATCGGCAAGGTGATCGCGCTCCTTGCTCGAGAGTTGAAATTCCACGCAGGCACCCGCGACGTCCCAGGCAATATCCTGGCAGCCAACCAGATCATGGGCCGCATTGTGGTCGAGCGCATCCGTCTTCATGATGCGCCCGGTCGCGGTGGTCAGCCACTCCCATGGGTGAAGCCGGTTGTCCGTATCGACGCGTCGCAATCGTCCGGATAGCCGCTCGGGCGTGCCGATCACGCGCCTCAATTTTTCGGCGGTGTCCGGTCCTGCCGCTTCCCCAACATTGAAAACAGCCATTTCGCGAAGTTTCTGGATCGAGGCGCCGCCGTTTCGTGCCGGGAGATGACGGGCGCGAAAACCGAGGTAACGTCCAAGGTGATCCACGATGTGGCGCCTCTTCGGACCGCTGGTTTCGAGGGCTGTTCCATCCAGCCATTCGTCGACGATAAATCCGTAACAGGTGCCGACAATCTTCGGAATAAAGCCGGCTTCGCTCAGCAAAGAGCCTCTTCTTGCCTTGTCCACGTCGCTCCCGCAGAGCCCGGCGAACTTGACATGCCAGGCCCCTCCTTCGGCTTCCATCAGGAATTTGCGTTTTTCCATCTGCATATAGCTCGGCGGCCAAAGTGACGGATCGCGATAACGCGCAGCGCGCCATGCGCCGCCTGACAGGTCCCGCCACGACGATCCCGAAACACCGACAACATCGGCCGCCCATGTGTGCAGACGATGTTCTGGGTGTTGGGCCTCGACGAAAAGATCGTCGAAGCTGACGACGTGGCGCGGCCGATCTCGCCATCGGGTCCGATGCGGCGCGCTTGCATGCGGGCCTGGTTCACCTGCGTGGCTCGGGAAAAAATGAAGCCGACCAGATGCCACACCGTTAGCCTGCAGCCAGTCCCCGACGCAGCCGAACGAACTCCCCGACAGTCCCGGCCCTTCATCGACGATGGCAAAATGAGTTTCAGGCTCCGCAAGAATGCGCTTGGAAAGAGCCGGTGTGACGTGCAGCTGCCGCTCGAAGGGGTGGCCAGTTGGCCGCAGCGAATAGGCAGGCTTGGCACCCAAGGCTGCGGAAACCAGGGCCGCGAGCCCGGTCCCGATGCTGCGTATCCCTATGACGACTGTTTTTGGCGTCAGATTTGAGATCGAACCCGCCTCGATATAGCTCTCGGGATACAAGGCATAAAAGGCGTAGCCCTCTGCGCGCTTCATCCGCACCGGCTCGGCGCTGTCTAGAGACTCAAGTTCGGCTGCCCAATCCTCCGGAAAGGACAAAATGCCGGCAAACCCGTTTCGCCATGATTGCATGATCGCGCGTGCTTGCATGAGCAGAAGTTTCGCGCCTGCTTCCTGAAGCTCGGACAGGTCGTCGGCGCCTTTGCTTGCGAATTCCTGATCGGCCAATCCCTGGACCAGTTCTCCAGTCAGGATGAAGGTTCGAACCAGGGTTTCGTGGCGCTGGCGGCTTGGCTGCATTTCGATGCACGCCACCATCAGGCTTGAAATGGATGCGCGTACTGCTGCCGCGCTCTCGATGTGCTCGACATCACCATAGACGAGCATCCGCTCCTCCTTCCTTGCCGCAATGCCTGCCCGAACTGATTGCAGGCGTCAGTCTGAAAAAATCGGAAAGGCCGGGAACCGCTGCGGTTCCCGCTTGTTAGCTTTGTAGATGCCGCAGCAAGCAGCCCCTGGAGGGAGCCATGCGTTCAAAATCCATTCGCGTTGGATTGGTGGGAGTTGGCAATTGCGCCTCGTCATTGGTTCAAGGACTTACCTACTATGATAACGCCCGGGAAAACGAGCCGGTTCCAGGCCTCATGCACATTGATCTCGGTGGATATCACGTGCACGACATTGCGATATCCTCCGCCTTCGATGTCGCGGCTTCAAAGGTTGGGCGTGACGTCGCCGAAGCGATCTACGCCGAGCCAAACAACACCCAACGTTTCGCAGATGTCGCTCCGATGGGGGTCGAGGTGAAACGCGGCAGGACGATGGATGGGATAGGCAAGTATCTTCAGGATCGCATCGAGGAGTCGACCGAGCCTTCAGCGGATGTGGCGGAAATCCTTAGGCAAACCCGGACGGAAGTGCTGGTTTCCTATCTTCCCGTCGGCTCGGAACAGGCGACGAAATGGTACGCCGAACAAGCGCTGGCGGCCGGTTGCGCCTTTATCAATTGCATTCCGGTATTCATAGCTTCCAAACCGGAATGGCAGCAGAAGTTTGCTGCCCGCAAGCTGCCGCTCATCGGCGACGATATCAAAAGCCAGGTTGGCGCCACGATCGTCCACAGAATGCTCGTCAATCTCTTCCGCGAACGGGGCGTCCGTGTGGATCGCACCTATCAGCTCAATTTTGGCGGAAATACCGATTTTCTCAATATGCTGGAGCGCGAGCGGCTGGAATCGAAGAAAATCTCCAAGACCCAGTCGGTCACCAGCCAATTGGATATTCCGCTTCCTGCTGACGATATCCATGTCGGGCCAAGTGACCACGTTCCATGGCTCACCGATCGGAAATGGGCCTATATTCGTCTCGAGGGTACGACCTTCGGAGGCGTGCCGCTCAATGCGGAGCTCAAGCTCGAGGTGTGGGACTCCCCCAATTCCGCCGGCGTGGTCATCGATGCAATACGCTGCGCGAAACTGGCCCTCGACAGAGGTCTGGGCGGAGCCCTGACAGGGCCGTCGAGCTATTTCATGAAATCGCCGCCGCAACAATTCACCGATCACGAGGCCCGCCGCCGAACGCAGGATTTCATCGATGACCAGGAGGATGTTCTGCGCGGAGCCGCGGAATGACGGCAACGTTTTTCCTGGTACGTCACGCCGCGCACGACAGTGTCGGGAATTACCTGGCGGGGCGTACAGCTGGTATTACGCTTGGCGAAGCCGGCCGCGCGCAAGTTCAGCGTCTCGGGCAGAGGCTGCGTCGTGGGGACATCGATGAGATCTACACCAGCCCGCGCGAACGAACACGGGAGACGGCAGAAGGTATAGCATCAGCCTGTGGTCTGGCTCTGCCGCAAATAGACGCTGCTTTGGACGAGGTAGACTTCGGCAACTGGTCCGGCAAGACGTTCGAAGTTCTGAATGACGATCCGCAGTGGCGCCGCTGGAACACCACACGCAGCCTCACCCGCACGCCAGGAGGCGAGACGATGCTGGACGTCCAAACTCGGATTTTCGGCCTGATCGAGACTCTGGTCAGCGACGGTAACGATCGGCGAATAGCCCTGGTGTCACATGCCGATGTCATCAAGGCGGCTGTCAGTCATGTGCTGGGACTACCGATCGATGCTTGGCCAAGATTTGATATTGCGCCCGCCTCCGTCACGACGGTTGTGATCGGCGACTGGGGTGCAAAAGTGATGACGCTCAACGAAGTGACCTTGTAACCCGTCCGTTAAATCCTGCCACGGGGAAGCCAAATGATCGAAGCTGCAATGATCTGGAACGAGCCGAACAATAAATCGCACTGGGATCCTGAGATCGATCCTGAATGGAGCCTGTTTGCGCAAATGGCAATCCTCGCGGCCGACGCCATCGCAGCCAAAAATCCGGAATTGACGAAGGTGCTCGGCGGAATATCGCCAATCGACCCCTTCTTCATCAGCCGCATGCAGAATTACGGCGTGCTCGATCACCTCGATGCGGTCGCGCTGCATGGTTTCCCCCTCGACTGGAACCTTTGGCAGATTCATGAGTGGCCGGAGAAAATCAACGAAATCCGCGCTGTCACCGATCTGCCGATCTGGGTCAGCGAAGTGGGTGTCTCGACCTTCGGTGCGGAGGAAGTGCAGTTGTGGGGTCTGCAACGAACCGCCGAGTTGCTCAAGGGTAGAGTCGAGCGCTGCCAATGGTACAGCCTCTACGACCTCCCCCGATCATGGGAGGCAACAACGCGTCATCGCGAAGCCGAAGGCTCCTCCTACTATCGGCACTACTATATGGGCCTTCTGCGCGAAGATGGAACGCCCAAAGCGGCGCTGGAGGAGTTTGCCAAACACACGCCGGGTTTCGGGCTGGTGCAATGGTTCCACTTCGAAGACCCGCGGCTGGATGAGGCCGCTGCCTGGATGAGCCGGTTGGGCGTGAAATCCGTCCGCACCGGACTTTCCTGGGCGGACCGGTTCCGGCCCAATGCCCTCGATTGGTTCGACCGACAGATGCGGGCCCTCGAAGACTTCGACGTAACGGTGACATTCTGCTTCACGCCGGAGCATAGAGGTATCGCGCCGCACCATACGAGTGCGCCTCTGGTGCCGGAAGAATTCGCCATGTTCTGCGAGGAAATGGTCGAGCGTTATGCACCGCGCAGGGATAGCGGATATGTGTCACGCGTTGCCAAGTCAGCCGCCCGATTGCTGGGGTTTGAATCACGATCGTCCCTCGGAGCCGGATAAACCCAAGCTCTGGGCTATCCTGCCAATCGGCCCCCGGGAATAAGCCACTCCCTGATAGCAAGCCAGGGCTGCCCGCGCCCACAGCATGTAAAGTCTGGGGCAATGCAGGAGATTGGCGACTGAAAAGACGCGATGACTCCAAAAGCTGATCCCATAGCGCATGATGTACACCGCCATGCGCTGCCGAGACAGGCCGTGGCTGCCGGCACGGAGGCGTTTGCGCGGGCGCATACCCATACGAGGCCAGCTCAACCGGAATGAGAGACCCTCGCGGCGCTGGCGGAATCCGGCGGCTTGAGTGGCTACAACAAAGTCGGAATCGACGTAAGACAGCGCGATCCTCTTCTCATCGATCCCCGCATGGACCGCATCTAGAAGTACTTTCGAGCGGACGATCACCACGTTCGTTCCTCTTCCATCAGAGGAGTAGGGCTCCTTCCAAGCATCCCCGAAAGCGATATCGGCCGTTTCTGCAACGACGTCGTCGCAAAAATTGCAGGCGGGATTCTGAAAAAAGCCGGCGCCCCAGTCCCCATCGACCAGATGCCACCAGTCCCGCGCACGCGTCTCTCCGTTTTCGAGGGTCAGTTCGGCCCGATACCAATTCGCCGGACGATCCGGGGCCTTCTTCCTGTAGTCGAGCCGTTTAACCTGCCTGATGTCCTGACCCATCTGCCACGCAAAGCTCTCGGCCATGCGCGCGCTTTTCATATGGCCGCAAAACAGCCCCAGCGTGAAGGCAATTCGCTCCTTCAATATCGGGTCATCGGCGCAGGCCAGTCGCACCGCCTTGATGAAACAGGGAATACCTACCACGGCATACCGCCCGGGCGCCTCGCGAATAGACTGAAGCGCGCCGGAAAGCTCGACGGGATAATATCGAGATTTGGCGCCCGCCTGAAGTTCCTGCAGATTACGTGACAGCGAATAATGAAACAGGCGTCCTTCCGATTGCGGATCATCGCTCTCCTTGACGTGAGCGACACAGTCGACAAGTCCCTGGCGCAGCAATTCAGCCGCCACCCAGGTGACCATGCCCCCGGAGCTGCCGTTCGAACGGTATTCCCCTTCCTCGACATGGCCGACAAAGGCAGCCTCGAAACGACCCAGCAGAGGGTGTCGGTTTTTCGCGCGGAAAAAATATTGGGCCGCCAATTCGTCCTCGTCCCGAGCCTCCGGGGAAAACGGGCAAATTCGGGCAAACTCTTCATCGCGGCCCTGCAACCAAGTCCTGGGGGCCGTGGGCTTCATCTGGCCGTACCGGTCGAGTTCCATCCGCACATCAGGCCGCGCTGACTTGGCAACGCAGGAGCCGCAGCCGATGCAGAGGCCGGAGCCTGTAATATCCTTGGGGGCGATGCCCGGCGTCAGCCGCTTCTGTTGACCGGAGCTATTGCAAGGCATGGCTGAGATAGGCGTTGGACGTATCACGCAAGAAAGATATTCGTCGCGCAATGTCCATAGGAAGTGGGTTGCCGAGGATAGCTTCCACCTGCGACGGGGTCGTATCTTCGGTCAAAACATGTTGCTCGGCTCCGACAAGCTGCGTTAGATCGCGAATCTTGTTGGAGCGGTAATCGGAAAGGACACATGCAAACGGCTTCTCGTTGACAAGCGAGAACACGCATCCGTGAAAGAAGTTCGTCACGACGGCCTTCGCTTCGGAAATGAACCTGGCGAAGTCCTCCGGCCCGGCATCAATCCATTGCTCGTTGGCCCATTCGTTCCGATAGCCGATGCTGACAAGCGGATAGCCCCGGTCTCCTGCCCATCGGCGCACCGCATCCTGGAGCCACGTTGGAAAACTGTGCCCGTAGACGGCAATATAGGATGCCGCCTCCCCATCACCTCTGCTCGCGGTCACCATCTGCGGAAATTGCAGACACGGGTCCAGAACGAGTTCTGGCTCCAGCCCCAACCTCTCGCGGATGATCCGCTCCGAATGCAGGTCCCGGACCGAAATGTGGGAAAACTTTCGCAGCTTCTCCGCCCACCCCTGCAACCGCTCCGACGATGTCAGACTTCCAAACGTCGCGGCATAGGAGACAATGCGCCCGCATCGCAGGCCCTCTCCATAGAACACCGGATAGCCGCCATACCAGGGATGGCGCAGGTTCCACACCTCGTCGCTGCCGACGACGATCAGCGAATAGTCACCCATTGCGGCTGGATTCTCCAAGGGAAAAGGCGATGAAAGAGGCAAGCTAGCAAAGGAGCGAAAGAATTTTCGGATCTTCGCTTTATAGAGCGGGTAATCTTCCATCGGCGTTGCCGCAGGAAGCAGCGGTTGCAGCGCGCAGCGCCATTCCGCACGGTTCACGCGACTGGACATGTGTTCCAGAAGGACGGCTTCTACTCCCATCGACGCGAGGCCTTCGGCCAGACACCGTGCCTGCCAGTAGGAACCGTAATTTATGCAGCGATGAAAGGTTAGAATTCCGACCTTAGGCATTTGGTCCCTGAAGTGATCGAATGAGGTCCCCTAACCGATCAACTCCAGTTACGTTCCCAACAAACCGAAGGGCACCTCCTGGTTCGAAATCAGATGTCTTCCTGCGCGACAATTCGCATAGAACCGGCAGCGCGACAGTCGCAAAATGATGTGACCACCACCAGCCGGTGTTCGATTGTCGGCCAGACGGCCTCCTCGCAGCCCCTCCAGCGTGCCCCGCCAAACCTTACCAATCGGTATGTTGTGGCCAGGGCATGCCGTCGACTAGGTTTTAGCCTCCACAGTTGCGGGAACGATCAGGCTGATGAAGATCCTGCTTATCGAAGACGACGCCAAGACGTCGGACTATGTCTCCAAGGGCTTTTTCGAGGCGGGCCATGTCTGCGACGTGTTCGCCGATGGGCGCGACAGCCTCTTTCAGGCGCAGCGGGAAGCCTATGACGTCATCGTCGTCGATCGCATGCTGCCGGGTCTCGATGGTCTTGCGATCGTCCGCTCGTTGCGCGCCGCCAAGGTCGGCACGCCGGCGCTGTTTCTGACCTCGATCGGCGGCGTGGACGATCGCGTCGAGGGGCTGGAAGCGGGCGGCGACGACTATTTGGTCAAGCCCTTCGCCTTCTCCGAGCTTCTCGCCCGCGTCAACGCCCTCGGCCGTCGGCCGCCGGTGCAGGAGCAGAAGACCGTCCTGAAGGTCGCCGATCTCGAGCTCGATCTCATCCGGCGCGAGGCCCGCCGCGCCGGGCAGATCATCGAGCTGCAGCCGCGGGAATTCACCCTGCTCGAAGTGCTGATGCGCGGTGAAGGCCGGGTCATCACCAAGACGATGCTGCTGGAGCGGGTCTGGGACTTTCACTTCGACCCGAAGACAAGCGTCGTCGAGACCCATATCAGCCGGCTGAGGGCGAAGGTCGACAAGCCCTTCGAAACGCAGCTTCTGCACACCGTCCGCAACACCGGATACAGCCTGCATGCGCCTCGCTAAGCTGCGCAGGAGCACGCCGTTCCGGCTTGCCGTCACCTTCGGCGTCCTCTTCGTCGCCACCTTCATCTTCAGCGGTACGATCATGTACCACATGCTGCGCGCCGGCCTCGAGCGCGACCTGGAACAATCGCTTCACGAGATGAATTCGCTGATCGCCTCGGCCTACCAGCCGCATGATACCGAAGATCTGATCAACACGCTCAATAACTATGCGAGCTTCCAATCGACCTCCGACGGGCTCTACTCGCTGATGGATGCAGGCGGGCGCAAACTTGCCGGCAATTTCGCCGCGCCCCGCATCCCGAACGGAGTCTATACCGTCACGTCGCGAGACGTCGGGCTGAAGGGGCACGAACGTTACCGCATGCAGGTCTCGGCGATCGGTCCCTATACGCTGGTGGTCGCCGAAAATTTCAACGATGTCGACGAAATGCTGAGGATCGTTCTAATCAGCTTCGAATGGGCTGCCGCGATCGCTGTGGCGACTGCCATCGGCGGCGGCGTCTTCCTGGCATTCCGCGCTCAGGCGAGACTGGACCGGGTTACCAACACCATGAACGACGTCGCCCACGGCGCCCTGCAGGCTCGCATTCCGATCACCGGAAACGGCGACGATCTCGATACGGTGGCAATCCAGATCAATGCGGCCCTCGACAGGCTCCAGACATTGGTCGAGAGCATGCGGCAGGTGAGCGCCGATATCGCCCACGATCTCAAGACGCCTCTCAACCGGCTGCGCCTGACGCTCGATGCTGCCGTGACGCTCAACGACCGGCAACTGGATGTTTCGGCTCTCCTCGACGAGGCGAGAAGCGAGAGCGACCGGATCAACGCGACCTTCGCAGCACTTCTGCGCATTTCCCAGATCGAGGCCGGCGCCCGCAAGGAGCGTTTCCAGACGACCAACGTCGACGATGTGCTCGCCGTCATTTCCGAGGTCTATGCCGATGTCGCCGAAGACGCCGGCCAGTCTCTCGCAATCGCTGAGCGCTGCTCCGCGCTCATCTGGGGTGATCGCGATCTGCTGACGCAGATGACCGCCAATCTGGTGGAGAACGCTATCAACCACTGCCCCGGCGGAACGGTCATCACGCTGTCCCTTCGCCGGCATGCCGATCGCGCCATATTGTCGGTCGCCGACAGCGGACCGGGCATTCCCGCCGAGGAGCGGGACAAGGTGTTCCGGCGTCTCTACCGCCTCGACAAGAGCCGCACCACGGAAGGCAGCGGCCTCGGCCTCAGCCTGGTCAAGGCGGTCGCCGACCTGCACTCGGCGGAGATCGCCATGGGCGACAACCATCCCGGCCTCACCGTTTCGATAGGCTTCCCGCTGCTGCCGTCTCATCTTTCCAGCCCCGCATCCGCAGCGCCGCAAGCCTGACGAAGCGCACCGAGAACCGGCGCACTTCCGCCGCCGCGCGATACGGCAGGACGCTCCATGGCCGGCGGCGGCCAAGGCGGTAGGTCGAGAGCCCTGCCTGTATCTGGGAATGCGGATCTGCCCGCTGGCTGACCGGAACCGGATCGACGAAACAGGCCCGCAGCCCCTCGTCGAATTCGAGATCGAGCGCGAGATCATAGGGCAGCCGCATGGGAACGAGCACATCGGCGATCCAGCCGGCTGCCTTACGATTGATCAAATAAGCGCCCGATCCCTTCTCGCGGGTGAGCGCGATCGCCAGCGAGCGCGATGCTGTGAGCGGCTCCACCCTATGCTTGCGCCCTGAGTTCACGGTCGAAAGACGTAAAATATCCCAGGATGCGTGTTGCTCGAGCGCGGCGGCGAGCACCTCGGCGAAATCGTCATCGAAATCGAGATCGTCTTCGAGAATAAGAGCAAATTCGCCGTTGCCGGCAAGAAACCTTCTCGCGCACTCGACATGGCTGAGATAGCAGCCGATCTCGAAAGGATTCGGCGAACGGCCATGCCGGAGCAGATAGGATTGCCCGTCGAAATCGCGGCGCGGCAGGGATATGCCGACCCCGTCGACGGCCGCCACCCGCTCGAAGCTTATGCCGATCTCGGACAGCAGGCGCTCCATGCGAAATCGGCGAAGCTCTGCCCGGTCGAGGTTGATGAGGTAGGTATTGATCCGCAGGCTGACCGGCTGGACTGGCGAAACGATGGTGGCGGCTAGGGTGGCGCGCATATTCATGAGAGCTGGCCTCGACTTGGTGGCTATGATGGCACCAAGCCTGCGCCCGAAAACTCACGGGGACTTCTCGCGAATTATACAATTCCGTAAGGCGTGCCGGCCTCTTGAGGAAGCATGCCGCGGGAGCGTGATGTGCGAATGAGGGTTCGAGATGGCGGCCGGCCACCGCAAGGCCGAGGATGACGCCGAGTTGAGAATGAGGCCTGTCAAAACAAGAAAGGCCGGAGCTTTCACCCCGGCCTCCCGTTCAATATCAGCGCAATCGCTTAGTTCACGCTCTTGTCGACCAGCTTGTTCTTGCCGATCCAGGGCATCATGCCGCGCAGCTTGGCGCCGACTTCCTCGATCTGGTGGCTGTCGTTGTTGCGGCGGATGCCCTTGAAGCGGGCCGCGCCCGAGCGGTATTCCTGCATCCACTCGGAGGTGAACTTGCCGGTCTGGATGTCCTTCAGGACGCGCTTCATCTCGGCCTTGGTTTCTTCGGTGATGATGCGCGGGCCCGTGACATATTCGCCCCACTCGGCCGTGTTGGAGATCGAGTAGTTCATGTTGGCGATACCGCCTTCATAGATCAGGTCGACGATCAGCTTCACTTCGTGCAGGCATTCGAAATAGGCCATCTCAGGCGCATAACCGGCTTCGGTCAGCGTTTCGAAACCGGCGCGGATGAGCTCGACGAGGCCGCCGCATAGAACGACCTGTTCGCCGAAGAGGTCGGTTTCGCACTCTTCGCGGAAGTTGGTTTCGATAATGCCGGAACGGCCGCCGCCGACGCCGCAAGCGTAGGAGAGAGCGAGTTCAAGCGCGTTGCCGGAAGCGTTCTGGTGAACGGCAACGAGGCAGGGAACGCCGCCACCCTTCTGGTATTCGCCGCGAACCGTGTGGCCCGGGCCCTTCGGCGCGATCATGACGACGTCGACCGAAGCCTTCGGCTCGATCAGGCCGAAATGGACGTTGAGGCCGTGAGCGAAGGCGATGGCAGCGCCGTCGCGGATATTCGGCGCGATATCGGCCTTGTAGATGTCGGCCTGCAACTCGTCCGGCGTCGCCATCATCATCAGGTCGGCCCAGCCGGCGGCTTCGGCAACCGTCATGACCTTGAAGCCGTCGGCTTCAGCCTTCTTGACTGTGGGCGAACCGGCCTTGAGAGCGATGACGAGGTTCTGGGCGCCGCTGTCCTTCAGGTTCAGCGCATGGGCGCGGCCCTGCGAGCCGTAGCCGATGACGGCGACCTTCTTGGCCTTGATGAGGTTGAGATCGGCATCACGATCGTAATAGACGCGCATTTGAAGTTCCTTCCCTTGTGCTTGTCCTGTTGACTGTCATTAAGGCGAAATCAGCCGAGAGCCGGCATCTCCGCCAGTACCCTTTCCGTGCCGTAAAGCCGCAGGAAGGCGGTCACCGCCTTCTCCGCCTGGCGCGCGGTATCCTTGAGGCCGGGCTCCCCGAGCAGCATGCGCACATGCAGGTCGGAGACCACAAGGCCGTAAAGCGTATGATAGGCCTCGTCGGCATCGGCAAAGCGCAGGAGCCCTGCCCTCTTGCCGGCATCGATCAGCGCCATGGCGCGCCGGTCGATCTGGCGGCGGCCGCGCTCTAGCAGCAGCTTACCGAGCTTCGAGCCGTCGCGATGGGACTGGCCGATGGCGAGCCGGTTCAGTGCCAGCGAGACATCACCGGCCAGCACCTCCAGCAGGTCACGGGCGAAGATCACGACATGATCGTGCAGGCTCGCCGCCGTCAGCCGCTCGCCGTTGCGCTCGAAGGTGCGCACCTTGCTCGCCTGATAGGCGATCATCGCCGAGAGCAGACCGTCGCGGTCGCCGAACCACTTGTAGAGGCTTTCCTTGGAGCAATTGGCGGCACGCGCGACACCAGAGGTCGTCAGCGCCTTCTCGCCGCCATCGACGAGCAACCGCAGCGCCTGCTCCAAAACGGCGTTCTGGCGCGGCGAAAATTCGCTCGGCTCTGCAGTATCGACAGACACGGTCGCGGCTCCCATATACGTACCGTACGGTACGGTTCGTGAGCTTTATGCGGCAAACCGATCGGGCCGTCAAGCAGGCCCGGCAAATATTTTAGTTGGGAAAATCTGATGGGCCGAATTGCGGGGCGCATCAGGCGTAGCGCGCCGGGTGTTCAAAAGCTTCCACATGCATTGGGAGCGGAACGCCGAGCACTCTATTGCTTCCGCTCATTCTCCCTTGATGGATGGGCTCAATATCTGCTGACCAGTAGTGCGAGGCAATGTTCTGGCAGTTGCGGATCACGGCATAGGCGATGTCAGGATCGCCTCCTTCGAAGGTGTCCGAGTCCGCACCACACATCAGGCAATACATTGGCTGATGAGACGACGGCTGCAATGTTTTACACGGCTCGCGCCAGCTGAAGTAGTCGAGGCGGGGCCATTTGTTGCTCATTTCGTATGTCCAAATTTTTCGAATCCCACTATGGCGCCCGGACGTTCGGGAAGCACACGCTCGCGCCCCTCGCGAGAGAGGTATCCTCCATCAATCCGGCAGTGGGATATGCTCATCCCGGTCATCAATCGGAAGGTCGAAGCGTCCTTCGCCCCAATTCTGTGCTCGCCATTCAGCCTTAGCGTCTTCGATGCGGTCCTTCGACGAGGCGACGAAATTCCACCAGATGTATCTGGGTCCCGAGAGGGTCGCGCCACCAAGGATCATAATCCTCGCCCCTCCGCCACCGGCCGCTACAGTAATCCTGTCTCCGGGGCGGAACACCATCATTTGGGGCGCGCTGAACTCTTGGCCGGCGATCGAGATTGAACCTTCGACGATGTAAATGCCCCGGTCCTCATGATTGTCCGGCATCGGCAGAAGGGCGGCTGCTTCCAGCTTCACATCAGCGTAGAAGGTTTCCGAGAACATCGTCGCAGGCGCCTGTTTTCCGTAGGCGCTTCCCAGGATCAGTCGTACTGAAACGCCCCCATCCTCGATCATCGGCAACGCAGCTTCGCCGTGATGCTCGAACGTGGGCGCCATCTCCTCATGACTTTCTGGCAGAGCCAGCCAAGTCTGAATTCCAAACAAGCTGTTCGGGCCGGTTCGAGCCGCCGCACTGGTACGCTCCGAATGGGATACGCCGCGGCCCGCAACCATCCAGTTCAACTCCCCCGGCCTTATAATCTGGTCGGCTCCGGTGCTATCACGGTGGTGGAAGTCGCCGCGATAGAGATACGTGACGGTGCCAAGACCGATATGCGGGTGCGGCCGAACATCGATCCCCTGACCGGTCAACAATTCGGCTGGCCCGGCCTGATCGAAGAAGATGAACGGTCCGACCA
This sequence comes from Rhizobium sp. H4, assembly GCF_003013335.1. Classification (NCBI taxonomy): domain Bacteria; kingdom Pseudomonadati; phylum Pseudomonadota; class Alphaproteobacteria; order Hyphomicrobiales; family Rhizobiaceae; genus Rhizobium; species Rhizobium sp. H4. Next base: position 18,442 of record NZ_PSOW01000028.1, read on the forward strand.
TCTGCCGCTTCGGCGCCGGCAAAGCGCGCCGGACCTCGAAACCGCCGAGATCGCGAGCTCGGGGAACGATTAGCGTTTCGATTGCATCAACACTGATCTGATCAGGGCATCCTGGTTCAATGCCGGGGTTCCAACTCATGCACATCGTCCTTTTCTGTTGGCGTTCATGAAACCGATGAGTCAAGGCGAAGCCAGCCTGTGCCCGAATTGGACTTCACACGAGCCGCACGAAGCCTTTTTTCGGCACCTTTTCAAACTGCGTCACCACTGGCGCCTGGGAAGACTTACGGTTTTCGTCCTGAGGCCCTGACGACGGGGGCAACTTCAGTCCCCAGCAGTTCAATTGAACGCTTCATCGCTGCCGGTTCAAGGGAGGCGGTGCTCATCTGGAACGTGATGCGGGAAATGCCGCCAAGTTCCTCGCTGGCCCGGAGCATCTTGGCAGATACGGTTGCTGGATCACCGACAAGAAAAGCACCGTCAGGACCGGCCATGGCTTCGAACTGCTGACGCGTTGGCCGCGACCAGCCGCGCTCGCGACCTAATTTCGCTGTGAGATGCGCCCAGCCAGGAAAGAAGGCTTCCTTAGCTGCAGCGTTCGTCTCGCCAACGAAGCCCATTGCGTGTATGCCGACCCTGAGCATCTCGGGGCCATGTCCTGCACGCCTGCCCGCGTCGCGATAGAGATCGATCAGTGGACGGAAACGGTCGAAGCTGCCACCGATGATGGCGACCATCAGCGGCAGGCCGAGTGCACCGGCCCGCACGAATGACTCCGGAGTGCCGCCTACACCGATCCACACCGGCATTTGCGGCTGATGAGGACGGGGGAACACGCCCTGCCCTCTGAGTGCCGGACGAAACCGGCCCTCCCATGTGACGCTCGTTGCTTCCCCTAGCTTGAGAAACAGGTCGAGCTTTTCGGCGAAGAGGTCGTCGTAGTCTCGTGTATCAAGACCAAATAGCGGGTAGGCCTCAACAAATGATCCACGGCCGACGACCACTTCCGCACGGCCTCGCGAAATCAGATCAAGAGTCGCAAATTCCTGAAAGACCCGCACTGGATCTGCGGCGCTCAGGACTGTCACGGCGCTTGTCAGTCTGATTTGTTCAGTGCGGGCTGCTGCTGCGGCCAGTATGACTGTGGGCGCAGAATCGAGAAATTCACCTCGATGATGCTCTCCAATGCCGAAGACGTCGAGGCCGACACGGTCAGCGGCGACAACCTCCTCGATAAGTTCGGCCATGCGATCCGTAGGAGACGGAAGCTGACCTGTCGCCGGATCCGGGAGGATGGCTGCAAAACTATCGATACCAATTTCCATGAGACGTCTTTGCAATCCGTTTAGCTATGGGCGGCCAGTGTTGAGAGTTTCGCGATGGCGGGTACGGCCGCCCTCAATCAACCGGCCGCGCCCCATGATTGGAATACTCCGGCGACATCAACCCTAGGGGCAAAATGTCGATCACGGTCGACTGGCTGGGATGACGAGCTAAACCTGAGGCGAGATCCTCGCTCCGCTTGATTCTCGTCATCCCTGGCGGTTAAACCCCCACGGAGGCGGTTGGCACAGGGGTATTTAGCAACTGCTGCTCCCACAAATAGGCGATGCCGCTACCGCCGACATGTTGCACGATGACGTCGGTCACCTTTGCGGCCTGATCCGCACGAGCCCAGTCGCGTTGCCATTCAGCCGCAAGGGCCAGCCAGGTCATTATGTTCACGCCGGCGGCAATCATGCGTTGAATCGCGACCTGATGCGCTTCGACTGAAACAGCGCCGGATGCATCGGTGATGACCGTGACATCCCACCCCTCGCCTGCAGCTTGAATTGCCGGCATTGCAACGCATACCTCGGTCCAGAGTCCGGCGATGATCAGCTGCTTGCGGCCGGTCACCTTGACTGCATCTACGACCTTCTGATCCTGCCAAGTGTTGATGAATGTCCGATCGATGATTTCCTGGCCAGGGAACACCTCGGCGATTTGGGGGAACAATTTGCCACCCCGCTCGGCGATCACCGTCGTCAGAATCGTGGGCACGCCAAAAGCCTTTGCTGCTTTTGCCAAACCCACCGTGTTGTTGACCACCATCGTGGGCTCGTGACTGTTGACGTTAGCCAACTGGTAAGGTTGGTGGTCAATCAGGACAAGCACCGAATCTTCGGGACGAAGGAGTGAATTGAGGCCGTTACGAAAGGTCATGGAATATCCTAAGTTGGCGGTTCGTTGGCACAATTTGGACGCTCCTCTTCGGGAACAATCCGCGGCAAACTTGTCATTCCCTCATTCGATGCGGTAGTCCTCGATGTTGCTGAACTGTGTCGCAAGAAGAGGAACGCAGAGTGGAAATCGAAGACCTCAGGACATTTGTCGAAGTCGCTGATGCGGGTGGAGTCACGTCCGCTGCGCAGCGGCTTGGCATCTCCAAGTCGATGGTCAGCAGGCGTATCGCGCGGCTTGAAACCGATCTTGGTGCACAGCTTCTTGCCAGGACGACCCGTGGCATCGCGCTCACCGAAGCAGGCGCCACTTTCCGGGACTACGCTGCAAGAATCTCTGCGGAGATGGACGCGGCACGAGAGACCATCCTGCCGGCTGGTGAGCTTTGCGGTCGCCTGAGGGTTGCTGCGCCCCTGTCCTTCGGTCCGACACATTTCGCTCCCGTACTCTCTCAAATGGCGCGCCAGCACCCGCAATTGCACATTTACTCTTGCTATACGGACCGCTTCGTCGACCTTGTCACAGAAGGTTTCGACTGCGCCATACGCGTGGGCTATCTGCAGGACTCGAATCTCGTCGCCAGACGTGTCGGCCCGCTTTACGGAAAGTTCGTCGCTAGCCCGGAATATATTGCTGCGAACGGCTCACCCGAGACGCCAGACGAACTTGTCGATCATCAGGCTCTGATGCAAGGAACGGAAGCGTGGCAGGTCACCGATGGGGATAAGGTTCTGACTGTTCGTCCACAAGGTCGCTTCAAGGCCGATAATGGCGTGGCTCTCTTGGCAGCCGCATTGGCGGGAATCGGTGTCGCCAGGCTTCCGGATGGCCTTACCGATGAACATATAGCCTCGGGAGCCCTCGTTCAGGTGATGTCTCGCCACCCGCCGCCTCCCGCAGGGATATTCGTCGTCAGGCCGCCGGGACAACATCCATCTAGGAAAGTCCGTGTGTTGACTGAGATGTTGATCCAGTGCTTCGATGGCGGCGCCTAGAAGCAAAGAGCGAGTTTCCCAAGGTCTACGCGACAGACGTTCCGCTCGCATCCTTGACCTGTTCCAGTCCTGATCGATCTGGCGAAGCGTGTCATCCAGGCCGATCCCGACGTGACGATGAAAGTTCCCCTGACGTCGATGTTAACAACGGCAGCGGCTCAAATTACTGACGAGTGGATGCGGATTATGGTGCAGATCAAACCCGGCCTGGTCACACCCGCGCCGCTCTGGAGCAAACGGCTTACCTGACACGCCGGAGCTAGCATCGCCTCAAGCAAAGGCAGCCGAGCCCTCTGGCTCGAGACATGTCGGCCGACGTTCCTCTTTCCGCAACACAGTTAAGCATTTCTCATCACTACGAGGTGCCTACCGCGCACACCAGATTGGCGGAGCAAACCGACGAGCGCGTTCGCGGCGTCCGCGGTTAGCCTGAATGCTTGAGGCGACCAACTGGAAAGGACAACATATGATTGATCTCAAAGGAAAGCGTGCATTGGTAACCGGCGGATCGCGGGGTATCGGCGCCGCTATAGCGCTGGCGCTGGCGGAGAATGGGGCCGACGTAGCTTTCACATATCAACGCTCGGTCGAAAAGGCCGAAGCGGTGGCTAAATCCATCGAAAGCAAGGGGCACCGAGCAGTCGCTATTCAAGCCGATAGCTCCGACCCGGACGCCATCACACGCGCAGTAAGGGAAGCGGTATCCGCACTTGGTGGACTCGAAATCCTCGTAAACAGTGCAGCCATTGGGCACACCGGGACAATCGCTGACCTCAACGTCGACGACTTTCAGGCTGTAATGGACGTCAATGTGCGAGCGCCAGTCCTGTTCGCCAAGGCTGTTATCCCCCATCTTCAAGAAGGGGGACGGATCATCACCATCGGTTCGGCTTTGGGAGAGCGGGTGCCGTTTCCGGGCATAACGCCCTATGCGATGTCTAAGGCGGCACTTACATCCTTCACTCGCGGCCTTTCGCGCGAACTCGGTCCGAGCGGAATCACCGTTAATCTTGTGCAGCCCGGGGCGACTGATACGGATGCCAACCCGGCGGACGGCGCGGCTGCCGATTTCCAGCGAAGCCTGACCTCTTTGGGACGCTATGGCGAACCGCGTGAAATCGCGAACGCTGTTGTCTTTCTGGCAAGTCCAGCCGCAAGCGTGATCACGGGCGCTACCCTGACCGCCGACGGCGGCGCGATCGCCTGACCGGTATTTGAGCAGTACAGCACCGGCTCTGTCCTGCATAAGGACAGCGCCGGATGAGGCTGCATGCGGCGGGGCCGTTATGCCTCGCACGCTAAAGCCCGGCCCTTCTCAGGACCGGGCCGGCGCCATACTCCTCTCAACGCATCGGTCAAGAGTAGCCTCAATGCCAGTGGCTTCACTGAGCGTGGAACTCGGGCTGTTGTTGGAAATCGAACGATAAACTCTACTGCGCTGTACGTTGTCTCAATTCCATAACAAGACCAAGTCCCAAAGGCGGGCCTCTGTCATGCCAACATATCAGCCATCGCTGCGAAGCTTGCGCGCCAGCGTCTGAAGCTCCTTGAACGCTTCGTAACGCTTGCGGTGGAGTTCCGAAATCTCACCCTGCGACGGCTGAAAGCGTGTTTCCACCCTCGTGAGTTCGCTCATCGCCGCGCGCACATCGGCAAATTGGCGGCCGGCGACGGCCCCGAGGATGGCTGCGCCGAGCAGCACCGGCTCCTCGGCCTTCGTGGCGACCACCGGCTTGCCGCTCGCATCGGCGAGCACCTGGCGGACGAAATCATGCTGGCCGGCACCGCCGCTGATGACGATGTTCTCGACGGTGACGCCCGCCTCGGCCTGCGTCTCGATGATCTGCCTGAGGCCGTAGCCGATGCCGCAAAGCCCAGCGACGTAGAGCGAGACGAGGCTGTCGACATCCCGCTCCATGCCGAGACCGGCGATAACAGCCCGGGCATGCGGATCGGCAAAGGGCGCGCGGTTGCCGAGGAATTCGGGAACGACATGCAGCCCGGCCGCCAACCTGACGGCATCGGAGGCACGGCCCGCCTTGCCGGCGGCCATGTCGGCAAGCAGGACCGGCAGTGCAGTGCCCGCGCTCGTCGCAAGCTCCATCGCCTCGCCGGCGGCTGGATGGAAGGAGAGGAGCTGGTCGATCGCCGCGCCGGCGGCACTCTGACCGCCCTCGTTCAGCCAGAGGCCCGGCACCATCGCCGAATAGTAGGGTCCCCAGACGCCGGATACGAAAGACGGTTCTGCCGTCGATGTCATCGTGCACGAGGAAGTCCCGAAGACATAGGCAAGATTGGCCTGCGGATCGGCGCCGACGGTTCCGACACCGCCGGCATGTGCATCGATCAGCCCGGCCGCGACGGCCGTGCCCGGCACCAGGCCGAGCTCTTCGGCCGCTGCAGCGGTCAGTCCCTCACCAAGCGTCGAACCGGGCTCGACGATGGAAGTGCCGATGCGGGCAAAACCTTCATCTGCCAGCACGCCGAGGCCGATCTGATGGAAATAGCTGCTGTCCCAGCGCTTCTCATGGGCGAGATAGGTCCACTTGCAAGTGACGGTGCAGGTCGAACGCGAGAGATCGCCGGTCGCCCGCCAGGTGAGGAAATCCGCAAGGTCGAAGAATTGCCAGGCGGCATCGAACACGTGGGGGCGGTTTTCCCTCAGCCAGAGAAGCTTGGGTGTCTCCATCTCGGGCGAGATTCGGCCGCCGACATAGCGCAGCACGTCATGTCCGAAGGCGTTGATGCGCTCCGCCTGCGGGACCGCGCGGTGGTCCATCCACACGATGATGTCCCGGTCCGGATCTTCCGAAGGTCCGACGGCCAGCGATCTGCCGCCTTCGCCGAGGACGACGAGCGAGCAGGTGGCGTCGAAGCCGAGCCCGACCACCGAAGCCGGATCGACGCCGGCTGCGGCAACCACCTCCCGCACGGCCGCGCACACCGCGCGCCAAATTTCGCTGCTCGATTGCTCGACGATGGAACCGGCTTCATGAAACAGGCTGATATTGCGCTTGGCGGAAGCAAGCATGCTGCCGGCCATATCGAACAGGCCTGCCCGGGCGCTGCCGGTGCCGACATCTACACCGATGACATATTTGGCGCCGGCTTCCGTGGTGTGGGATGTGTCGCTCATGGTCTCTCGCTTCAATTCGCCTGGGATCGGCTTGATGGGCAGCCGCGGCCGGATGTCAATCCATGTCTGGAAAGATCACCGCGTCCGGGGACGCTGACATTACGCGGTCGCGGCGCCATGGCAAGGACGTGCTCCGGAGATCCATTTCGCCGAGGCGATTGAGAAGTCACTGCCTGGTGTTGGCTCGATCTCCGGGAGGCATCGGTTCATAGATCCGTCGGGCAACCGGCGGGAACCGAAAGAGGTTCTGCCGGCGCCGCCTTGTCGATCCCGTAGAGCTTGGCGAAACCGGCATCCTCGACCAGCGTCAGACCGGCCGGCATCAAGGTGCCGACATAGCGGTCGGAGGTATCCGCATTGACGACGAGGATGAAATCGAAACGTCCGCGCCAGTCTGACAGATAGGGTGTGAAGTTTTCATAGACCTGCATCATTGCCGGGCACAAAAGCACGCCGATCGACAGCAGATTGCCTTCGGGGACCGCGATCTCAGACCATGGCGTCAGAACCGATAGGGGCTGCTTGCCTTTCGCGGTGAAGAGAGTCGGCACGAACGCATGCGCGAAAGGCGTGGCAAGCGTCGGCAGGTGCCAGAAAGTCTCCTCTCGAAAGAAAAAATACCGGCTGGAGTGCGCAAGGCCGCCCACCGTCTCGGGATCATGCTCCAGAGGCAGAACGGCCGCGCCGACCGGCACCTTTTTGAGGACGGTCTCGACGGCAGCAACGTCCTTTTGTGCAAGCCACCAGTTCCAGCCGATCCAGCTCGTCCGGCCGAAAACCGCGAGATTGACAACGAGCGCCAGCAACAGCGCCTGGCGGCGCGTCAGATTGGCGAAAGGACACACCATCGCCATGGCGACGAGCGCCGTCATGATCGGAAAGCGCCAGCTGATCCATCCGGTTCCGAGCATATGGCGAGGCGAAACACAAGCGAGCAGCAGCAGCCCGCTGGCGGCCACGGCAAGGCCCGCATGCACGCGGATATCGCCCGCGCGTGCGGCACGCGTGCAGATGAGGATCAACGGCAGAACCATCACCACGTCTACCACCGGAATGTATGTGGTGATCGCGGAGAGCAAATTCATGAGAATCAGGACGACGCCGTCGTTCCAGGCAAGGGCAAGGCCGTTATCACCGGCGTTGGGCAAAGCTGGCGAACGGAGATAGAGTGCGAACGGCGGCAGAACGCATGCGCCCAGCGCCAGCGTCAACCGGCCGGCGAGCCGCATCAGCCCCGCCTTCGATCCCAAGACGTCGAAACGCCAGGAAAATTCGAGGCCGCAGATGATCGCCATATAGAAGCCGAGCGAGAAGATGTGCATCACCGTCAGCATGAGCACGGCGGCAAGCCGCCAGGCGAAAAGCAGGACGGGATTGCGGCGCTGTAACCGCAGGTCGGCGCAGGCGAAGAACAAGGCCATGCCGAGGCCGATCTGGAAGTTGATGAAGCCGCCGATCATCGTGGCGCACCAGCCAAGCGACAGCATTGCAATCTGCCAATAGGACCGGCTGCCGAAAAGCGTCCGGTGCAGCGCGATCGCGCCAAGCGGCGGCAGCACGATCGCCAGGAAAAGCAAAGCCCGCGCCAGCCTGTCGGCCCCGACAAGCGGCCCTATTCGGGCCGCCAGAAGATCGATCCCGACATTGGTGAAGGTGCGGTTCCAATCGACCGCATAGACCTCCGGAAACGGCTGCTCGCCGATGCCCCCGGATAGAAGCCAGATACGAGCGTAGTGATTGGCGTAATCAAGAACTGGCGGAAAGCGGAATAACAGGACCAGGAGGGCGACAAACGCGACGAAAACCGCGATCGCAATGGTGGAATCCTGCCGGGCCGCCAATTCATCAGACCCGTCTGCGGCTACAGCAGGCGTGGAAATCTGGTCCATTATCCGATCCGATCACTCTTTTGCGACGGTGGCGACTCTTCGAATCCGAAGGCCGCATCCAGCGCGGCAAGCTTGTCGCCGGCGCCCATCTCCGAAAAAGCAGCCGGCAGTTCCGCACGGTCGTTGCCGCGCAGGATCGCCTCGATCATGAACATCGGCCGCTTCTTGCTCTCCTGCACGAGACGGCCGAGATATTCGCCGATGATGCCGATGCAGATCAGCTGGATGGCGCTGAAGGCGCTGACGGCGGCCATGATCGACGACCAGCCGGTGACCGTCTCGCCTTGCAGCCAGCGAATGAAGGTATAGACGAGCAGCGCCATCGCGATGCCGGCGCTGATCATGCCGAGCCATGTGGCGATGCGCAGCGGCGTCGTCGAAAAGCTGGTGATCGCATCGAGCGCGAAATTGATCATCTTGCGCAGCGGATATTTCGTCGTGCCGGCAAAACGGGCGTCGCGCTCATAGGGCAGCGCCACCTGCCTGCCACCGATCCAGCTGACCATGCCGCGGATGAAGCGGTCGCGTTCCGGCATCGCCAGCAGAATATCGACGACGCGCCGGCGCATCAGCCGGAAATCGCCGGTATCGCGCGGAATGGTCACGGAAGCGAGCCTGGAGAGGGTGCGGTAGAACAGCGAAGCGGTGGCGAGCTTGAACCAGGTTTCACCCTCGCGACGTGTGCGCTGGCCATAGACGACGTCGGCGCCACGCTCCATGATCGGCATCATCATCAAAAGCAGTTCGGGCGGATCCTGAAGATCGGCGTCGATCAGAAGGATGCGCTCGCCCCGCGAGGCGGAAAGTCCCGCCGTCGACGCCAGCTGGTGGCCGTGATTGCGCAACAGACGAACACCGAGCACCTGCGGCACTTTTGCCGCCAGTTCCGAAATGATCTCCCAGGTGCCGTCGGAGGAACCATCATCGACGAGAATGAGCTCGAAGGCATCGCCGGCAACGCTCTGCGCGGCAGCAGAGGCGCGGCGGCAGAATTCGCGCAGGCCCTCTTCCTCGTTGTGACAAGGCGCGACGATGGAAAGAAACGGTGCTTGCGTCATGCGGACGGCGGTGCCTGCTTGATTGATGGCGCCAGCCTAGCCGGGAAACGTCAAGCATCCTTTAATACCGCATTTTGGCCGGAACCGCCGGCGTCTATTCCGCCGCCATCATCTCGCGCACGCCGTCGATGTCGCGGGCCGGCGAAACGCCGTAGAGGCGGCTGTATTCACGGCTGAACTGCGACGGGCTCTGATAGCCGACGCGGTGGCCGGCGGTGCCGGCATCGAGCCGCTCCACCAGCATCAGCCGGCGCGCCTCGTGCAGGCGCAGCTGCTTCTGGTATTGCACCGGCGTCATTGCCGTCACCGACTTGAAGTGGTGATGGAAGGACGACACGCTCATATTGACGCGCTCGGCGAGGTCTTCGATGCGCTGCGGCCGGGCGAAATTCTCCTTCAGCCAGGCGACGGCCCGCGCGATCCTGTTGCTGTGGCTGTCTGATGTGGCGATGTTGATCAGGCGGGCGCCGTGCGGCCCGGTCAGCACGCGGTAGAGGATCTCCTGCTCGATCAGCGGCGCCATGGCGGGAATGTCGCCTGGACGATCGAGCAAACGCAGCAGCCGGACGGCCGCATCCATCAGCTCCGGCGGCGCGACGTTCACCACCATGCCGCGCTGCCCGTCCGTATCGGCGGCCGGTCGCGGAATATCGATGCGGCTGAGCAGTTCCAGCAGCTTTTCCGAATCGATCGCCAGCCCCAGGCAGAGATGCGGAACCTCGGGGCTTGCCTCCGTGACGCGCCAGGCGACCGGCAGATCGAGCGAGGTCAAAAGATAATCCCCGGTCCCGTAGCTGATGCGTTCCGTGCCGAGCTGCAGGCTCTTGGCCCCCTGTAGCACGAAAGCAAAACAGGGCCGGTAGCTGCTGTGGAACGGATCGCTGGGCTTGGAGCGGCGGCTGACATGAAGATTGCCGATCGCAGTCGAGAACTCGCCGTCGCCAGGCGCGAAGCGCATCACGATGTCGACGATTTCCTGGTAGGGGCTGAAAGGCAAAGTCATGCGGAAACTCTTTCTGTCTGAGGCCTGCTGAACGGCTCATATCCGAAGCGGCTTCTATCTTAGGTTCGCCCGGGCATTCCGAAAACGGGCCGTCCGTCCATTTTTGCAGGATCGTGCAAGAAGCTTGGAGGATCACTCTACCTCCCTCGCCGCGATCGGGGCAATAGTGCGTCATCCCGCTCAACCCCACCTCAAAAATCGAAAAAGGAAGGTTCCCATGCCTATCGCAAGAGGCTATGCCGCCACCGACGCTTCCAAGCCGCTGACCCCTTTCACCTTCGAACGCCGCGAACCGAACGCCGACGACGTCGTCATCGACATCAAGTTTGCCGGCATCTGCCATTCCGACATCCACACCGTCCGCAATGAGTGGAAGAACGCCGTCTATCCGATCGTCCCTGGCCATGAGATTGCCGGCATCGTTTCGGCGGTCGGCTCCGCCGTCACCAAGTTCAAGGTCGGCGACCGTGTCGGCGTCGGCTGCTTCGTCGATTCCTGCATCGGCTGCGCCGAGCGCGATCTCGACCGGGAGCAGTATATGCCGGGTCTCAGCGGCACCTACAACGACTTCGAAGCCGACGGCAAGACGCGGACCCAGGGCGGCTATTCCGACTCGATTGTCGTCAAAGAGGGCTACGTCATGTCTATCCCTGACAATCTGCCGCTCGATGCCTCGGCGCCGCTGCTCTGCGCCGGCATCACGCTTTATTCGCCGCTGCGCCACTGGAATGCCGGCCCCGGCAAGAAGGTCGCGATCGTCGGCATGGGCGGCCTCGGCCACATGGGCGTCAAGCTGGGTTCGGCGATGGGCGCCGATATCACGGTTCTCTCCCAGACCCTTTCCAAGAAGGAAGACGGCCTAAAGCTCGGCGCCAAGGAATATTACGCCACCAACGATCCCGAGACCTTCACGAAGCTCGCCGGCACCTTCGATCTCATCATCTGCACCGTCAGCGCCGAGATCGACTGGAACGCCTATCTCGGCCTGCTGAAGGTGGACGGTTCCTTCGTGGTCGTCGGCGCGCCCGAGCACCCGATCCCCGTTCATGCCTTCTCGGTCATCCCCGGCCGCAAGAGCATTTCGGGCTCGATGATCGGTTCGATCAAGGAAACCCAGGAAATGCTCGATTTCTGCGGCAAGCACAACATTGTCTCCGAGATCGAGAAGATCAATATCGACCAGGTCAACGAAGCCTATGAACGGGTCCTGAAAAGCGACGTCCGCTACCGCTTCGTCATCGACATCGCCTCGCTGGCGGCTTGAGGAACAAGAGCGGCTCCTTCGGGAGCCGCTTTTTTTATAACGGAACACTCAAGCTCCCTCATGCTGAGGTGCGTAGCCCGCAGGACGGAGCCTCGAAGCATCCCCCGCAAACGTCGCTCCAATTCGCCCATCGGAGCGCCCGCCCCCCGTGCTTCGAGGCTCCGGCCTTCGGCCTGCGCACCTCAGCATGAGGCTCTCTTTGTACGGGAAACTCTGTTACACGTATCCAAGATTCATTCACGGCGCGGACGCGCCGTGCTGGATTCCTGTGACAGGCGCAGGAATGACGGAGGAGAGGTTGCGCAGTGTGGCACCCCCCTCTGCCCTGCCGGGCATCTCCCCCACAAGGGGGAGATTGGCAAGTGGGCAAACCTGCCCGTCTCTCTACCCGTTTCGTCGAACTGCAAGGCCAATTGTTTGGGGAAGACGTCGCGCCCAGCCAATCTCCCCACCTTGGGGGAGATGTCCGGCAGGACAGAGGGGGTGTCACACGGCACCCCTCTCCCACTGTCTTCCAACTTGGGCCTACCCCTCCTCCCGCATCGTCTCCCGCTGCGTGATCAGCCGGGCGCTGTGCTGGCCGCTCAGATAGATCCACAGCCAGTTCCAGGCGACGGCAAAGCGCGAGCGGGTGCCGATCAGGAAGTAGATATGGGCGATGCCCCAGATCCACCAGGCGATCCAGCCCTTGAGCTTGATCCGGCCGAAATCGATGATCGCCGCACTCTGGCCGATCGTTGCCAGGCTCCCCTGATGCCAATATTTGAAAGGCGCAGGCGCCGGGTTGCCGGACAGGCGGGCGCGGATAACTTTTGCCACATAGCCGCCCTGCTGCTTGGCGGCGGGCGCTATGCCAGGCACGGGCTTGCCATCCTCCCGCATGACAGAGGCCGTATCGCCGATAATGAAGACATCAGGCAGGCCCGGCGCGCTCAGATCCTTCTCGACGATGGCACGCCCTGCACGGTCAGCCGGAATATCGAGCCACCGCGCCGCCGGTGAGGCGGTGACGCCGGCCGCCCAGACGATCGTGCGGCTGGGCGTGAAAGTCTCGCCGATTCGGACACCGTCGGCGCTGCACTCGGTGACCGGCTTGCCAAGAAGCACCTCGACCCCCAGTTTCTCCAGCGCCTTTTGCGCATAGGCCGAAAGCTCCTCCGCAAAGGTAGGCAGCACCCGCGGGCCGGCCTCGACGAGCACCACACGGGTCTTGCGCGTATCGATATTGCGGAATTCCTTCGGCAGCGTGAAATGCGCGAGCTCGGCGATGATGCCGGCGAGCTCGACCCCGGTCGGCCCGGCGCCGACAATGGTGAAGGTCAGAAGCGCGTCGCGCACCGCGGGATCGGCCTCCATCTCCGCCTTCTCGAAAGCGAGCAGCACGCGGCGGCGGATCGTCGTTGCATCCTCCAGCGTCTTCAGACCCGGCGCCACCGGCTCCCATTCGTCACGGCCGAAATAGGCATGCGTTGCCCCGGTCGCCAACACCAGCGTGTCATAACCGAGAGTCATGCCGTTGCGTAACGAAACAGTCTTGGCGCCGCTATCGACACCGGTGACCTCGCCGAGCAGCACCGTCACGTCAGGCCGGTCGGCATAGAGGCGGCGGATCGGCCAGGCGATCTCCGAAGTGGAGAGAATGGTCGTCGCCACCTGATAGAGCAGCGGCTGGAAGAGATGATGATTGCGCCGGTCGACGAGCGTGATCTTCACGCCCGCTCCCTTCAATCCGTTGACGAGCTGCAGCCCGCCGAAACCGCCGCCGACAACGACGAGATGATGCTCGCTCATGACCTACCCTTTTGCGCCATTTTGCTGAAAGCCAATGTGGCCTTCGCCGCAAAGGTTGCAACCACTGTTTCGGCATGCCTGCCCTGCGTCGCGGGCAGTCAAGGGCTCCGACGGCTAATATCGCGCGCTCCTGCTGGAGCCGACGAGGCCTGCGGAGCGGCGGTCAGAGGGAGAATTTCGGTTGGAGTACAACGCAATTAGAACAAGCAACTGAAACGCGCCGCATAATGCGGCGCGTTTAGTCGGCCTGGAACCAGTGCACAGCGCAGGTGCGTAACCTGCCGATCAATAAGGACCGATGCACTGGCGACGGGGTCCGTAGTAGGGCTGGAAGGTGTTATCGTAGGCCCTGTACGAACGATAGCGCGCATAGCACCACGCCTCGTGGTTTCCCCTTCCGTAATAAGCAGGCGATGCATAGGTGCGGTAGGGCCGGCCATAATAGCGGCCATAATACCGGTAGGGTGAATAGCGGTATGGCGAACCGTAATAGCGGTACGGGGAGCCATAATAGCCGTAGGGCGAACCGTAATAAGGTCGGCCATAATAGGGCTGGGCCAATGCGCTGCCGATGATCGTGCCGACGGCTAGACCACCCAGAGCCCAGCCCAAATCCGCTCTATGACGGCGATGGTAGCCCCGGTAATATCCTCCCCGGTAACGGCCGTGGCCACGCCATTGCACCTGCTCGATCTGCTGCTGAGCTTCGATCCTGGGTGGGTTGATAGCCGGAAACGCCTGGGCTGGCGTGACATCGGGGATGCTGATGATCAAGCATAACGCGGCGACGGTTAGCTTTCTCATGACTGTCCTCCTCTACTCCTCCAGGAGGAGGACACAACTTCCCCCTCTTGAACCAAGGGTGAACGCAATATGTCGAAAATCGTTCCGTATCGGGACAAATTAATCGCGGAGAAGGCGCAAAGGAGCCACGGTCTATTCTTCCGGGCCGACGGGGTCACGGCGCATAGCCGACAGGTATCGCCATTCCATGTTTCAATTCTTCCATCGAGATCGACGCTGAGACGTCGAAGAGTTCGAGCTTGCGGACGATCTGCTTATAAATCACGTCGTAATGCTCGACGCGCGGCAGCACGATTTTCAGGATGTAATCATGGTTTCCGGTCAGCCGGTGCGCCTCGACGATCTCGGGAATGTCGCTGATGATTCTCCGGAAGGTTTCCGTCCATTCGTCGGAATGGTGGGCCGTCTTGACGAGGGCGAAGACCGTCGTCGGCACGCCCATGCGTTCGCGGTCGAGCACGATGATGCGCCGGGCGATATGGCCGCTTTCTTCCAGCCGCTGAATGCGCCGCGAGCAGGCCGAGACCGACAGCGCCGCGCGCTCGGCAAGATCGGTCACGGATATGCCGGCATTCTTCTGCAGCATGTCGAGAATGCGTCTGTCACGATCATCAAGCATGGTGTGAAATGAACCCTGCGCTCTCAATTTGCGTCATTTGGCCAATCGATGCAAAATAGTAGCACGTCTTCCTCATAAAGGACAAACAATGCAAACCCGCCGCGCGACCATTGCGGCATCATTTTCGAAATTCGAAGCATGGGAGCACGAAGAGATGAAAACGATCGGCCTGATCGGCGGCATGAGTTTCGAAAGTTCGGCGGTTTACTATCGCCTAGTCAACGAGATGGTGCGCGCGCGCCGCGGCGGCCTCGCCTCGGCCGAACTCATTCTGCATTCGGTCAATTTCGAGGAGATCGTCGCGCTTCAGAAGGCCGGCGACTGGGCTGGAGCGTCCCGCCGTCTCGGCGAGGTGGCCGAGCGCCTGCAGGCTGCCGGCGCCGGCTGCATCTTGATCTGCACCAACACCATGCATCTGATCGCCGATAAGGTCGCGGCAAAAATCTCCGTGCCGCTGATCCATATCATCGACGAGACGGCGAAGTCGCTGCATGCCGCTGGCCGCAAGCGGCCGCTGCTGCTTGCAACCCGCTACACAATGGAACACGCGTTTTACGCCGAGCGGATGAAAAGCCTCGGCCTCGATATCATGGTGCCCGACGCCGCCGATCGCACCACCGTGCACGACATCATCTTCAACGAACTCTGCGCCGGCAAGGTGCGCGACAGCTCGCGCGAGAAGCTGATCGATATCATTGACCGCGCCGTGGAGCACGGCGCCGACAGCATCATCCTCGGCTGCACCGAGATCTGCCTGATCCTCGATCCCCACCGCCTGCCGCTGCCGGGCTTCGACACCACCGCGATCCACGCAAGGGCGGCGGTGGATTTCGCCCTTGGCACTGAGGACGCTGAGGCGGAAAAGGCTGCGTGAGGTCTATAATTTAGTTGACTCAGTCAACCAAATGCAGACAAATGTCTTCATGCGGAGATCTTTTGTCAGTTTGTTGGCACGTCGATCACCCCTCCTTCCGTCATGCTCTGCCTCCGTTCGATAGGGCAGCAGATCCTCGGCACAAAGTCGAGGATGACGGCGAGCGAGGAACGGGCCTGTCAACAATCTGGCGAGGTCTCCCCCTGGAGATCACCATGTCCGATACCGCCCTCATCGAAACCGCCCGCGATTTCAACCGCTTCTATACAAATTTCCTCGGCCTGCTGAACAAGGCCTATCTCGACTCGCCCTACACGCTGACGGACGCCCGCATTCTCTTCGAGATCGGCTCGCATGAGGGCGTCAGTGCCGTGGCGCTTGTCCGCGACCTGCATCTCGACCCGGCCTATCTCAGCCGCATCCTCAAGCGTTTCCGCGCCGAGGGACTGATCGAAACCAACCCCCATCCGGCCGATCTGCGCAGCCAGATCATCACTGTCACCGAGCAGGGACATGTGCAATTCAAGGAACTCGGCCGGCGCGCCAATGCACAGATCGCCGCCCGTTTCGACAAGCTCGCCACCGGCGAGCCGCAGGCGGTCGTTTCCGCCATGGACAGGATCCGCGCCCTCCTCGACCCCGCGGCAAAACCCGCCCCCGCCGTCATCCGCCCCCACCGCGCCGGCGATATCGGCTGGATCGTGCAGAGCCAGGGGCGCTTCTATGCCGAGGAATATGGCTGGGACCTGCGCTTCGAGGCGCTGGTCGCCGAGGTCGCCGGCAAATTCCTCGCCAACTTCGACCCCGCCATGGAATATTGCTGGATCGCCGAACGCGGCGGCGTCAATGTCGGCTCGGTCCTCGTCACCAATGGCGGCGACGGTATCGCCAAGCTCCGGCTGCTCTATGTCGACAAGGCGGCCCGCGGCCTCGGGCTCGGCAAGCTGTTGGTCGACGAATGCATCCGCTTCTGCAGGCAGAAGGGTTACCGCGAGCTTTCGCTCTGGACCAACGACATGCTGGAGACAGCTCGCGCCATCTACATCAAATCAGGCTTCCGGCTTGTCTCCGAGGAGAGACATCGTATGTTCGGCCCTGAAGCGAACGGCCAGACCTGGGTCCTCGCCCTCTGAATTTGCTGCGCGCAAAAGTTTCGCTTGATTTGGAAACGATCATTTCCTAATTAGGCGGACATGACCGGCGCCAGCCTCACACCAAATGAAACAACCCGCAGCCGTGGCCGGCCGCGCGAGTTCGATATGGACGCAGCGCTGGATTCGGCCCTGCGGGTGTTTTCAGAACGCGGCTACCACGCCACCTCGATCAGCGATCTGACCGAGGCAATGAGCCTCGCCTCCGGCAGCATCTACAAGGCGTTCAAGGACAAGCGCGGCGTCTTCCTCGCCGCTTTTGGTCGTTATCGTCAACTCGGTCGGCGGCGTCTGGAAGCGATGATTGCGCCCGCGGCGACCGGTCGCGAAAAAGTCTTCCAGATGGTGATGTATTATACGGAACTCTCCTATGGCGATGCCGGCCGCAAAGGCTGCCTCGTCGTCGGCGGCGCCAATGACTTCGCCCTGTTGGATGAGGAAACCGCCGCCCATGTCGCGACCGCCTTTGCCGCGGACGAGAGGCTGATGGCCGATCTCATCCGCATCGGCCAGGCCGATGGCACCATCCCGCAAACGGTGGATGCGGATGCCGCCGCCCTCGCCTTCCTCTGCCTGACCAAGGGCCTGCGCGTCATCGGCAAGACGGGACGCAGCCGACAGGAAATGATTTCAGCGGCCGAAGCCGCGATGAAGCTCGTGAGCTGAAAACGAGCGAATACCGGCACCCGGTCAAGGATCGGGTGGCCGCAGCCAGCATTCTTGCATTCAAACTTCCCGATCTTCGAATAATACCGGAGTTTCTAATGAGCATTTCAGCCACTACGCCCGATAATGCCATTCCACGAGCGCTATCCCCCTGGCTCACCTTCCTTTTCGCCGCTGCTTGCGGGCTGGTGGCCGCCAATCTCTATTATGGCCAGCCGCTTGCCGGGCCGATCAGCGCCGATCTCGGCTTCACGCCGGCCGCGACTGGCCTGATCGTCACGCTGACGCAGATTGGCTACGGCCTCGGCCTGCTGCTGATCGTGCCGCTCGGCGACCTCACCGAAAACCGCCGGCTGGTGCTGGCGCTGGTCGCCGTCTCCGCCGTCGCCCTGATCGGCGCCGCGCTGTCTTCGACACCGGCCATGTTCCTCACCGCCTCACTGTCGATCGGCCTCGCCTCGGTCGCCGTTCAGGTGCTCGTGCCCTTCGCCGCGAACATGGCGCCGGATGCGACGCGTGGCCAGGTCGTCGGCAATGTCATGAGCGGCCTGCTCTGCGGCATCATGCTGGCCCGCCCCTTCGCAAGCTTCGTCGCCGAGGCCTCCTCCTGGCACATGGTCTATTACGTCACCGCGGCGCTGATGCTCATGCTCGCCATCATCCTGCGCGTCAACCTGCCGGTCCGTGTGCCGAAGACCAAACTCGGCTATGGCGAACTGCTTGCCTCCATGGCGCATCTGGCGCTGACCTCGCGGGTGCTGCGGCGCCGCGCCCTCTATCAGGCCGGCATGTTCGGCGCCTTCAGCCTGTTCTGGACGACGACGCCGCTGCTGCTTGCAAGCCCGACCTTTGGCCTGACACAGAACGGCATCGCCCTCTTCGCGCTTGCGGGTGCGGCCGGCGCCGTCGCCTCGCCGATTGCCGGCCGGCTCGCCGATCGCGGCATGACGAAGGTCGCCTCGGCCATCGCCATGCTGCTCGGCATGGCGTCCTTCCTGATCAGCCATTTCGCCGCCGACGGCTCGCTGACCGCCCTGATCTTGCTGACGGTGGCGGCGATCACACTCGATTTCGGCGTGACCACCAACCTCGTCTGCGGCCAGCGCGCCATCTATGGGCTGAACCCGGAACATCGCAGCCGGCTGAACGGCCTCTTCATGGCCACCTTCTTTGCCGGCGGCGCGCTCGGCTCGGCGCTCGGCGGTTGGGCCTACGCCACCGGCGGCTGGACGATGACCGCCTGGATCGGCTTCGCCTTTCCGGCGCTCGCCTTCATGCTGTTCCTGACGGAAGGGCGCGGGAAGTAAATTACCTGACACACAGTCTTGAAAATCGGAGTCGATCTCGGAGTCACACGTGAGTTAAAGTGAGCGGACGACAGGGTTTCTCATGTTTGCAGGGATGCTTCCGGCATGGAAATGGATGAAGAAAAGATCGACGATGCCGTTCTCGCTTTGCTCTGGCTGACGCTGCATGACGGCGATCGGGCCTGGAAAGGCTTCGACTGGGACGTGATGGATCGTTTGTACAAGAAGGGCCTGATTGCCAATCCCGCGGGCAAGGCCAAGTCGGTCGTTCTCAGCGACGAAGGGTTACAGCGGTCGGAGGAATTGTTCCGCGCTCTGTTTACGCGATCGACGTAAAAGAAGCCCTCGCCCCTTAACCATCGGCGGAATCAAAACGCGAGCGGGCGGCGCGCACCGCATCATGGTTCGCTTCCGCCCAGTTCAACAGCTGCGACAGCGGCTGGTAGAGCGAACGTCCGAGATCGGTCATCGAATATTCGACGCTCGGCGGCTTGGTCGGGAAGACCTCGCGGGCGATATAACCGTCCCTCTGCAGATCGCGCAACGTCTGCGTCAGCATGCGCTGCGAAATGTCGGGAAGCATCCGCCTGAGTTCGCCGAAGCGGCGCGGCTCGGCCGCCAGAACTTCGAGCAGCAGCGTCGACCATTTGCCGCCGATCTGCTGCATCATGTCCCTGACCGGGCAGTTGGAAAAATCGAGGCCGGCGAGATCGATCTCGCGTCGCGCCCCAGGCATCCTGTTCTTCAGACTGAGGACTGCGCCGCTCATCTGCTGGTTCCTTTTTGGTAACTTACAGCCGAAAAGCTGCCTCCTTTACACAGTGAAGTCAATTCCTATTCTAGAGTTAGTCTCTTTTTGAGACCAACACACAACGCAGAAGGAAACGACTTCATGAGCGAAACCATCCTGGTCACCGGTGCTGCCGGACAGCTCGGCCAGCGCGTCATCCACCATCTCCTCGAGACCTATAAGGTCGCCCCCGGCGCGGTCGTCGCTGCCACCCGCAACCCGGAAAAGCTCGCCGAACTCGCCAACAAGGGCGTTCTCAGCCGCAAGGCCGATTTCGATGACGCGGCCGGCCTGGAACAGGCCTTCGCCGGCATCGACCGGCTGCTGATCATCAGCACCGATGCGCTCGACACCCCCGGCAAGCGCCTCGCCCAGCACAAGGCCGCCGTTGCCGCCGCCGTCAAGGCGGGCGTCAAGCACATAGCCTATACCTCGATGCCGGCGCCTGACAATTCGCTCGTCACCTTCGCGCCCGACCATCTCGGCACCGAAAACGCCATCAAGGCAAGCGGCATCGCCTACACGATCTTCCGCAACGCCTGGTATCACGACAATTACATGCACAGCATGCCGCACAACCTGCAGGGCGGCAAATGGTACAGCGCCACGGGGGACGGCAAGGTCTCGAACATCTCGCGCGACGATTGCGCGCTGGCGATCGCCGCAGCCCTTTCCTCCGCCACCTCGGAAAGCGCCGCCTACACGCTGACCGGCGCGGTGTCGCTCGCCAACCGGCAGATCGCCGCCATTGTCTCCGAAGCCGCCGGCAAACCGCTCGACGTGGTCGACGTCAATGACGAACAGCTCGGCCAGGGCATGCGCGGCGCCGGCCTCCCCGGCTTCATCGCCGACATGCTGGTCTCCGCCGACGCCAACATCCGCGCCGGCAATTTCGACATCGTCACCGGCGATTTCACCAAGCTGACCGGCAGACAGCCGCAATCGCTGAAGGATTTCTTCGTGGCGCACAAGGCCACGCTGACGGCGGCTGGCAGCGCCGAAGGCCATTGAGCTTTCCGCTCATCCATGCGCTCGCCGCAGGGATGAGCGGACACCGATTCTGAATCGTGACCCCCCTGATCACACCAAGATGTGTCACTCCCGGCGCCGACGCGCCGGAGGGGCGCCCTTCAGAATTGCGAAACGAAGCCAGGCGGCTTGTCTCTCATGTCAAGGCCGTATTCAAGCTCCGCCCGCATCCAGAGCACACCGCTTTCATAGGGATCGTCGGACATTGTCTCAGTTCGCGCGTCGGCGGTAGTGCTGTCAGTCCAGTTCTTGACGCACGCGACGCTCTCGCGTTTCCGCTCATTCCGATCGATTGCACACCATTCTCGTCGTCCGTCGAACGGAACCCATGCGAGACCATCCCGGAAACAGGTGATGGCCCGATATTTCGGCTCTACGACGATGTTCCCCGCAACATCTTCAATGCCCCAAAGCAAGGTTCCGTTCGAATTCCTCGCGACGAGCTGTCCGCCGTCAGGTCCGCAGCGCAACTTTGATCGCCGATCCTCCAGGCGGCGCGGCTCAGAGACTTCGCGTCCAGATGCATCGACCCAAAACGTCCGCCCATCCTTCGATACCGCATAGGCGTCGGAATCGGGCCGCATCTCATCGAACTGCGGAGCGAGGGCCATCACACCATTGCTATTCAGTATTCCCCATTTACCCTCAACCTTGACGACGGCATAGCCACCGCTGAAACGAAATTGACCCTGAAATGAAGGCGGATCGACAAGCAGTTTGCCGTCCTGCTTCAGAAACCCCCATTTTCCATTGTACCGAACCGATACAGGGAAATCGCAAGTCATGTACGTGTTGTCAAAAAGGTACGAAACCGTCGGCTTTCCGTCCGCTCCGACGACCTGAATACGATCGCCGCGGTGGATGAATTTGATACCCGAAGGACATGCCGCCCACGCCTTCCCGTCCTCCGGGTCGGGCACCAGATCGCCGGCCCGGTTGAGCCCGAACCACTGGCCGTCGACCAATATCCTGGCCGCCTCGCCGGAATAATCCGGCAAGCTTGCATCGTCAAACAGACGCCCACCAAGCAACCGTCCCGCATCGTCAAGGATGCCCACTTTCTGGTCTTTAGTCCCACGGTAAAAACCGTTTCGATAATCCTGGATCCAAAATGGCTGTGGGGCGAAAATAAATTGGGCGTCCGGGCCGATCACGCCGCATTGGGTGGCGTCGGTCCGGTCACGTTGGTTGGACTGGCCTTTATGTCCAGCCGACCCGCCATAACAGGCAATTGCTCTTCCTCCACTAAATCTACCGGCTATTTCGAAGCGAGGTTCGATCTTCCAGCTTCCGTCGGGAGCAAGTAATCCATATCGTTTATCGCCCGGTTGAGCGGCCCAAGCAAAAGTGCCGAATTCGAATTCTTTGATGGTCAGCTCGTCCTTCAGGATCTTTCCTGAAGGCAGATCGATGAGCAGATAGGGGTGATTGATCCTCTCAAAAAACAGTTCGTCGAACATGAATCGCGGGAAACCAACAGAATCCGGCGCGACCGCTTTGCCGGGACGAACGAGCGCTGCCCCGGCTCCGAATGGAATGGCGCGCGCATAGTTCGGCGACAGCAGAAACTTTCCCGTTCTATCGATAATTCCTGCCTTGCCACCGACCACCACTTCGGCATGGCCCTGGCGAAATTTGCGGGCAAGGTGGAATGCAGGCGCGATCACCATCTCGCCACTCGAATTGATATAGCCGAATTTCCCCTCGGAACGCACGGCAGCCAGCCCCTGCGAGAAAGGCAGCGCAACTTCGAACTTGCGATCGATCCGCGGTTCTAACGTCGCTCCGTCGATATAGCCGCAAAGAGCGTAGACGCCGCCGCACCTTTCCACCCATCTTTCCGGCCGGGGATCCGCGACGCCGGTTCCAACGGAGTAGAGAAAATACGCCCACGCCGCCGCGACAAACATATATCTACGTGTAACAACTCGCACCCCATCCCCTCCGGTTGAAAGAACTAGGAGATGCGCATGTGTTGGAAATATGGCCGCTCCACAGGCCCGATTTCGAGCACAGGAACCCTGCGCCCTCACTCGTTGGGCCCGAGAAGCACTTGAAGGGCACCAAGCCAATACGCAAGAAGGAAACGACTTTTCTCAAACCGCCTGTCCGCAAGCCCGGCAAAACCGCCGCACCGTCTCGGCCATGCCATACTCCAGCGCATCGGCAGTCAGCCCGTGGCCGATCGAAACTTCGGCAAGATCGGGAATCCGCTTAACCAATGCCGGCAGGTTCGCGACCGTCAGATCGTGCCCGGCATTGACCGCGAGCCCGATCGCGAGCGCCGCATCCGCTGTTTTCCCGAGCGCTTCGAGAATCGGCGCTGCCCGCTCCGGCGCGTCGTAGCAGCCGCCATAGGGGCCTGTGTAAAGTTCGATCCGGTCGGCGCCGACTGCCTTGGCGATCTCGACCGCCTGCGCATCACCATCGCCGTCGGCAAACAGCGACACGCGGCTTCCCATCTTCTTCAGCCGCGCGACGACATCGGTGAGGAACACCTGGTGCTTGCGAAAATCCCAGCCGTGGTCGGAGGTTGCCTGTGCGGGATCATCTGGCACCAGCGTCACCTGCTCGGGCGCGGCGCCGGCGCAGAGTTCGAGGAATTCCTCCGTCGGATAACCCTCGATGTTGAACTCGGCCCCGGGAAATTCGTCGTCGATCAGGTTGCGGATGACCGGCAGATCGGAAAAGCGGATGTGGCGCTGGTCGGGACGCGGATGCACGGTCAGGCCGCTGGCGCCTGCGGCAAGGGCGATTCGGCCGAGCGCTTCGACGCTCGGCCACGGCAGGTCGCGCCGGTTGCGCAGCATGGCGACGGCATTGAGGTTCACGGAGAGCTTGGCGGGCATGGCTGGCATCCATCGGTCACGGAAACGAGAGGCCCTGCTTTTAAGCCAACTGCCCGGCGATGGCCAACGAGATTCGCAGATGGATGCGATGCCGATCGCTGATGAAACCCCTGCATTTCCAACGAGCATCGGCCAGGTGCGTACCACAAACAGTATTTAGCGTCGCCTTTCAAGGTGACTGGCTGATGCGGCGGCGCAACACATGGTTTGCGGCAGCACACACGAAATCACGCCGTCACGTTGCTATCCCATTTAAAAGAGATTATTTTTAGCACTTACAAAAACAATCATTCACGCATAACGTGGACATTGTATCGCGTAAACGTACGCCGCGTACCGCTTCTTCCCCACGAATAAGACCGCCTAGAGGAAACCCCACTCGCCGCGCCCGGGAAGCAACTGGCAAATCCGCATGAGGTGCAACAAGATGCCCTAGGAGGGTTCATGCCAGACGGTTCCAAACGCCTGTTTGCTGCCGCCGGTTTCGCTTCGGAGGCCCGGTCGAAATACCGGTTCCTGCCTTCGGCCGCGCTGCCGCCGGATCTACCGGAAGGTCCGGTGCCCATTGCCGATATGGCCAACGCATTCGGCGTTACGCACAGGACTCTGCATTTCTACGAAGAGAAGGGATTGATTTCGGCCAATCGCATCGGCCTGATGCGGGTCTACGGCCAGGACGACGTCATGCGCATGGCTGTCATCACCGTCTGCCGCGAGACGGGGATGCCGATTGCCGTGATCCAGGAATTGATGGACGAGCTTCGCAAAGCCGATTCGCAGGAAAGGGCCGAGGCAATGTTCCGCGAGGCCTTGCAGGTGCGCCGGCGCGAACTGACGGCGGAGATGTCGACGCTGCACCGCCAGCTCCAGCAGGTCGGCGACCTCCTCGATTACGACGGCAGCATCGAGACGCAGCCGCTCAACGACAATCAGGATAACTCCAGCCTGACTCCGCAGGAAAAGCGCTGCCTGGAACTGATGGCGGAAGGCT
Source organism: Rhizobium sp. H4 (assembly GCF_003013335.1). Classification (NCBI taxonomy): domain Bacteria; kingdom Pseudomonadati; phylum Pseudomonadota; class Alphaproteobacteria; order Hyphomicrobiales; family Rhizobiaceae; genus Rhizobium; species Rhizobium sp. H4. The sequence continues at coordinate 42,881 of NZ_PSOW01000028.1, forward strand.
ACTCCACCCAGCGCATCGCCCGGGCGCTCGACCTGAAGCATGACGAAACCAGGAATCTCGAAGCCGGAATCATCTTGAAATTCCGCGCCAACAACCGCTTCCAGGCCATTGCCAAGGCCGTCCTGCTCGGGATCGTGCAGGCCTGACTCCTGCCAGGCGCCCCGACCGCCGCCACCGTCGCCTTACCGGCTGAAACCGGGTTTCAGCGCACGATTGTCAGCGTCTCCGCCGCGCGCGTGATCGCGGTATAGAGCCAACGTTCGCGCGTGTCGCGAAAGGCCCAGCTCTCGTCGAACAGCACGACGTCGTTCCATTGCGAGCCCTGCGCCTTGTGAACGGTCAGCGCATAGCCGTAGTCGAACTCGTCGTAGCGCTTGCGGGTGTTCCAGGGAATCTCGCCTTCGACATCCTCGAAGGCCTGTTTCAGAAGCTTGATCTTGGCCGCCCCCCGATCCATGTCGTCGTCCTCGGGGCGGACGAGCAGATTGATGCCGGGTTTCGTCGTTTCCTTCGACGAGGTCATGACCTGCCACAGCGAGCCGTTGAGCAGACCCTTGGCCGGGTCGTTCCTCAGGCAGACGAGCTTGTCGCCGGTCTGCGGATAATCGGCGTTAAAACCCTTCAACTCCCGCAGGCGCTGGTTATAGCGCCGCCGCGTCCTGTTGGTGCCGACGAGCACCTGGTCGGCATCGAGCACCAGCTGCTGTGTCACCTCGCTCTTCGAAATAACCTTCGCCGTTCCGTAATCGCCATACATCACCTCGTTGCCCTCGCGCACCTGCATGGCGAGCTTGATGATCGGATTGTCACGCGCCTGGCGGTGGATGTCGGTGAGGAGGTAATCCGGTTCCTGATTAGTGAAATAACCGCCGCCCGACACCGGCGGCAGCTGGCCGGGATCGCCGAGCACCAGGATCGGCGTGCCGAAGCTCATCAGATCCTTGCCGAGCGCCTCGTCCACCATCGAGCATTCGTCGACGATGATCAGCGCCGCTTTCGCGACCGGGCTCTGCCGGTTGATCGAAAACATCGGCGCGATCGAGGTCTTGCCGGTCTCCTCGTCCTCCACCGCTTCTTCGCCGCGCGGCCGGTAGATCAGCGAATGGATGGTCTTGGCGTTGGAAGCGCCGCGCGAGCGCAGCACCTGCGCCGCCTTACCAGTGAAGGCGGCAAACAGCACATCGCCGTCGACATTCTCGGCGAAATGCCGGGCAAGCGTCGTCTTGCCGGTTCCGGCATAGCCGAACAGGCGAAAGAGCGGCGAGCGCCCCTCGTTCAGCCATTTCGAAACTGCCTTCAGGGCTTCATCTTGTTGCGGCGCAAATTGCATGATCGCAGGACTTGGCAGGATTCGCCTGATTTAGGCAAGGCGGAAAACGCCGACAGATCATCCATCCCACGGCCGGTCCGCGCCGCTCGCGCACATGGAGGGGTCCTGCGCCATGGCGCCGATGAGAAAATCCAGAACCGTTTTGACGCGCAGCGGCATGTTGCGCCGCGAGGGATAGACGACGGTGACTGGGAGCCGGCTCGGCTGGTAGTTCTCCATCACGGGGATCAGCCGCCCAGCGGCGATATCGGGCTTCGCGATGATGTGCGAAAGCACTGCAAGACCCGCCCCGGTAAGGGCCGCCCGGTGAATGGCCACCGCATTGCAAGCGGTCAGCCGCGGCGAAATCCGGACCGATATGTCTTCCGAGCCATTCGAGAAGGACCAGCTATTGGCCTCGCCTGCCCTGTTGTAACACAGGCATTCATGGTCCTTGATATCCCGGGGTGCGCGCGGGGCGGCCTTGCGCGCGAGATAGGCGGGAGATGCGACGAGGAAGGCGGTCGTCCAGCCGATCCGCCGGCAGACGAGGCTGCTGTCGGCGACCGGGCCGAGGCGCACTTCGAGATCCAATCGTTCCTCGATCATATCCGAGCCCTCCTCTCTGAAGAGTAGTTCGACCGAGAGTTTCGGATGGGCGGCGAGAAGATCGCCGAGCCGTTCGCTGAGATAGAGGCCGAGCGGCGCCGGAACGCTGAGCCTGACCTTGCCGGAAGCCATGGCGCCGTCGGAGCCGGCCGCATCGCCGAGCTCCTCCACAGCTTCGAGAATCCGGAGCGCCATCGGCAGCATCCGCTCTCCCTCCGCCGTCAGCGACAGGCCGCTCGTCGTGCGATGCAGCAGTCGGGTGTTGAAGTGACCTTCGAGGGCTGCGACCTGGCGCGAAACCGCCGGCTGCGTCACGTCGAGATCGTGCGCCGCCGCCGAGAAGGATCCCGTCTCCACGACGCGCTGGAAGGTCCGCAATGCCGAAACGATATCCACCCCTGCCCCCTCATACTTTTGCGCATAGGCTTTATGCGGGCAGACTAAGCGAGAATGGCTTTACAGTCCAGCAATTACGGATATCTTTTATCCATAAGGATACCTAATATCCTTAATTGAAGGAGAAAGACATGACTCAGCGATTGAACTACGCCCAGCAGTCCCCCGAGCTTTTCAAGAAATTCATGGATTTCAGCATGGCGCTGAGAAGCAGCGTCATCGATGAGAAGCTTCAGGCCCTTATCGAGATCCGCGCCTCGCAGCTCAACGGATGCGGCTTCTGCCTCGACATGCATGTGAAGCAGGCAAAGATCCACGGCGAGACGGAGCTGCGGCTTCACCACGTCGCCATCTGGCGCGAGTCGAACCTGTTCGTTCCCCGCGAGCGCGCGGCCCTTGCCTGGACCGAGGCGCTGACGAAGCTTCCCGAAAGCGGCGTATCTGATGAAATCTACGAACGGGTGCGCGGCCAGCTTTCGGAGAAGGAAATCTCCGACCTGACTTTCGTCGTCATGGCCATCAATGCCTGGAACCGCGTCAATGTCGGCTTCAAGACCGTGCCCGGCACGGCCGACAAGGCCTACGGCCTCGATAAAGCTGGCCTGAACTAAACCCCGAAATGCATTGAAAAGATTCAACTTTGACGCCGTCGGCATCCCGGCGACGAAAGGAGATCCGTATGAAAATCGTTGTCATCGGCGGAACCGGCCTCATCGGTTCGAAGACTGTCGAACGCCTGCGCAAGCGCGGGCATGAGGTGATCGCCGCCTCACCGAACTCCGGCGTCAATACGATCACCGGAGAAGGACTGGCCGAAGCGCTCGCCGGTGCCGAAGTCGTGCTCGACCTCGCCAACTCACCCTCCTTCGAAGACAAGGCCGTGCTCGAATTCTTCGAGACCTCGGGGCGCAATCTTCTCGCCGCCGAAAAGGCTGCCGGCGTGAAGCACCATATCGCGCTTTCCGTCGTCGGCACCGAACGGCTGCAGGAAAGCGGCTATTTCCGCGGCAAGCTAGCCCAGGAACAGCTGATCAGGGCGTCGGGCATTTCCTATACGATCGTGCATTCGACGCAGTTTATGGAATTCCTGAGCGGCATCGCCCAGTCCGGCACGGTCGGCCAGACGGTTCGCCTGTCGCCCGCCTATGTGCAACCGATCGCTTCCGACGAAGTCGCCGACGCCATGGCCGACGTCGCGCTCTCCGCCCCGGCCAACAAGACGATCGAAATATCCGGCCCGGAACGCGTCCGTCTCAGCGAGCTCGTCGCCCGCTATCTCAAGGCGATGAAGGATCCGAGGACCGTCGAGGCCGACGCCGAGGCGAAATATTTCGGCGCCAGGCTGAACGATCAGTCCCTCGTTTCCGACGACGACCCGCGCCTCGGCTCGATCACCTTCGAGCAGTGGTTCGCCACATCCGCCCGGCCGAAGTGATCGGCCTCCTCCCCCTGCCAACAAGGAGATTCCCATGATCAAGTCCTCATTCCTCGCCGCCGCCCTCGCCTTTCTGGCAGCCACCGGCGCTTCCGCCCACGACAGCAGCAAGTCCGCCAAGGTGACGCTCGTTTATGAGCACGAACTGCCGAACGTGCCGGGCAAGAGCATCAAGGGCGTGCTGGTCGAATACGGGCCCGGCGGCTTCTCCGAAGGCCACACCCATCCGGACTCGGCTTTCATCTACGCCACCGTGCTGGAAGGATCAATCCGCAGCCAGGTCAATGACGGTCCGGTCAAGACCTATCAGGCCGGCGAGAGCTTCTCGGAAATGCCGGGCGACCGCCATGGCGTCAGCGCCAATGGCAGCGAAACGCAGCCCGCCCGCCTGCTCGCCGTCTTCGTCGTCGACACCGACCAGAAAGAACTGACGTTCCCGCTGCAGAACTGACGATCCGCTAAAGGCCATCCGCGCAAGGCCCCATGCTTGCGCGGCTGGCCGACATGCTCAATCATGTGCCGCCCGCCCCTCCCGGAGAAAGAGTGAGATGATCTACGACGCGCTCTTCGGCAAGCCTCTGATATCGCTCATAACGGTCGGCTTCGCCGGCATCGTCGTCTGGTACTTCCTCTCCAGCCAGCGGCCGACGACGCGGCTGGTGGTGCAGATCCTCTTCTTTGCCGTCATGACGCTGATCCTTGTCGGCAGTGGCATCGAACCCCACCGCTTCCAGGGATATGAGACGCAGGACCCGCAAGCCCTACTCGTCATTCTCGCCAAATCGCTCTGGTGGCTTCACCTGGCATGGGCCGTCATCGGTTTCATCAGGCTCTATCTAGTGCTCGAGGGCAGCCCGCGCGAGGCCCGTCTGCTCCAGGATCTCGTCATCGGCATCGTCTATATCGGCATGGTGCTATCGATCCTCGCCTTCGTCTTCGGCGTGCCGATCGGAACCCTCGTCGCCACATCGGGCGTCGTCGCCATCATCCTTGGTCTCGCGCTGCAGAACACGCTCGCCGATGTCTTCTCAGGCATCGCGCTGACCCTCGGCCGGCCCTATGTCATCGGCGACTGGATTCTTCTGAGCGACGGCACGGAGGGGCGCGTCGTCGAGAGCAACTGGCGCGCGACGCATATCCTGACGCCCGGCAACAATATCGTCGTGCTGCCGAACAGCTTTCTCGCCAAGCTCGGCCTGACCAATGTCAGCCGGCCAGACGAGGCCCATCTCCTGATCCTTACCATCCGCATCGCCCTGACGCGCATGCCGGCATCGATCCGCCAGGTGATGCTGACGGCGCTGACGAGCTGCAATTCCATCGTGCGCGATCCCCCGCCGGTCGTGGCGTTGAAGGGGCTCGATGCTACGTCGCTCAAAGTCGAGCTGCAGTTTCGCGTGACGAGCCCCAGCCAGCGCGTGCCGGCGCGAAACGAGGTGCTCGATCTCGTCTATCGCCACTGCAAATCCGCCGGCCTGCTGCTCGCCGTCCCGCCCACGGCCAGGATCCTTGCCGCCGATCTGCCGACCGAGGAAAACGCCAAGCCGCCGAGCGTGACGCCGCTTGCGCTGATCGAAGCCATTCCGGTCTTTGCGACGCTGACATCAGAGGAAAAGGCAAAGCTCGCCGAAACCACGACTGTCCGGCAGTTCCGCAAGGGCGACGTGATCGTGCGGGAGGGCGAAATGCTGCCCTCGTTGGTGATGGTGCGCGCCGGCATCATCGCCGCCCGGCATGCGGACGAGGAGCGCGGACGGCTGGCGCCCGGCGATTTCTTCGGCGAGACCGGCCTGCTCGCCGGCATGCAGGAAGTCTGCACCTTGGAGGCGCTGACGCCGGTGACGGCCTATGAAATCGATCAGGAGGCCTTCGCGCCGCTGCTCGCCGAACGCCCGGCCCTGGCCGAAGAAATCGCCGAACAGCTTGCGGGCCGCGCCGAGCGCTTCCGCGACGGCGCCGCCCTGCCGGCGGAACAGGTGCGCAGCGCCCATGCCATCCTGAAGACCATCAGGACCATTTTCAGGGCCTAGAGCATGTCGCGCAAAAGTGTGCAGCGGTTTTGCGGCAACGACATGCGTAAAAGCAAAGAGCTAAAGCGTAAGGAGCGAATCTGAAAGATCGCGACGCGCTTTAGGGTTTCGCACGACCCTCAGCCGGCGCGCTTCAGCACCCACTCGAACGTATCCCGCCAGATATCCGGCGGAACCTCCTCGGATAAGGTGCCGACGAGATCGGAGAGGCGCACACGTCGCAGCGTGTCGCGCCAGGCTTCGTCCGCTTCCCACATGACGCGGGCGACCGCGCAAGGCTTGCTGTCGCAATAGCCGGCCGGCCGGCAGGGATTGTTCTCGCGGATATTGGTGCAGGTGAAGCTGCGCGCCTTGCCCTCGACCGCCTCGACGATGTCGAGGAAATTGATCTCCGACGAGGGTCTGGCAAGCCTGTAGCCGCCGCTCGGGCCGAGCGTGGTATCGACGAGGGAAGCCTGCGAAAGGCTCTGCAGCGCCTTGGAGAGATATTCCTTCGGCAGGCCATGAAGCTCGGCGAGCGCCTTGGTGGAGAGGTACCGGCCCTCGGGCAGGCCCGCGAGAATGGCACAGCAGTGCAGCGCCCACTCGACCTGGCTTTTCAGGATCATTCAACTACTCATCATGCTGGCTCTGCGAGCGGAATTAAGGATATATGCTATCCGCAAATATCCATGATGTAAATGACCTGTAAAAGCAGGCGTTGTGTGCGAGTGACCCTCCGCCTGCCATATAACTTCTCCACATGGGAATAAAACCGCCTCGCCTCGTGTCTCATCTCAGGCAGCGCAAAATTGCGTGCCCAACCCGAGGAGAAACACCATGAAGTCCGTGAAATTCCTGTCCGTCGCAGCGGCAGCCGCCTTTGCCGCGACCGCTGCTTTCGCCGCCGCGCCCGTCAAGGAAATCGAGACTGCCAAGGGCAAGGTTCTTGCCGGCGAAAACGGCATGACCCTCTATACTTTCAAGAAGGATGCCAAGGGCGTTTCCAACTGCTACGACGATTGCGCCAAGAACTGGCCGCCGCTGATGGCCGCTTCCGATGCCAAGGCCGATGGTGCATATTCGATCATCGAACGCAAGGATGGCACGAAGCAATGGGCCAAGGACGGCATGCCGCTCTATTACTGGGTCAAGGACACGAAGGCCGGCGACATCACCGGCGACGGCGTCGGCGGCAACTGGGACCTTGCCAAACCCTGATGTGACCGCAAGAGAGCTGGCGTGAAGACACCCGCACCCGAAAGTTTCGAGGGCCAGATCCTGGCCCTCCTTCCCTCGCTCAGGCGCTATTCGCGCAGCCTGACGCGCTCGGATGCCGATGGCGAGGATCTGCTTCAGGACTGTGTCGAGAAGATATTGAAGCGCCGCAGCCAATGGCGCGGTCTCAACCTGCGCGGCTGGGTCCTGACGATCATGACCAATCTCTACCGCAACGGCCGGCGCGGCAAGCCGCGCGGCGATCTGGTCGAGCTCGATGCCGCAGAGGATATGGCCGCCCCCGAACCGGCCGCCGATCCGCTGGAGCGCGCGCGGCTCAACGATGCGCTGAACAGCCTTTCGGAGGAACACCGCGCCGTGCTGATGCTCGTAGTCATCGAAGGATATAGCTACAGCGAGGTCGCCGCCGCGCTCGATATCCCGATCGGCACGGTCATGTCCCGCCTGTCGCGCGCCCGCCAACGCGTCGCCGAACATCTGAAGGCCGACAACATCATTACGCTTCGGAGACCGAAATGAACGAGACCAACCCGATCGTCACCGAAGCCGATCTCCACGCCTATGCCGACGGCGAGTTGCCCGAAACCTCACGGGCCCGTATCGAGGCCTACCTTGCCGACAATCCCGAGGAGGCGGCGATGGTCGCAGAATGGCAGGCGCAGAATACGGGCATCCGCACTCTGTTTGCAGGTTACGACAAGGCAAAGGACACCGATGTCCTGCTCGTCGCCCCCCCGCACGCCATCCCGTCGGCGCCGAACCGCTGGGCAGCCGCCGCCGCAGCGCTCGTCGTCTTCGCGCTCGGTGCCGTCAGCGGCCATTATGGCCCGGCCCTTCTGGCAAAGCCGGACCTGCAGCTAGCCGGTTCCGAAACCCTCCCGAAACAGGCCGAGACCGCCTTCACCGTCTATGCCGCCGAAGTCCGTCATCCCGTCGAAGTCTTCGCCGACGAGGAGGCCCATCTCGCCACCTGGCTCGGCAAGCGCCTGGCGATCGAAAACCTCAAGATCCCCAACCTGCAGCCGCTCGGCTTCAAGCTGGTCGGCGGCCGCCTGCTGCCGGTCGACGGCAGGCCCGGCGCCATGTTCATGTATGAGAACCAGGCCGGCGAGCGCCTGACCGTCATGGTCGGCCGCAACAAGGAAAACCGCACGACGAGCTTCCGCTTCGCCTCATCGGGCAATCTCGAAACCTTCTACTGGATCGACGGCGAACTCGGCTACGCCGTCACCGGCGAAATCTCGCGTGAGACGCTGCGCGCGGTGGCCGAGGAATGCTACAGGCAGTTTCCGTCGTAAGGATCAGCGCAGCGGATCGTTGGCGAGCTCGATCGGCTGCCCGTGGGGCGTTGCCTCCGCGGCGCGCTGCCAGCTCTGCTGCAGGTCGAGGATCTCGTCCACGTCGACGATGCCGTGGTCGACGATGATGTTGGAGAGGGCTGCTACCCAGCAGTCGAAATAGTCGCTGCCGTCTTCGGCCCGACCGCGCCTGTTCAACTGCATCGAAAGCGCATGGGTCCATTCGTCCCAGTCGAAGATGCCTTTTTCGTATAGCCCCACCACCATGGCGAAGGCATCGGCCATCCATGGATCGGCAAAAACCGGCTCGCCCTCCGGCGACTTTGGCAGGCCCGGTGATTGCGTCAGCGGCGGTGTTTCATGCTCGTTCAAGATAATTCTCCCACGCATCGATCGAGACCGTCAGCGACGGGTCCGCACCCTCGCCCCAGATCTCGCCGCCGTCGAAAACGACGGTATAGAGCCATTGCGGGTTCTCGCCCTTTCCATGGGCATTATCGTCAGGAAAAACGAAGGAGCCCTGCACTGCTTCGATAACACCGGCCTTGGCCCGGGCATAGCGCGGCAATCGCGTATGGGTCGCCGGATTGAAATTTCCTCGTCCTCACCCGCTCGCCGACCGCAAAGCGTGGCTCGCCATCCACCGGCCGGTCGCAAGGACCGCCCTCGGCAAGCACGGCGGGCACCATCTCCGCCTTCAGCACCCGTTTCGGCGCCGTGCCATCCTGCAGCTTGTGGCCGGACAAGAGCTCCTCGCGCGTCGCAAAGCCGTGTCGCGTGAGCAGCGTCTCGACGCCGCGGATCCAGATCTCGTAATAGCTCGCCGAGAGGTAATCGGCCGGCGGGATATTCTCACGCGCATGCCGGCTTTCATCGATCGTCCAGGCGCCGAAGGCCCCGCAGGAGAGCGTGATGCCGAGCGCGCGCTTTTCCCATTCGGCATGGAAACAGGGCTCGTTCTTTTCGGGTGCGACAGGCCCGAAGCCCATCTGCCCGCCGAGATCGTGCGGTCCGTTCATGACAGTGCCTCCGGGCTGCCGGCGACCGCCGTGCCGATCATCGCGTCGCGGCTGACGAGACCGGCAAGTGCTGTCTCATCCATGCACTCCGTGCCCTTCGGCCGCTCCGGGATCACGAGATAACGCAGCTCCGCCGTCGAATCCCAGACGCGGATCTTCTTGTCCGCCGGCAGGGTAAGCCCGAATTCGGCAAGCACGCCGCGCGGATCGATCACCGCCCGCGAACGATAGGCCGGCGCCTTGTACCAGACCGGCGGCAGGCCAAGCACCGACCAGGGATAACAGGAGCAGAGCGTGCAGACGACGAGGTTATGGGTGTCAACAGTGTTGAAGACGGCGCGCATATGCTCGCCCTGCCGGCCGGTATAACCGAGGCTTGATATCGCCGCCGTCGCATCGCGCCTCAGCCAGTCGGCGAAATCAGGATCGCTCCAGGCCTTGGCGACGACATGCGCGCCATTCCTCGGCCCGACCTTGGTTTCGTAAGTCTCGACGATCGCATCGATGGCATCGGGATCGATCAGCCCCTTCTCCGTCAGCAGCGTTTCCAGCGCCTTCACGCGGGCCTGCATGTCGGAATAGTGGTTGTCGTGATCGTGGTTATGGTCGTGGTCGTCACTGTGGTCGTCGTGCAACGCAATATCCTCCCGGAAACGGCGATCGGCGCCCTGTTTCCTCAACGCGCACGGCACGCTCCTCCTCTTCTCCCCAGCGGGGGTCCGAAGGACGGGTTGAGACCCGTGGCGCAACCCCGGGCGGTGGCCCGAAGGGTCGGATGAGGGGGCCACACGGCACACCCGTCATCGTTGCCCTTCGCTTACGCTCCGTGAATTAGCGGCCTGCGCCGCTCACCCCCTCATCTGCCTGCCGGCATCTTCTCCCCGCTGGGGAGAAGGGGAATAAGCAACGTTCTGCCCTCAAAGCATCCACCTTCCTTCTACCATACACCACAACCCCGCCAAGCCCTCCTATCCCACGCAAACTTTTCCGCTAATCTCCCGCCATGAACATCCTGATTCTCGGCGCAACAGGCTTCATAGGCTCGGTCGTCGCGGCCCGACTCGCTGCGGACGGCCATGCCGTGACCGGGCTCGGCCGCAATCCCGCGCGAGCCCGCCTGAAGCAGCCGGCAATCGACTGGCGGCGCGCCGATCTCTCGCGCATGACAAAGCCCGAGGACTGGGAGAACCTCCTCAAAGACCGGCACGCCGTCGTCAATTGCGCCGGCGCCCTGCAGGACGGACTCTCGGACGATCTCGCGGCGACCCAGGCGGATGCGATGCTGGCGCTCTATGCCGCGGCGAAACGCTCCCGTCCTTTGATCGTGCAGATATCGGCAAGGACCGCTGGCGCGGCAGGCGCGTTGCCCTTCCTGACCACCAAACGGCGGGCCGATGAGGCGCTGGCGGCAAGCGGCCTGCCTCATCTCATCCTGCGCCCTGCCCTTGTTCTCGGCCGCAATGCCCATGGCGGCTCGTCATTGCTGCGAGCGCTCGCAGCCTTTCCGCTGGCGCTGCCGCTCGTCCATGCGGAAAGCCCGGTCGAAACGCTTTCGGTGGATGATGTGGCGGAAGCGGTGTCGCGGGCGGTCGCAGGCGACCTTCGCGGCGATATCGATCTCGCCGCCGGCGAGGTGCTGACGCTCGCCGAACTCGTCGGCCTTCACCGGCAATGGTTGGGCCTGCCGCCCGCCCGCGTCTTTTCGCTTGCTCCCTGGCTTACGCGACCAGTGACCTGGCTTGCCGATATGGCGGGCCTTCTCGGCTGGCGTTCGCCGCTGCGCTCGACGGCGATGACAGTCATGTCCGAGGGCATACGGAGCGCAAAGAGGGAGAGCGGCCTTGGCGCGACATCGGCGGCGGCCACGCTCGCCGCCAATCCCTCCGGCGTGCAGGATCTCTGGTTTGCCTGGCTCTATCTCCTGAAGCCGCTCATCATATCGGGCCTGTCGGCCTTCTGGCTGCTCTCTGGCCTGATCCCGCTGCTTTCGATGGAAGGGGCCTCGACGCACTTCCTGCTCTTCATGCCGGAAGCGGCGGCAACGGCGCTGACGCTTGAGACCTGCCTTATCGACGTAGCACTCGGCGCCGCCGTGCTTGTTCGCCCGCTCGCCAGACGCGCCCTTCTCGGCATGCTCGCCGTCTCATTGGCCTATCTCGCCGGTGGCAGCCTGCTCGAACCCGCGCTCTGGCTCGATCCGCTCGGTCCACTCGTCAAGGTGCTGCCGTCGGTCCTGCTGACGCTGACGGCGCTTGCCACCCTGGATGAACGCTGATGCTTGAGGAATGGCTGCTGCTCACGAAACCGTCGATTGCTCTATTTTAGCATCGGCCAGAGGCTCGCCACGAGAAGCACGGCCATGGTGATGTTGAACCACTTCAGCCGCATGGGATCGGAAAGCCAATCACTGAGCGCCGAGCCGAAGCCCGCCCAGGTCGAGACGCTCGGCACGTTGACCACTGCGAAAGCCAGGCCGACGATCAGCACGCTGGCAAGGTAGAGTTCTGGATTGGTGTAGGTCGCCATCGCCGTGACCGCCATCCCCCAGGCTTTCGGGTTGACCCACTGGAAGGCCGCCGCCGAAAAAAGGACATTGGCGCAGCACTGTCCCTGCCTTCGCTCAGCGAACGCGAGGAGGCGATCTTCCAGGCGATCCAGACAAGATAGGCGCCGCCGGCGAACTTCAGCACCGTATAGACCAGGGGCATCGTGTGCAGCAGCGCCCCGAGCCCTAGGCCGACGCCGATCAGCAGCGAGAAGAAACCCGTGCCGATGCCGAACATATGCGGGATCGTCCTGCGGAAGCCGAAATTCACGCCCGAGGCAAAGAGCATCATATTGTTCGGCCCCGGCGTGATCGACGTCGTGAAGGCGAAGAGAACGAGGGCGAGAAACGTATCCAGCGGCATGCGAGCTCCCAAAGCCGGCTCTTTTCCGCGGTCTGATTATTTAGGTCAGCCTAACTGCCCTAAACTCTTGACGCCATACATCATTGTCATGGTGACAGGATTAGTTGAAAGATAAGAACGCTGCGCAATCTCCTAAAAATGGAAAAAATCATGCAGGACGACCCCATCCCCTCCGTCAAATTCCCGAACGGCACGGAAGTGCCGGCGCTCGGCCAGGGAACCTGGGCCATGGGCGAGGATGCCGGCGATGCCAGGATGGAGATTGAAAGCCTCAAGGCGGGCATCGATCTCGGCATGACGCTGATCGACACTGCCGAAATGTATGGCGACGGCGGCGCCGAGGAGATCGTCGGCCAGGCGATCAGAGGACGGCGCGACGAGGTCTTCATCGTCAGCAAGGTCTATCCCTGGAACGCCAGCCTGAGAGACACGATCGAAGCCTGCGAGCACAGCCTGGAACGGCTCGGCACCGACCGGATCGATCTTTATCTCCTGCACTGGCGCGGCAACTATCCGCTGGCCGAGACCGTCGCAGCCTTCGAAATGCTGAAATCGTCAGGCAAGATCGGCGCCTGGGGCGTCTCCAACTTCGACACCGACGACATGGAGGAACTGCTCTCCGTGCCCGACGGCGCCAATGTCGCCGCCAACCAGGTGCTCTACAATCTCTCCCGCCGCGGCATCGAATACGATCTCCTGCCCTGGTGCCAGAGCCGCGGCATTCCCATCATGGCCTATTCGCCGATCGAGCAGGGACACATCATTCACCATCCCGAACTGATCCGCATCGCTAAGGCCTATCAGGCGACGCCCGCTCAGCTGGCGCTCGCCTTCCTGCTCGAACGCGACGGCGTCATTGTCATCCCGAAGACCTCGAATGCCGAACGCGTGGCTGAGAACCGCGACTGCGTCTCGCTCGACATCACCGACGACGACTGGCAGGCGCTCGACGCCGCCTTCCCGCCGCCGGCAAAGAAAAAGCCGCTGGAGATGCTTTGATCTCCAGTGGCCCCGAACTGCTCCACGCCTATCCGTTTTATACGCCCCTACCTTCGCAATTCCCCCTTCTCCCCGCGGGGAGAAGGTGCCCGAAGGGCGGATGAGAATCTGTGTTGGTTGTCAAGGTGGATTTGGGGTCCAGAGTCGATCCTGAGAGAGAAGACAGTTTGCCAGCACGAGCAGTTTGCGCATGATGGCGACAAGGACGACCTTGGCTGGTTTTC
>NZ_PSOW01000029.1:0-51453 GCF_003013335.1 Rhizobium sp. H4
CGTAAAATGCGATTTGACGCAAATCTGACATATCGCCTTCCTTCTTTCGTTCCATCCATCGCTGAGTAAAAGGCAGGCAGCTCGCGCCGCCTCGCATGGCAATCTTCAAAACCCGTGCCATGTGGGCAGCAGCATATAAAACAGCTGTTTTGCTGATCTTCAGCTATTTAGTTCCGAACTTTCGAAGGCGGGATCGACAAACTCTTGTCTCGAAACCGCCAAACTGGACGAAGCGGCTGCGAGGTCTTGTCGGTTGGAAATCGCTTGCGTCAAAGATCAACAAATCTCGTCCGTATCCTTACATCTCAGGCGAGGGACAGAAGTAGTGTGGCAAGTCGTAGAGCCAAGCAGATCGGTACCGTCTTGACGGCCGATCGGCTTCGCACCACGCGTCGAATCAAGGCCGGATGATCAGCAGAACGCATATGAAGGCACAGTAGAGATTGTCGCTTACAACAAACTCGCTGTTATGCTGTCTCCATGAACAAATAGGGGGAATGCCGACAGCTTGGCAGCTGCAGTCTTGCAGGCCCGGATTGTTTCGCCATTGGCTGAGATTGACAACGGAGCCGGTTTCGATCGTCAGCGGGCCAGATTCTGAGGAAATGCTCGAAGGCTACAGCAAAGATCGTGAGCAAGCTATCAAGTTAAAGCGCTAGTCGCGGACGCTTTTTTCCGGCCATACGCTCAGCTCCGACAAATTGTGGATCGCGTAGTCGAATACGGCGAAGAGCTTAAGGCAATTTTAGTAGGTGCTATCAGAATTGACCGATGATCATTATCCGACGACGACATCACCGCTCATCTTTAGGAAAGTGGCATTTGCGCGTGCCCGCACAGTCGTAATATCGGGAGCAATAATCCCCCGTATCGGTTCAACGTCGCCGGACAAGCCCGCCAAGTTGCATCTGTGGCCTTCACGTTTTCAAGATCTCGCGCCCGACGAACTCTGCCGCTCCAGAAAGACTTCCGCTTTCCTCAGGGAGAAAGCATTCATTAAAATCGCCGCATTCCTTGCAGCTGGGAGCGCTACAAAGGGAAAAGCCTTCAGCTTCGCAAATCTTGCGGTAAAAATACTTCTTCCACCTCATGTTGTTGGTGTTGCCTGCCACCAGCGCCGGAAAATGCGCGAACAGCAATCTCCTAAGTTCGGCTTTGTCAAGCAAGCCGAGATCCCGCCAGAGGTGGTCTTCGCGCATGGAACGTCGCGCAATGATCTTAGCAAAACGCACGCCCTCAGGGTCGCCTGGCCGCACATGCCCTAGGAGCATATCGCGCAACAGTTGCTCCTCCGCATCAGGCACGCAATCACTCGCCTCTTGCAGGGCAAAAGCGCGGATAAGCCTTGCCGGGAAACTGCGGGCTGGTATATCCCGCAGCTCCCTAAGCGAAAGGCCGGTTGCCTCGGTCGCGGTGGCAATCCCCATCTCAATTTCTTCAAGTGCGCGCGAAAAAACGCGGAAGAGCACATAGTCATCAAAATATAACTTGAGACCCATCTGGCATGGTCGGCTGAAATAGCGTGTTTGGCAATCGTCGCAGTGGTCGACGGCTATGCCGGTTTGACGTGCGGCGTCCGCAGCTGGCACCGCCACCGTCGAGACCCCGATGTGATGCACATTTGGCATGCGCTTCGTCGCTTTCTCCAATAATCGAATTCAGTTGGCTGCTTTGATCCCCGCAAGGCGAGCATTCAAAGGTTGTGCCAGCTTGAGCAAGTGACAGTTGAAGCCGGCTTTTCAATCACTCGATCGCCCGTGCAGCGGGGAGGCGATCCCGCCTCCCAGTTATCGCCAAACGGACAAACGCAGGCTTTCAATCTGCGGCGCCGATCGAGCAGTCTGAGTGTAGCAATCTGAGGGAAGATCAAAGATCAATTGCTGCGCAACGACGTGTTAGCCGCCGATAGAGTTATCATATGTCTCTTCGATAGTCCTCAGAGTAGTTGGAGACCGGCACTGAACGTCTTCCGACCTTCAGTGTTGACCTTTGTCCAGTTGAACGGGAGGCCTTCGGCAACGTAGTAAACGCCGCTTTGAGGCGTCAGCTTTCCGTTTCTCGAGCCAATGTCGCCACGCTCGCGGACTCTCAGCGAATCGGCGCGATAGAGTTCATTCTCCTGGATCCTATCATTCGTCATTGCGCTCATAGGAGCACCGGGGAGCGGCGATCAATACGCACTTGCAGGCCTTCCAGTGCGCCCGCAACGATGAGGCCCTTGTTCGCCACTCGGTCCATCGGAACAAACACAGGATCAAGCACCGGCCGGCAACATTCAAAACGTCGCGCGGCTTCCGTCATCGTTATTGACGGCGAACGATAAGGTTTACTACCATCGCCTCCCAAAAGCGCTATCTGCCCGGCAAGAGGGATCGGGTACCCGTCAAAGATCGTAAAGGCGGTTAACCCAACTCGCAAAGCTTCTTCGCCAACAAATAGCGAGTGCATGTCGTCGAAGCGGATCATCTGAATAAGATCACTGCCAATTAAACCGGCGATCGATGCAATGCTGTTGCGATCAGGGAGCTCAGCGGCGCGAAAGATCGCACTTTCTGGCTCCAACAGATACACAAAATTTTCCATATCCTTGCCTTCTAAATTCTTGAAAAGAGCTCGTGCCCAGCTGCTTTTGACGGGAGCGAAAGCGACTCGTGCATCAACTTGGGATAGCGACAACGCGCGGCAATATGCA
Organism: Rhizobium sp. H4; assembly: GCF_003013335.1. Classification (NCBI taxonomy): domain Bacteria; kingdom Pseudomonadati; phylum Pseudomonadota; class Alphaproteobacteria; order Hyphomicrobiales; family Rhizobiaceae; genus Rhizobium; species Rhizobium sp. H4. Next base: position 2,693 of record NZ_PSOW01000029.1, read on the forward strand.
GATTTCAGCGTGCTGTGTAAATGGTCCTGCGCCAATTCGGTTCGGTTCAATTCAAGCCAGGCTCCGGACGCGTCGCTCCGATGTCGCCCAGCCAGTTGATTCTATTGAGATATTTTAATGGGCGTGTTTTTATTCCGGCCAGCCCCCATACCAACTCCGGGCCAAACATGAACGCGACGATGTTAGACCATACCGGCAGCCGCGAGTCGACTAAGCGGGTTCAGCAATCGAACGCGGCGGCCATCGGCGTCGCCGCACGTATGGCTCGAATTTGTCCCAAATTTGCGGAACGGGATCCCGACCTTGGGCAAACTATGCAAACGGGTGCGTGTTCCAAGTTTGACGAGATCTGTACGTTGTACGAATACCCGGCAGAATTAGAAATCATTTCCCATGCTGCAGACGCGAGAGCCTGAACTCGAAGCTAACGAGTGGAGCTTCTATCAAGGCACCCCTTACGACGTATAAAGCAGAAAGAAAATTTGCAATCGGCGAGTTCCATCCGAGCATCACGACATTTGGCTAGCGCAACCGGGGCAACAGCCGCGCTCACTGTTGGCTGACTTAAAGTGTGCTGAAAGCCGCGGTCGCGAGTTCGCGCTCGGTCCCCAGGCGTTTTCGGTGCCGCGTTTTTAGCGTTATTCAAAACGCGGATGATGGCATCCAATCAATCTATTTTGCCTGATTAGCGACCTTGGTGCATGACCAAGGTGTCTCACCAAACAAGCCGATCGCGACCTCAGCGGAGAACGTACAAAAATGCAATAGATAGGAAGCGGCAGATTTTATTGCGTATCCCGGAGAGATACTGGCGCCGCCTTGTTGCTCGCTATGGCGGCGGCCTTCGGAGTCTGGCGAACAGGATTTGCCGAGTCGGAAGCCGCGAAAGAAGAAGTCGTCACTTTGGCGTATTCGCGCTGACCCAACTTTTGGCAACCTATGGCACTCACGGCGAAGTCATGCACGTTCATAGCGTGGACGAATCGGGCGAAAGGTCAGCGTCGACGCAGTTCAAGTATTGGACGAACGAACGGGAGCAAGGCCTTGTCCTTTAGAACTTTTTTTTGCATTCTGCTACTGGTCACGTGCACCAGCGCTGTTTCGGCCTACGCCGCGTCGCTTTCCATCTTCAAAGCGTTCGCCGTAACACTAGCGGCTTCGGTTTTCCTTCAGGTCGTTTATTTCTTGAGCCTGCTATTTATGTCCTTCCGGCCCACGCGCGAGAGCGACAGGTCGATACATTCAGGAACTCGGCAGGCAAACCAGCCACAAAAACATGATCGCGATGAAACTGAGCTGACCTGCCACTGAATTTTCATCCGGCGGCGATTAGAGCCTCGGCGGTTTTGAATACGCCAAGTGGCGCGGTGTGAGCAACCGGCGGAAACGCGAAGCCTTCATCTTGCGCAGCGTTGGAGCCGGTTGCGGCGATGGTCCCGGCATAATCTGCCGGGGTCTGATATCCGAGCGATTAGTGCGGCCGGAAATTATTGTGATCGTCCGCCCATTCGGCAATGGCGCTTCGGGCATGATTGAGGCCAAAGAACAGGCTTTCGTTGAGCAGTTCGTCGCGCATCCGACCATTGAAGCTCTCGGCATAGCCGTTCTGCATCGGCTTTCCCGGCGCGATGTAGTGCCAGTCGACTTTGTGATCCTTCGACCACGCGAGGATCGCATTCGAGGTGAGTTCAGTGCCGTTGTCGGAGACGATCATCCCCGGCTTGCCGCGTCGTTCGATCAGCGTCGTCAGTTCTCTGGCGACACGGCGGCCGGAGATCGACGTGTCCGGGATCGCCGCCAGGCATTCGCGCGTTACGTCATCGACGATGTTGAGCACGCGAAACCTCCTTCCGCAAGCGAACTGGTCGTGCACGAAGTCTAGCGACCATCGGGCATTGGCCTTAGCTTCGACCAGAAATCGGAGCACGCGTGCGGACAGCACGGCGTCTGGCTTTGCGCTTGCGGACAGAGAGACCCTCCTCCCGATAAAGGCGATAGATGCGATTGACCCCGGACGGTTCTCCCTCCCGCCGAAGCAGGACGAACAGTCGCCGGTAGCCGAAACGCCGCCGCTCATTGGCGAGGTCGCGCAGCTTCGCTCGCAACTCGGTTTCCGGCGGTCGGTTCGACTGATAGCGGATCGTCTTGCGGTCGGCGGATATGATCTGGCAGGCCCGCCGTTCCGAAAGACCCATGACGGTCTTCAGATGCGTGACGGCGTCACGCTTCGCGACAGGCCCTACCATTTTTTTGAAAGAAGCTCGCGGAGTGCTGCTGCGTCCAACATCTGCTCGGCGAGCAGCTTCTTCAGCCTGGCATTCTCATCTTCAAGCGCCTTCAGCCGCTTGGCCTCGGAGACTTCCAGGCCGCCGTATTTGGCTTTCCAGTTGTAAAACGTCGCTTCTGAAATCCGTGCTTGCGGCAAAGGTCGGCCGCCTTCGCACCAGCCTCCTGCTCCTTCAGCACCGCAATTATCTGCTCTTCGGTAAATCTCTGCTTCTTCATTCGTCCGTCCTTTGATGGGCCGGACTCTAATCAATTCTGGAGGAAATTCGCAGGGGCAGGTCAGAGCAGTCCAACGTCCCCCAGCTTGACCTAAGGCGTAAACGGCGCACCCCTTAGTTAGCGGTGTAGGTATTGACCCAATTCATCAGGCTAAAGCTCAATTCGATGTCATGGAACTACTCAACAACCTCCAGCAACCGAGGACCGCTTTCTTCACCACGGTGCGGCGGTCCATGAGATGCTGCATTGGTCTCCCGATTGCTTCATCTTCGGCAGGAGGCTTCTGGATTGGGCATCGTCTGGTTTAGAAAGCACCTCCGACTCAGGCGACTGTTGCCGACCGCCGCTCCTGATTAGATGACATGTTTCCGGAAGAGAACATGCTTCGAAATTTGAGCGTTTCCCGTTGCCTTTTCTACCTACGCCGATCGAGAAGCTCGACCGTCTCGGTAAGCGCGGGGGTGGAAACATTAAGAACAACGTCAACGAGATGACTACAAGCTCAGAACTTGCATTTGGCGGAAATAAGCTCCGCAAACTTTACTACCGGAGGGTCGAGGCGGGTCCAGTCTGATTTGCCCAGAGCCGGCGCTTTTAACGCGGCGGCCTCGGCGCAGTCGACGACGTTCCCGCCCATCGGACGAAAACTGGCGGGGCAACTTCGACGTCGAAGATGGCGCGGATTGTTGCACGAAAGCCCGCCGCGAGGGCATCCCATGCAGGTCGCCGACTATCGGACGCAGACCGGCTTAGAGCAGTCTTTTGTCAGACATGTACTCCGCGGTTGTCGGCATTGAGACTGAATGGCGGGAGCTTGACACTACGCGCTGCTACGAAATGCCTGCTGAACCCACGAATTCACTTCGGCACGCGATTTGCTCTGGTCACGGTATGTCGCCAATCGCAGCGCGATGGTCTTCGGGCGGCGCATCGCTGTTCGCGTCTCGTGAGTTCCGATGGTTTGCTGGGCAATGATAGTGGCTCGGTTGTGTGTGCCGGGAAAATGTGAGGAGTGTTAGATGCGATCTAGAGTTCTTCGTTTGCGACCCACAACAATCGCCCACGTCGCGAGCGGTACAGCCAAAGCGGCAGACCTTGAGCCAGGCGGGAAGCCGGGGGTGTGGGACTGGACTGGAAGTTCTGTTTGCGGACGGGTCGGTGGGCGGGTGCGGTCGAACCTGCTGCGCCAATTCCTACGGTCGGCCGACCTATGGCGATACCGACATGTTCGATTTCAACCGGCTGCAAAACCCGCACCTGCCGCTCGGCCAGGGGCCGCATCTGTGCCTGGGCGCTGCGCTGGCGCGCCTGGAATTGGGAAGTGTCTTCCCCCCGCCGTTCGTGCGGCCGGAGGATCTGGCGCTGGCAATCGCCGCAGAGGGCGTGGTCTACACGTTGCCTTAACTCATTTGCTGCCCGCAGTCTGCCCATCATCTTCCGCCCCTTCCGGGCTTAAAGAGTGAAGCGTCACCATGTCCGAACAATCCTTGCCGACGCTGCCGATGTGGCGGGTCGATCACATCGAGCCCTCGCCCGAGATGTTAGCGCTACGCGCCAAAGGTCCGATCCACCGCGTGCGCCTTCCGTCCGGGCACGAATGCTGGTGGGTGACAGGCTATGACGAGGCCAAGGCGGTGCTGTCTGACGCGGCATTCCTGCCCGCGGGAATGCCTCCGGCGGATTTCACCCCCGATTCGGTCATTCTCGGTTCGCCGGGATGGCTGGTCTCGCACGAAGGGGACGAGCATGCTCGGTTACGCACGATCGTGGCGCCGGCCTTCAGCAACAGCAGGGTGAAGCTGCTTACGCAGCAGGTCGAGGCGATCACCGTGCAGTTGTTCGATACGCTGGCGGTTCAGCCCCAGCCCGCAGACTTGCGACGCCATCTCTCCTTTCCGCTTCCGGCCAAGGTAATCAGCGCGCTGATGGGCGTGCCCTTCGAGGAACACGCCTTTTTCGCAGGGCTCTCCGACGAGGTGATGACGCACCAGCATGAAAGCGGCCCGCGCAGCGCGTCCGGCCTGGCCTGGGAAGAGCTCCGCGCCTACATCCACGGCAAAATACGGGGCAAGCGACAGGATCCGGGCGATAACCTGCTGACGGATCTGCTAGCCGCGGTCGACCAGGGCAAAGCGACCGAGGAAGAGGCGATCGGCCTCGCGGCGGGCGTGCTGGTGGCGGGGCACGAGAGCACCGTCGCGCAGATCGAATTCGGCCTGCTGGCCATGTTTCGCCATCCGCAACAGCGCGAACGCCTGGTCCGCGATCCTTCCCTGGTTGACAAGGCGGTGGAAGAAATACTGCGCATGTATTCGCCTGGCGCGGGGTGGGACGGCATCATGCGCTATCCCCGGACCGACGTTACCATCGCGGGCGTGCATATACCCGCGGAGAGCAAAGTACTGGTCGGCCTGCCGGCGACCTCGTTTGATCCGTGCCATTTCAAAGACCCGGAAGTCTTCGACATCGGACGCGACGCAAATCCCCACCTGGCGTTCTCCTACGGGCAGCACAATTGCATCGGGGCGGCGCTGGCGAGGCTGGAACTGAAGGCCATATTCGGTTCGATCTTCCAGCGCTTTCCCGCGTTGCGCCTGGCCGTGGCGCCCGAAGAACTGAAGTTGCGCAAGGAGATCATCACCGGCGGGTTCGAGGAGATGCCGGTGCTCTGGTGCGGACGCCCCCCGGCATCGCAATCTTCTCATTTGGCGGCGCCTGGCGCGCACCGGTCAGATCAGCCACTCGACAGGTAATCAAGATGGACGTGCAAGACACCACGGCAGCATGCCACGACGCCTTCGCCGAGCTGGCGTCGCCAGCATGCATCCAAGACCCGTACCCGTTCATGCGGTGGTTGCGAGAGCACGATCCGGTGCACCGCGCGGCGTCGGGCCTCTTTCTGTTGAGCCGCCACGCCGACATCTACTGGGCGTTCAAGGCTACGGGCGATGCGTTTCGGGGGCCGGCGCCATCCGAACTGGCGCGCTATTTCCCGCGTGCGGCGAGCAGCCTGTCGCTCAATCTGCTGGCGTCTACGCTAGCCATGAAGGAACCACCGACGCATACGCGTCTGCGCCGGCTGATTTCGCGCGATTTCACCGTGGGCCAGATCGACAACCTGCGGCCGAGCATCGCGCGCATCGTCGCAGCTCGCCTGGATGGCATGGCGCCCGCACTGGAGCGAGGAGAGGCGGTGGACCTGCATCGGGAATTCGCACTGGCCTTGCCCATGCTTGTCTTCGCTGAATTGTTCGGCATGCCCCAAGACGACGTTTTCGAGCTCTCAGCGATCGTCAGCGCCATTCTAGAAGGCCTGAGCCCGCACGCCAGCGATCCACAGCTCGCCGCGGCGGACGTGGCCAGCGCCAGGGTGAAGGCCTATTTCGGCGACCTCATACTGCGCAAGCGCGCCGATCCCCGCCGCGACATCGTGTCGACACTGGTCGGCGCACACACCGACGACGCCGATACGCTCTCGGACGCGGAGTTGATCAGCATGCTGTGGGGCATGTTGCTGGGCGGCTTCGCCACCACTGCTGCGACTATCGACCATGCGGTGCTGGCGATGCTGGCCTACCCCGAGGAGCGGCACTGGCTGCAGGGAGACGCCGCAGGGGTGGAGGCATTTGTAGAAGAAGTACTGCGCTGCGAGGCGCCCGCCATGTTCAGCTCCATTCCGCGTATCGCCCAGCGCGACATCGAACTGCATGGCGTGGTGATCCCGAAGGACGCGGACGTGCGCGTGCTGATCGCGGCCGGCAATCGCGACCCGGACGCTTTCGCTGATCCCGACCGCTTCGATCCGGTGCGGTTCTACGGCACCAGGCCTGGCATGTCGAGCGACGGAAAGATTATGCTGAGCTTCGGCCACGGCATCCACTTCTGCCTAGGTGCTCAACTCGCCAGGGTGCAACTGGCCGAGAGCCTGCCGCAGATCCAGGCTCGCTTCCCCACGTTGGCCTTGGCCGAGCAGCCGACCCGGGAGCCCTCAGCGTTCCTTAGGACGTTCCGCGCGCTGCCGGTGCGGCTGCACGCGCAGGCGGCGGCTGAGGTTCGCGTCGTGGTCGACCAGGACCTGTGCGGAACCACTGGTCAGTGCGTGTTGACGCTGCCGGGCACCTTTCGTCAGCGCGAGCCGGACGGCGTGGCGGAAGTGTGCATGGCGACGGTCCCGCAGGCGCTGCACGCCGCCGTGCGCCTAGCAGCCAGCCAGTGCCCGGTCGCGGCCATTCGGGTGATCGAAAGCGAAGCCGGCGATGACCATTGCACCAACCCCGGCCCTACGCCCTCTCCGGCAGACGCTGAGCGACATGCAGCGAAAGACCTACGCAATCCAGGAGAACATGATGGAACGATTTAAAGGCAAGGTGGCCGTGGTGACCGGCGCCGGCGCCGGGATCGGCAAGGCATGCGCCCTCGCCATCGCGCGCGAGGGCGGCAGAGTGGTGGTGGCCGACATTGATGGCCCCGCTGCCATCGCCTGCACCGCACAGATCGCAGCCGAAGCGGGCCAAGCGCTGGCCGTGGCCATGGACATCGCAGATGCGCAGGCGGTGGCAGAGCTGTTCAAAACGGCGAAGCGGCGCTTCGGTGGGGTCGACGTGCTTGTGAACAATGCGAGCGCCATGCATTTGACTCCGCACGACCGCGCGATCCTCGACCTGGACGTGGCGGTCTGGGACCAGACCATGGCGACCAATTTGCGCGGCACGCTCCTTTGCTGCCGGCAGGCCATCCCACAAATGATCGGCCGTGGTGGTGGCGCGATCGTGAACATGTCATCGTGCCAAGGGCTCAGCGGCGACACCGCACTGACGTCATACGCCGCGTCGAAGGCCGCAATGAACATGCTGTCGGCCTCGCTTGCCACCCAATACGGACACGCGAAGATCCGCTGCAACGCGGTTGCGCCAGGTCTTGTCATGACCGAACGTCTCTTCGCCAAGCTGGACGAGTGCATGCAACGGCATCTACACCGGCACCAGCTCCTGCCGCACGTCGGCCGCCCCGAGGACGTAGCCGCGCTGGTCGCGTTCCTGCTCTCGGAGGAGGCTGCGTTCATCACCGGCCAGGTGGTGTGCATCGACGGCGGCATGTTGGCGCATGTTCCAACCTACGCCGACGGTGGCAACAGCGCGGCTCGGCCGGCCGGTGACGCCGCCGAAGCAGCCGCAGCGTCGCATTGGTGATGGACATGCTGCTCAACCCGCTGAACCGCTGGCGCCGGCTACGGGACGACATCCCGGTCATGCCTGGCGCTTTCCCCCTGGTCGGGCATCTTCCCGCCATCGTCTGCGATCTGCCGCGCCTGCTGCGGCGCGCGGAAAGGACCCTAGGCAGCCACTTCTGGCTGGACTTCGGCCCGGCCGGACACCTGATGACATGCCTGGATCCAGATGCGCTCGCATTGCTCCGGCACAAGGAAGTGTCCTCGGCACTGATCGAAGAGATGGCGCCCGACATCCTTGGCGGAACGTTGGTCACTTTGGACGGTAGCGCGCACCGGCAGGCGCGCGATGGGATAAAAGCGGCGTTTCTGCCGAGGGGTCTGACCGAGGCCGGCATTGGCGAGCTGTTCGAACCAATTATTAGGGCTCAGGTCAAGGCGTGGCGCGACCGCGGTGAAGTCGCTATCCTGCCAGACACCCGCAACCTGATGCTCAAACTCACCTTCAGTCTCATGGGCATCCCCGCCCAAGACCTGTCGGAGTGGCATCGCAAGTATCGGCAACTGCTACAATTGATGGTCGCGCCCCCGATCGACCTGCCGGGGATGCCCTTGCGACGCGGCCGCGCCGCCCGCGATTGGATCGACGCGCAGTCGCGCCAGTTCATCCGGGACGCGCGCGCGCGCGCCGCGCGCACCGGGTTGATCAACGACATGGTGAGCGCCTTCGATTGCAGCGATGGCGCGCTCTCCGATGACGTCCTGGTCGCCAATATCCGCTTGCTGCTGCTTGCCGGCCACGAGACCTCCGCCTCGACGATAGCCTGGATGGTGATCGAGCTGGCGCAGCATCCAGAGCTGTGGGACGCCCTGGTCGAAGAGGCGCAACGCGTGGGCGCGGTGCCGACCGGGCACGAGGACCTGGCGCAATGTCCGGTCGCAGAGGCGCTGTTTCGGGAGACGCTACGAATGCATCCGGCTTCCTCGCTCGTACCGCGTCGCGCGATGCAGGAATTACAACTCGGCCAGCGGCGCATTCCTTCGGGCACTCATTTGTGCATCCCACTACTGCATTTCTCGACCTCGCCGCTGCTGCACGAAGCGCCCGATCAGTTCCGTCTGGGGCGGTGGCTGCAACGCACGGAGCCGATCCGGCCGGTGGACATGCTGCAGTTCGGTGCCGGCCCACACGTCTGCATGGGCTATCACCTTGTATGGCTGGAGCTGGTGCAGTTCAGCATCGCCTTGGCATTGACCATGCAGGAGGCCGGGGTGCGGCCGCGATTGATGAGCGGCGTCGAAAAAGGCCGGCGCTATTACCCGACCGCACATCCGTCCATGACAGTCCGCATCGGATTCTCATGAGCTGGGATCCTCTGCCCCGTGTCAAGAGGCAGCGGCGACGACGATGGGCGGCATTGCTGCACTCGGCGCGCGCGCGCGGTGCGACGCCGGCAGCACCGCGGCGGCTCGCCGCTCGCCGCGGCATTCTCTGTCAGGTAGAAGGAGATGAACAACATGCAGAAGGGTTCCACGCTAAACGACGACCGAACTGGCGTTTCCCCGTTCGGCGGATCGGGCGCGCAGGCGTGCGGCGGATTGCCGGTGCGCGCGTCCATAGGCATTGGCGCGCTATGCGCCGTCGCGGAGGATGCCGCGCTTTACTCTGTACCGCGCACTGGATCGCTATCGCGCCTGTTTCGGCCTTGTATTGTAGGTGGTCGAGGATGACACGCCAGCGGATGAAGCGACGCTGGGCAAGCCCCCGGCAAGCATGCGGCGGAGAAGAAAGCAACCGGCGTGCCGATCACGAAGCTGCATGCAGCGCCCCAGTCAGTGCCGGGCCTATGGCCAGAGGCCGAGGAAGCCATCACCTCGCTGCGCCCGCGTGCGGAGCGGTTGGCGCAGGCCGTGCAGCGGGCCAAAAGGGTATCTGTTCAAGCACGCGCCGTGCGCATTGGCGCCGGTCCGCACGGAGGCGCCGCCGTACCGCTGCGATCGGCCGGCGGCACCGCTAGATGCTACATTGTGTTCGATTCCACGGCGCAGATCGGAGCGGTTGCCCACCGCGGACCGCCGCCAGCATAGGTGCGCTTCGCCGCGCTTCTCGTCAACTGCCTGCAGAGGGAACATCCCGCATGAGTGCGCTGTCCGAACAGATCCTTTCTGAATTGCGCCACTTGCTGAACGAGACGCGCGATGGCGGCAGCGTGAGTCCGTCCGTTTACGACACGGCGCGCGTTTTGCAGTTCAGCGGCAACGTCACCGGTCGGCAGAACGGATACGCGTGGCTCATGGCGCAGCAACAGGCCGATGGCGGGTGGGGAAGTGCTGACTTCCCACTGTTCCGCCATGTACCCACGTGGGCGGCGTTGCTTGCATTGCGGCGTGCCGATCCTCTTCCCGGCGCTGCGGACGCAGTTCAGGCTGCAACGCGGTTCCTCGAGCGCCAGCCGGATCCCTACGCGGATGCGGTGCCGGAAGACGCGCCGGTAGGCGCGGAGCTGATCCTGCCGCAGATCTCCGGCGAGGCCACATCCTTGGTGGGCGACGTGGTGTTTCCGCGCTACCCGGCGCTGTTGCCGTTGCGGCAAGCGTGCCTGGTTAAGTTGGGGACGGTGGGACCGCTGCCGAGCGGCCATCCGTTGTTGCACTCCTGGGAAGCCTGGGGGACGTCGCCGACCACGGCATGCCTGGACGACGACGGCAGCATCGGCATCAGCCCGGCGGCAACCGCCGCGTGGCGTGCGCACGCCCTCACACAGGCGAGCGCGCCACAGGTCGAGCGTGCCGACAGGTATCTTCAGGCCGCATCGCGCGCGGCGCGCAGCGGCATCGAAGGTGTCGTTCCCAGCGTCTGGCCGATCAACGTGTTCGAGCCATGCTGGTCGCTGTACACTCTGCATCTGGCCGGGTTGTTTTCGCATCCCGCGCTCGCCGAGGCGGTGCGCGTGATCGTCGCGCAGCTCGATGCCTGTCTGGGCGTGCGCGGTCTGGGTCCGGCCTTGCACTTCGCGGCCGATGCGGACGACACTGCTGTTGCGTTGTGCATCCTGCACCTAGCAGGACGCAACCCGGCTGCCAACGCGTTGCGCCACTTCGAAATCGGCGGGCTGTTCGTTACCTTCCCCGGCGAGCGCAATGCCTCGGTGTCGACCAACATCCACGCCCTGCATGCGTTCAGACTGTTGGGAAAGCCCACCGCCGGTACCAGCGCTTACCTTGAGGCCAATCGCAACGCGGACGGTCTATGGGACAATGACAAATGGCATGTTTCGTGGCTGTATCCCACCGCGCATGCAATCGCTGCGCTCGCGCAAGGCGCGCCCCAGTGGCGCGACGAGCGCGCGCTGGCGGCGCTGTTGCAGGCGCAGCGCGACGACGGCGGCTGGGGCGCGGGTCGCGCGTCAACATTTGAGGAAACCGCCTATGCGCTGTTCGCGTTGCACGTGATGGATGGGCGCGAAGAGCCGACAGGGCGCGCCCGCATCGCGCTGGCGGTCGCGCACGCGCTGGAGTGGATGCTCGCTCGCCATGAGGCGCATGAATTGCCGCAGACGCCGCTGTGGATCGGCAAGGAATTGTATTGCCCGACCCGGGTCGTGCGCGTGATCGAACTCGCCGGCTTGTGGCTGGCTCTTCGTTGGGGGCGGCGCATCCCGACCGAGGGAGCAGGAGGAATGGCGCAATGATCCCGACGGAAAGCGCGCTGCAGCAAGTACTGGAGTGGGGGCGTTCCCTGACCGGATTCGCCGACGAGCATGCCGTAGAAGCAGTTAGGGGCGGACAGTACATCCTGCAGTGTATCCAACCGAGCTTGCACGATATCAGCGCCCGCACCGGCCGAGATCCGCAGGACGAAAAGCTGATCGTGGCGTTTTATCGCGAGTTGGCGCTACTGTTTTGGCTCGACGATTGCAACGACCTTGGCCTGATCGCGCCGGAGCAGCTGGCCGCGGTGGAGCAGGCGCTGGGGCAGGGCGTGCCATGCGCGGTCCCCGGTTTCGAGGGCTGCGCTGTGCTGCGCGCTTCCCTGGCCGCGCTCGCCTACGATAGGCGCGACTATACTGAGCTTCTAAACGATACCCGGTGCTACTGCGCGGCGCTGCGCGCCGGACCCGCGCAGGCGGCGGGGGCTGAACGCTGGTCGTACGCCGAATACTTGCACAATTCCATCGATTCGATCGCCTACGCGAACGTGTTCTGTTGCCTGTCGTTGCTATGGGGGCTGGACATGGCGACCCTGCGCGCGCGTCCGGCGTTTCGCCAGGTGCTGCGGCTCATCTCCACGATAGGGCGCCTGCAGAACGATCTGCATGGATGCGCCAAGGATAGGGCGGCGGGAGAAGCCGACAACGCTGCCATCCTGCTCCTGCAGCGTTATCCGGCTATGCCTGTGGAGGATTTCCTCAACGACGAGCTGGTCGGCCATGCGCGCATGCTGCACCGAGTGATGGTGAAAGAACGCTTTCCTGCACCATGGGGACCGTTAATCGAGGCCATGGCGGTCATTCGCGCGAAGTACTACCAGACCTCGATCAGCCGCTACGGCAACGATGCGGCGGGGGGAGGCCAGCGTGCGCCGGCGTGAACGCGCGGGAGGCGGCGGCGTGCGCGCGGCGCCCTCGGTCCGATCCGACGCAACGCCAACGCCCAATACGGCGGATCGAGCGAGCGGGTGCGACGACGCCCTGACCCGGCGCAAGGACGACCATCTGGACCTCGTGCTGGATCGGCGAACGGCGCCAGCCACGGTCGCTGCCGGCTGGGAGCAAATCCGGTTCGAACACTGCGCACTGCCCGAGCTGGACCTGACGCAGATCGAACTGCGCACATCGCTGTTAGGCAAGCCCATACGTGCGCCGCTGCTGATCAGTTCCATGACCGGCGGAATGCCACGCGCAAAGGCCATCAATCGGCACCTGAGCGAGGCGGCGCAAGCCTTGGGGATCGCCATGTGCGTCGGTTCGCAGCGCGTGAGCCTCCAATCGCGCAATTCCCAGGGGCTGACGCGCGCCCTACGCCGCCTGGCGCCTGACATTCCCTTGCTGGCCAATATCGGCGCTGCGCAACTGCGCGAGGCCGACGGCCTTGATCTGGCGCGCCGGGCTGTCGATGCGCTGGAGGCTGATGGGCTGATCGTCCATCTCAATCCGCTGCAGGAAGTGCTACAGCCGGATGGCGACCGCGACTGGCACGGCGTACTGGCGCAGGTGGCTCGCGCCGCGCGTAGCGTGGGCGTGCCTATCGTGGCCAAAGAAGTCGGGTGGGGCCTGTCCGCCTCGGTGGCCTGCGCGCTCGTCGAGGCGGGTGTTGAGGTGATTGATGTCGCCGGAGCCGGCGGCACCAGTTGGGCCGCGGTGGAGGGCGAGCGCGCCCGCGATGCCGCCGGCCGTGCAGTGGCGATGGCGTTTGCCGATTGGGGGATCCCGACACCGGCCAGCTTGCAGGCGGTCCGTCGGGCACTGCCAACGGTGAAGCTTATCGCGTCCGGCGGGATCCGCGACGGCGTCGACGTGGCCAAGGCCATTCGCCTGGGTGCGGACATTGCCGGGCAGGCAGCCGGCGTGCTGCCGGCGGCTACGGTATCGACCGAAGCGGTCGTTGCGCATTTCGAGGTCGTCATCCGCCAGTTGGCCGTCGCCTGCTTTTGCACCGGCTCACCTGATCTGGCGACGTTGCGCCAGGCGCGCTTGTTGCCCTCCGCGCACTTGTTGCCCTCCGCGCATCCGCCAGTCGGATGATGCCGGCGTCGCCCGCTCTGTCGGCCGGCCCTCCAAGCTGGCTGCAAAAACCGTTAACGCTAAAGCTAGACCTCTAATCCACCTTGGCCCAGCGGTTCGATGCAGGGAACGAAATGTTCATGAAGCAGCTGTTGACGATGAAGCGGTAATGATGCCGCCGGCTAGGTTATGCGTACCGTAACTCGGGCTTACAAAGGCGCGCAATCCAGCGCCGTTTGTTGAATCAGACCGGCTTTTCCCGGTCCAGCCACGCCTTTGCAAAGTGCATGATTAAGCCAGTCAACGAAGGACCGTTTTTGAGGGCTGGCAGGAATGGTGTCACCTATCTGTTCGAGATACGCATAAAATCTGGCGGCTGCGCTGTCCAATCCTTGGCCGCGAACGATACTGGGTCGATTCAGCTGCGTGTCCACGGCAGGCAATTTGCCAAGCACTTCTGCGCGGCCGACTGTATCTGCGATGTCGTCGGCGATCTGATACGCGTGCCCGAGCAATTCCCCCACCTTAGACCATGGGGCCGGATCTGCACCACTTGCCAGGGCACCGCAAGTGGCCGCCGCGACAAAGAGGGAGCCGGTCTTGTAATGGTGATAGCGGTCGATTGGGACGTGCGTCATTGCCTCCATCGACTGTCCGGCGATCAGTCCGTGACTGGGGCCGACCGCCTCCGCAACCACCTCGATCATGCGCGCGCCCAACTCAGGTGTTAGCGCAGCCTGCAAGCTGAGGTATTTGAAAGCCATCACAATCAAGGCATCGCCGGTCAAAACGGCGATAGGCTCTCCGAAAAGCCGGTGCACCGTTGGTCTGCCGCGGCGTAGCGCCGCGTTATCGAAGCAAGGCAAGTCGTCATGCACCAACGAGGCACAGTGCAGCAATTCAATTGCTGCCGCGGCTCTTGTCGCCAGCTCAGGATCTTTTTCGCCGCACACATAGGAGACTTTCAAGCAGAGCTTGGGGCGCATCCGGGAGCCCCCTGGAAACACTGCCGCGTCCAGCGCTCCACGCAGGTGAGCCGGCGCAGCCGGACTTAGAGCAGTATCCATGGCAGCTCGCAGCGCTTGCTCGATGAGCTTGTCGCTATCGCCAACCACGTCGGCTTGGTGATTCGAAATCATATCGCATCTCCACTTTTGAGACGAAAACGAAAACGGGCCTAGTCCAACCGGTGCCAAACAAAAGGCCGATTTCGCTGTGTCTCTTCAGGTTCTAAGGCACCGTTAAGTTTAGCGGATTGCGGCGGCCAACATGCGGCACCGGCGTGACCAATGAAACCGTGTGCCAGTGGGAGCCTTAACTCGGCAAGGCGATCTCCCACTGGAATCCCTTGAAGCAGTCTCATTCGTGGCGACCTGACATCTGAACGTCGGTTACTTCGATCGCGCGCGAAGAACATTGGCTCCGGCGGCGCTGTCGGCCAGAATGGCATCGCTCTCAACGTCTTGGTCCAAAGCTGAAGAGGCTCCCGCGCTGAGCAGTGGCTGGTGACAAAGCTCTTTGGATCGGCTGCACGCCGCCGCGCGTGATGATCGCTGACGAGCTCCGTTCGTACGGTACGACATGGGCGAAGATGGGCCTTACATCTAAAGGTGTTGGTCATCGTCGATAGTAGCCACTGGAGCTTGGACCGGAACCATTGCTGGCAGAGATCTGGGCTCCTACAAGCAATTGGTGTGCCACCAGATCATTGTTAGTGAATGTTTCAATGGCGACAGAAGGCGTCTTCCGGTGCTCACCGTGTGTCGGGAGTCGCGGATTGTGCCACTCCGCCTAGTATTTGAACAGCGTCAACCTTGCGAGCGATCCGTCCGAAGGCCAACCCAGCATTGGAGTGATTTGGGTTGAGGTCACAATGCACGTCGGCGCTTGCATCATGCCAGCCTGTCAATGTGCGCGATCGCACACGACTGTCAGCTTTGCGTCAATTACGATCGAACCGATGCTTTTGACGTTTCACGAGGTTACGCTGCCGATACGCTCGTATTCGCCCCAACTAATGTAACCTTCGTGATGGTCCCGGATCATCACCTCCCAGGTACCGACGGGCTTGCCGTGCCCGTAACTGCGCCGAGCCCATCCATCGACGATGGCAGTCCGCTTCTCGCTCTTCCCATAGACGTAAACGCCGGCGTAGAAGGGGTTTTTGAGGATGCCGATCACATTGCGATAACGTACTGGCATCCATACGAAGTTGGTCATGCGCCCTTCATCCGACGGCCGAGGGAAGTGAATGTGATCTTTCGTCATCGACAGCAGCACCTGACGCGCGCTTCCAAGGTCGTGGAAGCGGGCGAAGATGGATCGAATTACCTCTTGCAGACGCAGATCAGGATCGAGCCCAAGCCCGGCCTCCCGATGCCAAATGTAGCCGAACGGAACAGAAAGTCGCAGTTCGCCACGGCGCGCCTTCGACCTGGCGGCATCGAGCATCCGGGCTCTCAGCACGCCCAGTTCGAACTCGCTGATACTGCCCTTCATTCCCAGCAGCAGCCGATCGTTGGGTCGACATGGATTGTAGACGCCGTCATGGTCAATGACGCGGGCTTCGACCAGGCCGCACAGTTCGAGCAGGTGATGCCAGTCCCGACCGTTGCGCGCAAGCCGTGAAGCATCGAAGCAGAAAACGGCACCAACTTTGCCGGCGCACAGTAGGGCGACGAGACGATCGAAGCCCGGACGGGCGACGGTTCCGCTGGCAGAGCGCCCGAGGTCGTCGTCGATCACCTCGACGTGGCTGAAGCCGTGGTGTCGCGCAATGTCAACAAGATCATACTGCCGTCGCTGGCTTTCCAGATTGGTTATAACCTGCGACTGAGTGGATTGCCGCACATAAACGACGGCCTTGCGCGCGAGCAGCGCTGTCGGAATCAAATCAGTGATGGTCATCGTTGAGCTCCTCGAATATCAGGTCGAGCTGCCGGCCCGACGCCGGCACCAGCGTATTGCGGGATCTCATCATGGTCCTCCTGAGTGATTCTACGTCCACTTCGGAAGGGTGCCGCTTTGCTGCCGCCAGAGACCAGCCTGTTCAATTCGATTAGCGTCGCAAGATCGACGCGTGGCGTTCCCATGGTCATGCCGCGGCAGACCACGGGATCGATCATCCACCCTGAGATCGCGATGACGACACCTGTCGGCCCCAGAACCTTCAAAAACCGGCCTGTCGCTCGTTCTTCGACGCGACGAATGGAAACCTTCTGGCCAAAATATGGATGCCAGCGATAGTGAACCTCGACTTCATCGCCGACATGGGCAGAATGAACGGGGCATTGCTCTCGGAAGAAAGGCATGGCTATTCGCCGGTTCCCAGCGCGGAGGCGAGCGTGCTGCCTTCATGTATTCCCTAATCGTCACGGCAAAGACGAACGATATCGATCCGCAGGCCTGGTTGGCGGACGTGCTCGCCCGCATGCCTGGCATTCCCGTATCACGGCTGCCGGAACTGCTGCCGTGGAACTGGCCCGCCGGAAGCGCCCGGCAGATGGCGGCCTGATGGCGCGCCCGACGCATGTCTACACGATCAACTACGTCGCCACGCTGATTGGCGAGAACCTCGAACTCATCCAGGAGGTCGCCAGCAACTCCGACAACATCGACTATGGTGAGATGATCCATGCCCATGACGGCAGCGAAGAGGGCATCACGACCTTCACCGACCGGGGCATCGAAAGCTTGAAGGAGTTCCTCGCCGATATCCGCACCTGGGAAGGAGGTGTTCGGCAGTTCCTTGTCGACGAGCAATGCGATCGCGACAAGATTCGAACGCATCATGGCAGACGAGCCGAAATCATAAGTGCCGCGGCCTTCGCCGGATGGATACTCTTGTACTGGACGTTGACCTTGCGGCTCAGATGGAGCGCCGCCATGCCCTTGGCGGCCGTGATTCCTCCCAGATTGCCATGAGAAGATGTTGAGCATTGAATGTGAATTTTCGCTCAAATTCGACGCAACCTAGATGTTTCAGTGGCGGGTGCGGCCATAGCCGACTCATCTTTCATGGAACTGGGCCACCGGTCTAGCGAGACTGTTTTGAATGCATTCATGAAGCAATTTGGCTAAACTCTCAAATATTTGCTATAACGCAAAAAATGCCCAAAATGGGTATTTAAAACGGTTGTAGTGTGGCGATGACAAGTGGTTCAAATCGGTTCAGGTTGGCTCAAGCCTACAACGAGTGGCAGGAAAACAGGGACGTGCGGTGACGGAAGATCTAGCAAGCTACAGAAGTTCGAGAGGCCTCGTCAGCACCGCCGATCCGGAGGTTGACAAGGCGATCTATCGAAAGCCAGGTTTCGGCGGCGAAATTACATCGTTGGGTCACATGGAGGAATTGATCAGCGCGTTCCTGAAAAAGACACGCGAAGCGCAGGGCCTGTCTCGCGCAGACGTTGCTCCAATGCTTGGTCTGTCCATCCCTGTATACGGACGCTACGAGCGGGCATTTTCCAAAATGACTGTTACTCGGATGATCCATCTGTGTGAGATTCTTGGCTTCATGCCTATCGATATGATCTTTGAAGCTGCGCCACATCTTTGGGGCCGCACATCGGAGGAGGCCGAGGATTGTCTCACACTGGCGAGGATTCTTAGGAGACTTCCGAACGGCACGACGCGCGATCTTATTCGGCTCCTGCAGCGAATGATCCCCGATGACGACGAGAGCGACAGAGGTATCAGTGATGTAGCGGAGCCCGTGAAGTGAGCTGGGTTTGTCTATGACGCCCCGACCAGTAGTTAGCAGTATTGGTGATAGCTGTCGCAGCCGACGCGCTGTCGTCGGTGTGCAGACACCCGCAATCTCACAACTTAGTTTTTCACTCGAATTTCCGTCTGATCAACAATACGCGCCGATTGCGCAATTTTTCGATCTTTGGTTGGCGTTGATCTCGCTCGATGCTCGAGCGATTCGTCGGCGAGCGACGCCAAGTCTATTTGCATGCGCTTTGCTTCGACAGTAGGGTCTGTGTTAAACTCCCTCGTTGGGTTTTCCCGCTCAATGCCATGTGGGTATTCGAGCTGCCGGCGCGCATGCTTTGATTTCGATTGCTGAATCTAAGCCCGTCCTCTCCGCGCCTCCGTTCCATCGCGCCGATCCTTTTTGCCATTCGGCTCGGAAACAGCCTTTTGACATCACGATCAGGTTCCGCGAAAACGGGGTCGAGTCGCTGAGACTGGAAACGCTGTTCATGGCTGTCGCCGTTCAGAGGTAAGGGCATCGCCTAGGTGTTTAGTCCCGGCATTTGATGGATGGGGTCGATGATGAATCGATCCGGCTCCAAAGTCCATCGTCTACAGATGAACTCGTAAGGCGTAAGGCCCTTTAACGTCTTGAGCCGGCGCCCGAAATTGTAGGCGTCGATAAAGTCGGCCAGATGTTTTTTCAACTGCGCATGATCGTCGTAGTGGAAGCGCTTGACGGTCGCCTCCTTGATCGTTCGGTTCATCCGTTCGACCTGTCCGTTGGTCCAGGGATGCTTCACCTTGGTCAGGCGATGCTCGATGCTGTGATCGTCGCAGACCCAATCGAAGATGTGCTGGAAGGCATTTCGATCACAAGCTCGGTTGGTGAACTGAATGCCATTGTCGGTCAAAACGGTGTGAATGGTGTAGGGCACTGCCGCGATCAGATTGCGCAAGAACTGAGCGGCATTCATCTTGCCGGCTTTGGTGTAGAGTTCCGCGAACGCGAACTTGGATGTTCGGTCAATTGCGACAAAGAGATAGAGCTTGCCCTCAGCCGTCTGCACCTCGTCAATATCGATGTGGAAGTAAGCGATCGGATAGCTTTTGAACTTCTTCTTCGGCTCCTTGTCGCCTCTGACCTCCGGCAGACGTGAAATGCCGTGGCGCTGCAAACACCTGTGCAACGACGAACGCGTCAGATGTGAAATGGTCGGCTGAAGAGCGTAGAGGCAATCATCGAGCGGCAGCAACGTGTGCCGGCGGAAGGCGACGATAGCGGCCTCTTCTTCGAGGGAAAGGGTCGTCGAGTGCGGGTCCTTTGGGCCTGTAGGAAGGTCGACCAACGATGTCCGCTTCTTCCATTTCGCCACGGTTTTCTGGTTGATCCCGTATCGCTTCGAAAGCGTTTTCAGGCTCTCTTCACTATTGCTCGACGGATTGCCTCTGTCGTCGTGGCGCTCCCGTGTAGAACCTGGCCCATAGTGCTTCCCTCCATGCCAAGGAAAATATTGCACCATCAAATGCCGGAACCAAACACCAGAGCAGCCAGCGCGCGGAGCCGTGATTGGTCTGCCGTGAACCGAGAGCTCCACGTGCAGGACAAAAGGCCACCATGCCCGCACACGACGTCCCGGGAGCTAGACGAGGAAATGAAGCGACCGTTATCACCAAAATCACTGAGGGTCATAGCCAATTTGGCGCAAGTGGATAATCCTTGCGTGAAGCGATTTCGGTATGATCTATGTCTATGTACTTGCGATCACTTATATATTTTGGTGAACGATAGCTATCGGGTGAGGTCCGCGTGGCCCAAAATGCGCCAAATTAGATCGAAACGAAACATTGGTGGTTCCAAGCACATCACTTTCCGTATAAAGAGCTTTGGCGCATTTACCTCAGTCGGAGCAATGTCAGGACCACCATTGAAGCAATGGATTAATGAACTCGGTTTGCAACAAGTCGATGATCCAGGCATAGACAAGCCGGTCTATCGAAAACCTTTTGACGGACGGATTGCACTTAGCGCCGAACTCGAAAACTTGATCAGCATCAGCCTTCGCGAAGCCCGCGATAAGCGAAAACTCCCGCGCTCGAAACTGGCGCCCTTGCTTGGCATCACTAAGCAGGTCTACGGCCGGTACGAAAATGGAGTATCCCGCTTGACCGTGAGCCGACTGATTCATCTGTGTGAGGTTTTGGATGCCACTCCGGAAGAGATTATCGCCCCGGCGGCACCTTATCTTTGGGGCGAAACTGAAACCAAAGCGGTTCTGCTGCTGGCTACTATCGTGAAGTTGCGGACTTTCGATGAAGAGATCTTGCAAGATATTTTCAGCTTACTAAGCCGCATAGACGAGACCGGTAGCGATAGCGGCGATCGTGCCATGAAAGTCGCGTCTACCAGCGCCACTGCAGACGATCGCGAATAGGACGTAGATCGCTAGCTTCAATAAACAGAACGTGCGTCCCTGATGAAGTTCCATCAGAAACCGCGAAGGACTAGCTGGCGACCGTTCATCGCCACTCCGGGACATAGGTGGGTAAACCGGGGAGGGCGCAGTTGGGTCAACTGGTCCAACGCATCCCTGCTTTCGGCCGCTGGAGGGGACGCGCGGTCGTCTTTACGCCGCGAGTGCCAGGGAGGTCACGTCAAAGTCTAAGAAACCCGTATATTCGACATACAAAGCATCGATAATTCCATTCATACAATCCATTTTACCAATCTCCCGTGATGATGCACTAGGAATGATCTCAGACGCGAGTGACGGCGAAACATTTGACGATCCGGACTGGCTATAGCGCGAACCCGAGCAACGGCGCCGACATGCATCGGGGCGGCCACTGCTTCGATCGCACAGTGCGGGCTTCAAAAACAGCAGCAGGAAATACCAAAGGAGGTCTTTGCATGCGTTCTGAGGTGCGGTGGAAGCTGTGCTGGGAAAACGAGCTGGAACTCATCGACCACGTCGATCCTCCCGAGCTCTTTCGCAAAGCCCAAGGGCCGACCGGGGTCTTCAATTTCAGTGGCAGCCAAAGCTGGGCAAGGCGCGCCGACAACCTGCATTGGCAGGCGACCGACGCTGACAAGGGCGCGCGTGGCGATGAAGAGTCAGCAGCCAGCCGTCCTTTTGTTCACTGGACTTTCCGGCTCCGGCAAGTCGACAATCGCCAATGCGCTCGACCGGCTGCTGCATGCCCACGGGAAGCACACCTACATCCTCGACGGCGACAACGTGCGCCACGGGCTCAATCGCGACCTGGCTTCAATCAACCCGATCGCGTCGAGAACATCCGCCGCGTTGCCGAGGTCGCCGAGCTGATGGAGGAGGGGAGCTTATTGAAATCCTCGTCGACACGCCGCTTGAGGAATGCGCGCGACGCGATCCGAAGGGGCTTTATCGGAAGGCGCTCGCCGGCAAGATCGCCAATTTCACCGGCGTTTCCTCGCCGTACGAAATCCCTGAGGGCGCTGAATTACACCTCGAAACGGTTGGCCACGACCCTGCGGCGTTGGCGTTTGAGATCGAACAGTTCCTCGAAAGGCGAATGGAGCAAGTGACGCATGAGTGTGAGAGTGGGGAGGCTTGACCATTGGCGGCTTGAAGCGGCCGCGGCGGTCCTTGGCCTATTAACTACGCGGCGACCGTAGCAGCCCGCAGGCGGCCCGCGCCAACGTCCGATGTGGCTTCAACAGGAGACGGTCGATCACGCGCTCACGACTCGGCTTACTGAAACGGAGAAAAGATGTGGCTGATGCAAAGCTGCAAGCCGTGCTTTCGGCTCTTTCGCCGATGGCGAGACAGCTAAATGCGCTACCCTCCAATCAACCGGGGCGAGATGCGAACTGCGTTAAACTAAACACGAATGAGAATCCGTTTCCGTTGCCGATGATGGTGTTGCAAAGTGCGCTGGCGGCCCTCGAACGGCATTATCTGTATCCCGAAGATGACAATCTGAGCTTGCGCGACGCAGCCGCCAGCGCGTATGGCCTCTCCCAGGATCAGGTGGTCGCCGGGAACGGCTCGTCGGAGCTGCTTGGGCTCATCTACAGAGCATTCCTCGACCCGGGAGATAGCGTTGCGATGATATCGCCAGGTTTTTCCTTTAACCGCAAACTGGCCAAGTTGCAGGGTGCCAGATTTCTCGAAATCGAATGGGGCGAGTCTTATTCTCTGCCAATCGAGCAGCTGCTTCTTGGTCCAGCAAAAGATGCAAAATTCATACTGCTGGCCAATCCGAACAATCCAACGGGAACATTCGTTCCGGTGGCTGAAATCGACCGCCTCGTCGCGCAATCGGACCAGTTGATAGTGGTGGATGAAGCGTATGTCGACTTTGCACCCGATGATGCCCTGCGCCTAGTCGATCGTCATCCAAACCTTCTAGTATTGAGAACACTTTCGAAAGGATTTGCAGCCGCGGGAATTCGCGTCGGTTTCGGCTTTGGTCATCCCGAACTTATTGGGAGGCTACGCAACCTGCAAAATGTCTTTAACATGAACGTGATCGGCCATGCGGTGGGCATTAGTATCCTTTCGCACCGCGCCGACTACGACGAGAACCACAGATATATTAAACATGAAAGACACAGAACGACCACTGCCTTGTCTCAATTGGGCTTTTCTGTCATTCCCTCCCACACAAACTTTTTGCTAGCTCGGGTGCCACCCGGACGAGATGGCAAATGGTGGCAAGCGTCTTTGGATAGGCAGAACATACTTGTAGCCGTCTTTCCCGATGCCGGTTTGGAAAATTTTATCCGCGTCAGCATCGGCACCAGAACCCAAATGGACGCGTTCCTTTCAGCCGCCAGGGACATCATTTCTGGAAGTATGAAGACGCAGAGCTAGGCGGTTAGAATTATTGGCCACACTGCTTGTCACTTGGAAACACCAAGTATCGAAGTCCATATTGTGGGATAAAGATCACAAATAAGCGCAAGACCGTAAAGCGTGTGCCGTCTCGATCCCGTTGATTACGCGTGTTATTGGCGCACGAGTGGAGCACCCGGTGGCCGATGCGAGGCTTATTTCTGGCGATTCCGGCCGCGGCTCTGCCGCTGTATTGGGAATGGTTTAGGTTTCTTCATAATCGGTCCTTCGATTGACATTGAGTGAACAGTAATCTGCGGTCGTCGCCGATCTTCCGTCGATCACCTGCGACAGAACCTCGATCCGCTAAAGATCACGCTCGCTCATCGCCATTGATCCCACCCGCAATCCCCCACGCCAGCAAACGTGGGCAGTATGGCATTCGAACTTGGCAGAAACAGAACGTTTTCAATCTGCGGCACTCTAGCCGCTACAGAGATTCGAAGCGGAAGCCGTGCGGCCATGGTCACCATCCGCCTTGCTACCAAATGGTACAAGCAGAGCCGCGGCTTCGCCGATCGGCAGGTCGACCACCGTGATTCCGCTTGCTGCAAGGAAACGGCGCTCGTTTTTGGTAAGGCCTTCCGCATCAAGTACTGCAAAGTGGGGGCCGTGAGAGCGCTTGATGATCTGTCGAGCGTAGATCCGGAGCATCTGATCGTTGAAGCGGCAGCCAATGAAAAGAAAACCGCGATCTATACGCCGTTCTTTCACCATTCCAGGTATTGGCGTCTGGATATCGATTTCGGTTAGGACTTCCACGTAATCGGAATCGGACACCAGAAAGTTCGAAGCTGGTATAACACTGCCGTACGGCGCATAGAGGACCGTCTTTGGCGCTGAGACGCATTCGACGTCTCTCCCGGACAGATCGTAAGTTTTTGTCCAAATGTCGCCGCCGCCGTTTGCACGCGTGACGCCCTGAATCTCGACGACATCCGTTCGACCGGTCTTCGCGAAAGCCGCACGCATTGTCCCGTCGTACCAGCCGTCGACGATAAGGGAGAGCGGCAGCGTTGCGAGCCAGTCGTGGAGGGCGGTCGGCGCCACGGGTGCTCCAAATATTTCTGCCATCCAGGCCTGAAGCGTCCGGCGATGCCGTCGCTGTTCAATAAACTGCGCGACTGACCACATATTGCTGCGTATCCTGGAAGGGGCAGGTGTGCGTTCGTTGAGTGCCGCGGAGACGGCTTCCGGGGTGTCCGGTACAGGTGGTTCCGTGGATTGCAGCCGAAGGAGATCTGGACCGAGATAGGGAACGATCCGATCCGCAGCGAGCGCTTCCTGGAGCAGCCTAAGTCTTTTTTCGGCGTCACCGTTGCGAATGATCAGGAGACGGTCCGAGGTTAAAATTTTGTTCATGCTGGTTTCTCTTACCTCTCGTTTGCAGCATCAGTCCTCGTCAGGAATCTTCCTTGCGTGGACGGTGATCGGCAGAGGCGTATCCCGCGATAGCTTGGGCAAGACGAGTCTCCAGCCGTTCCTGAGAGTGATCGTGCCGCCCCACATGTCATCAGCCTCGACATCTACGATCGGCTCTTCGAGATCTTTCTTTGGTACGTAAGCCGACAAGCCGGCGCTCGTTCTGCGAATCATTATCTTCATGTCGCTATTCCTTCGTTGGGGGCCCCGCGATTTCAGCAGGGCCGCAAGCAGCGGCGTTGTCTAGACTCGTCAGTTCACGGGCACGCATGCCGACGATAGTGCCACGTTCGACCCATTCGACGGCATAGATGTAAAACTGCTGGAGAAAGGTGCCGATGTCGCGCACATAGCCTTCGTCGCCCTTCCGCACCAAATTTTCGCCAATTTTTTTGCCAGCATAGGTGCCGTCATTCTTTACGTGAAGTCTGGCCCGCACCCGCTCGCCGGGTGTAAATCGTGGAGGCCTGTGAATTTCGACCTCCTGTTCACGTCCAAGGCCCATGGGCATTCCTCCTTGCAGGATGTCATTGAAGGCTTCTCCGCAGGAGCCCCGACCATGCTGAAGGTCAAATCGCAGGTGCGGCGGGGACGCAGGTCTTCGGCACGGGGCAAACCTCCGCGCATTGCTGCGTTTCGAAGGTACCCTTGCATTCGGTGCATTTTTCCGGGTCGATAACGTAGATCTCACCTTTGAACCTGATCGCACCGGAGGGGCATTCGAACTCGCAGGCACCGCACTGGGTGCATTGGGACGCTATGATCCTGAAGGCCATTTTTAAACTCCTGAAGATGTCGGATTAAGAGCGCTCACGCCGTCGCCGCTTGTGGTTCGACGCCAAACTTGGCGGCGTAGAGGGTGCCGATGGCGGTCTCGATGTAGTCATAGCAATAAGCATCCGTTGCCCGAACCCCGGCCTCCATGAGCTTAGTCTTAGGGCACTCCCCGATCTTGGCGCATAGCACGACGTCAATACCGACCAGCGCAGTTATGATGCCGTCGAGGGTGGCTTCCTCGCCCCTGCCTCCGAGGCAATACTGTTCGATCTTGCGATGCCCCACGTAGGTGATGCCTCTCGACGAAGCTTCGTATACTTGGAACTCCTTCGCATGGCCGAAGTGCTCGTTGATGCGACCGCCACCCTTTGTCGCGACCGCGACGTGGAGGGACCCATCGCCGGCTGCTTTGACTGTCTCGATTGCCTCGCTCTTGGCGGTCGCGTGATCGCCGCGTTCGCGGGCGATCACTTCCCGATAGGCCTCGCGCTTACGGGCGTCATAGGTGATCTCTCCGGGAAGCTGGTCGAGTGCGAACTCCTGGCCCCGATCATCCCCAAGCAGGCCGACGGCATCGGCCCTACACTGCCGGCAATGGCGCATTAGCTTTGCGCCGCCTTCGAGACGATCCTGGAGCGCCTTCAATTCGAGCGCCCGCGGGCCGCGCTGTCCGGTCAAGCCGTAGTAGGTGCCATGGGCCGGATCGGAAATAAGCGGCATGACGTTGTGCAGGAACGCCCCCCGCTCCTTGACCCATTTATTTACCTCGACCAGGTGTTCGTCGTTGACACCAGGAATCATCACCGAATTGACTTTGGTGATGATGCCGCACGCGGTCAGCATCTCCAGGCCCACCATTTGCCGCTCGTGCAGAATTCTCGCAGCTTCGATGCCGGTGTAACGACGGTTGCGGTAAAAGATCCAGGGATAGATCTTTGCGCCGATTTCAGGGTCAACCATGTTGATCGTAATTGTCACGTGATCGACATTCATGTCGACAAGTTCGGCGACGTGATCCGGCAGCGCAAGCCCGTTGGTGGAGATGCACAGCTTGATGTCGTGGATCTCCCCCGCAACTCGTTCGAACGTTTCCTTTGTCTTCTTCCAGTCGTAACAGGCATCGCCCGGTCCGGCGACACCCAGCACGGAAAGCTGCGGCACTTCGTTGGCGACGGCAATGACCTTGCGCAGCGCCTGGTCTGGCGTCAACTTTTCCGAGACGACCCCAGGGCGGCTTTCGTTGGCGCAGTCATATTTACGATTGCAATAGTTGCACTGGATATTGCAGGCTGGTGCGACCGCGACATGCATGCGCGCGAAATAATGGTGAGCCTCTTCTGAATAGCAGGGGTGGTTTTTGATCTTCGCCCAGATAGCCTGGTCCACGTCGGCCGGTTTTGTGGACACGCCACATGACGAGGATGTGCAGCCACTCGGTTTCGCGGTCGCCAGCAATTGATCCAAGGATGTCGTGCTGGTCGCACTTTCAAGCGAAATCATCGGTGCGGACATTGAGTGCTCCGTTGCTAGTTGACGTCGCCTTTCAAAACGCAAAAGCCATGCCATCCCAAGGACGGGATTTGCTTTAAGAATTTGCATTTATTGCCCGATTCCGACCGTGTTCGGACACAGACTTGTCAAGCTTCCGACAGTCGACAAAAGAGTTGTCCGTAAGCCACCAAACCAGGCATTGGAGATCGAGAAGGTCCAACATCACCCAGGCGCTTAAAGCTTTTTCACCTCGATGCGATGCTGGCGTAGAGCATAGCCGACCTGACGAGGCGTAAGGCCGAGAATACGAGCCGCTTTGGCCTGAACCCATCCAGCCTTTTCCATCGCCTCGATCAACCGGTCCCGTTGCGTGAGGCGCGACTCCATTGCGGGACAACCGGAACCGTGCGGATCACAAGCCTTAACGGAAGATACCTCGTCCGACGCACCGATGCTCCCGCCCGAGCGCGGCGATGAAGTCGGCATCACATTGCTCCGGGCATGCCCATCGACGGTGATGCCGCCGGGCGACCCGTCGGTTTTCCAGAGGAGCGACGAAAGGCACTGGCTGTTCTTGCAGGCAAAATCAGACGAAACGATCGAGCTTGAACGCGCAAGGGTGGCAGTCCTTCGCACGCAGTTTTCGAGTTCCCGGACGTTACCTGGGAAATAGCATTGCGACATCACCTCGATCGCCGACGACGAAAACGTCAGCTCGCGTTGGTTCTCCTTGTTGAATCGGTCAAGAAGAGCGTTCGCAAGGCGTGGAATATCGCCGGGTCGCTCTCGAAGCGGCGGCAGGACAATTGGAACTACGCTGATGCGGTAATACAGGTCGGCCCTGAATTCGGCGTTTGCAACAGCCATCTCGAGGTTCTTATTCGTGGCGCATATGAGCCGGACGTCGACCGCAAGCGTCTTGGTTCCGCCCACCCTCTCCAGTTCGCCTTCCTGCAGGACGCGCAGCAGTTTGGCTTGAAAGGCGGGCGAAATCTCGCCAATCTCGTCAAGCAGAAGCGTTCCGCCATTTGCCAGTTCGAAGCGTCCGGCGCGCTGCGCGATGGCCCCGGTGAAAGCCCCTTTTTCATGCCCAAACAGCTCCGATTCCAGGACGCCTTCGGGCAGCGCGGCGCAGTTCAATTTGACGAACGGCTTGTTTTTACGAGGGGAAAGTTCATGGATCGCCTGTGCAAAAAATTCCTTGCCGGTGCCGCTTTCGCCCCGCAGAAGCACGGTGGAATTCGTCCTCGCCACCACCGAGACGGTTTCAACCACCTGCTGGAGAGCCGGGCTATCCCCGATAATCCCGTCGATTTTGACGGGTGGATGTCGGCCCGGCGCGCCCCTTTGCGCGATGATCGGCTTCTCCGGTCTCTCTTGTTCGCCGATAGGTCGCCGACCCTCCAGGTTCAGGAAACGATGAAGCCTGATCGTCCGACTGACCAGATTGGCGACCATGGTCAGAAAGCGAACGTCCTCGTCGGCGGGGAAGGGGGCGGCGTCGTTCCTGACGCGATCGATCGATATTGTGCCAAGTATTTTATTATCGGCTTTTACCGGAACGCCAATAAAAGAAATTGGGACGGTGCCGCTGCTCCAAGGCGGTTGCGGCTCAGCCTGAAATAATTCGGACTTGCTGACATCCTTTACGATTAAGGGCATACCGGTCGTCGCGATATGGTCGATTACGGCCTTAGGTATAACGCCTCGAGCGGCTGATTGAGAGGATGGGGGGATGTCGCCAGTTGCGGCAATCTCGGGCTGACCTTCAGCGTCTAGAACAACGATTGCTCCGCATCGAATCTGCAGAAAGGAAGAGAGGACGTTCACGACGTTGGCAAGCGTAATCTCTAGCCGGGCGGGGGCAGTCAGTACCTTTGATATCTCGTAGATTCCGCTGCGCTGCGTGCCCGCTTGGCGCATAGGTCCAGCAGGTAGCGCAGATAGGGGTTCCGCTCCATCGACCGGTCGGGCGGGCATGTGGGTCATTATATGGCCTTGGGTTGTCTAACGTTTCTTATCACCCTTGCTTGCATGTATATATAGTAATTTCTAATACCAATCTGCAACGCGCACCTCTGCAAGTTTCCGATGCGCCCGTCTGCAAACCCAAGTTGGTTCTGAATCGTGGAGTTGCAAACCTTTATCCGAACTTGAAGAGAACGCCGAAACCGCCTCTCGGATAGTTCCACTCGATATCTCCACTTGCCTCGCAGAGTACGCGGCACGTGCCGCACTCCATGCACCCGTCGGCGATAACCTCCACTTGGCCCTGGTCATTCAATTCGTAGCACTTGGCCGGACAGACACTTGTGAGGGCATACAGATTTACGCTTGGCCAATCGTGTGGACGCACCCTAATATGCGGGCGTCCGGCATCGACCACGTATCGATTTTGGTAAAGCTTGTCCTCTACGCGTATGTTCGTCACTGCAACCGTCATCTCATCTCTCCTTTATCGCCACGCGCGCGCCAAGCGAACCGCGTCACCAAACAGCCCCCAGCGGGAGCGTGCCTTGATGAAGGTGCCCGTGGTCGCCCGTTCCTTGTCGATCTTCGGGGTGCCATCGACTCGCACAAAGTTCTGTGCGGCCTGCGACAGCAACCTTGGATAAGTCGTGAAGAAATTGCGGGAATTGGTGTGCAGCAGGGCAGGCATGTCCTTGTATTTCCGCAAGTCTTTGATAACGAACGACTTTTCAAGCATCGACTTGTAAAGGGAGAGGTTCTCCTTGACCATCGGCTTTTTGCGATTCTTGATCTGGACGATTGCTTCGCCGGCGATGCGCCCCGACGTCATGGCGAGGTTGGACCCCTCGCGGTGCACCGCATTATTAAGTTGTGCCGCGTCGCCGACGACGACCCAGCCGTCACCAAAAAGCTGCGGAATTGCCTTGTAACCACCTTCTGGAATGAGATGCGCCGCATATTCCTTGACTTCCGCTCCTGCGATCAGCGGCTTTACCGACGGATGGCTTTTGAATTTTTCGAGCAGATCATAAGGACTTTCCATTGTTGCCGCGAATTCGGAGACAAGGCAGCCAATGCCGATCGAGATCGATTCTTTGTTGGTGTAGAGGAAGGCAAGCCCGGCCATGTTGCGAGAGATCGTGCCAACTGCCTCGATGACGCAGCCTTCATTGGCCTGGAGGCCGAACCGCTGGTCAATTACCTCTTCGGCCAGGAAATGCATTTCCTTGACGGCGAGCGCGACAGTTTCCGGTTTTGGCGTGTCACGCAATCCAGCACGCGTGCCGAGCAGCCCATTGACGCCCTCTGCGAGAACGACCACGTCAGCAAGAATCACGTCGCCGGCGCGGTCGGTGCGAACGCCAATCACCTTGCCCTTTGGATCACGAACGAGTTCCGTCACGGTCGTCTCGCATAGAAGCGTCGCTCCGGCCTCGCGCACCTTGCGTGAAAACCATTTGTCGAATTGGGCGCGAATGACCGTGTAGCGATTGTGTCTCGACTCGTTGAAGTCGTCCGACCGGTATTGCATACCGATGTGGGACGAGTCGTCCATCATCCAGAAGCGCTGCTCGACTAAGTGCCGCTCCAGAGGCGCATCATCCCGGAAATCCGGCAGGATTTTCTCCAGCATGTCCGCGTACATGATGGCGCCCTGCACATTCTTGGAGCCCGGATACTCGCCACGCTCCAACTGCAGCACCTTCATGCCGCGGTTCGACATCGTGTAAGCAGCTGCGTTTCCGGCCATGCCGGCCCCGATAACTATGGCGTCGAAGTTTTCCTCAGTCATGGGGCGCCCTCAGTTTGCAAGCTTATCGCGACTGTGCGGCGACAGTCGATGGGTGAAGAGTTCCGTTAATGACGGCAGTAAACGGATCGCATCGGTGACGACGCCGAGGTGGGCGAAATCAAAAATCGGCGCGTTAGGATCGGTGTTAATGGCTAAAATAAGATCAGCTCCCTCGACGCCAACGCGATGCTGGATGGCGCCGGAAATGCCGGCTGCTATGTAAAGCTTCGGCCGGATAGTTTTGCCAGTTTGGCCGATCTGCCGATCAGCAGGCATCCAGCCCTTTTGGACGAGGGGGCGCGAACAGCCATAATCGGCCCCGATCGTCCGCGCGAGTTTCTTCATAAGCTTCACGTTCTCCACCGCGCCGAGACCGAGGCCTCCAGCAACCACGACGTCCGCATAGGCGAGATTCGCCGTCGCCGACTGGCCATCGGACAAGAAACCGAGGACCTTAGTGACGATCTCTTCCTCGATCATCGACACTTTGTGTTGAATGACGCGTCCGATCTTATTATTCCCGCGCGGAGGCATGGCCATGACCCTCGGCCGGACCGTTGCCATCTGCGGCCGGCAGTTGAGCGTGTAGATCGTGCAAAGCAAGGAGCCGCCGAAAGTCGGCCGGGTCGCCGCAAGCGAGCCGTCCGCATCCACATCAAGTTCGGTGCAATCCGCCGTGAGCCCTGTCAACAAGGTCGTCGCCACGGAACCGGCAAGGTCGCGCCCGAGCGTCGTTGCCCCTAAAAGAAGGATTTCCGGTTTGTAGTTAGTAACCAGATCCGTCAATGCTTTGGTGAAAGGCTCATTTCGGTAGTCGGCGAGCAGTGGGGCCTCGACGAGGTAGGCCAGGTCGGCGCCATAAGCAAAAGCCTCGGCGATGGCAAACCACGTGGCCTCTCCCGGTGGTCCGAGAACGACGCCGGCAAGCTGGACGCCCAGCTTGTCGGCGAGCTTGCGGCCTTCGCCGAGCAGCTCGAAGGAGACGGGATGCACCTGATCGCGCTCCAGCTCCATGAAGACCCAAACGTGCCGATGGTCCTTAAACTGATCGGGCAGCTCTTTCTTCATGGCGGCACGGCCAGCGGCTGGAGGAGGGCTCTCTCGATTCGTGCTCAACATCGTCGCTCCTTGCCTTCATTCGCCGTCAAAGGCGAGTTCGCTTTCGAGCGCCGGCTGGCGCAAAAAGATCCCAGCGATCAACTCCTCCGCGAGATCGCGCGGTGTTTTTTCCGCGGTGTCGATCTGCTCCGCCTTTTCCGCCCGCTCAGGAGGGGCAAAGACCCTCTTAACGACGGTTGGCGAGCCACGCAGGCCGCACTTGGTGAGGTCCTCTATGCCAGCGTCGGCCGCATTCCACTTCACGATCTGGCTGCGCGCGGCCCGTAGCGCGTCATCGAGCGAGCCGCGGCGGATTTCGTTTGTGCCTTCGAGCATTGTAATTAGGCAAGGGAGCTTGCTCATCAGCGTCTGCGTGCCCCCTTCCGAGCGGCGCTCCACCGTAATCTCGCGCCCATTGATGTCGACAGAGACGATTTTGGCAACGTAGGTGAGCTGCAGGAGGTCGAGGCGCTTGGCGATGCCAGGCCCAACCTGGGCGGTATCGCCGTCGATGGTCTGTTTGCCCGTAAAGACGATATCGGGCGTACCGAAGGCCTCTCCGATCTTCGCGATGGCTCGCGAAAGAGCAAACGAGGTCGCCAGAGTGTCGGAGCCGGCAAAATGACGGTCGGTCAAGAGTACGGCGCGGTCGGCGCCGTAGGTGAGCGCCTTGCGCAACGCGTCCTCTGCCATGGGCGGCCCCATGGTGAGCACGGTCACCTCGCCGCCATGGCGGTCGCGCAACTGGAGCGCCTCTTCAAGGGCGAACAGATCATAGGGGTTGATGATGGTTGGCACTCCCTGACGCATGATTGTGTTCGTCACCGGATGCACTCGTATTTGTGCGGAGTCCGGTACCTGTTTGATACAGATAACTATGTGCATGGCGGTTTCTTACTCCCTCCCTCTATGGGTGGCGGGCTTGTCAGTACACATGCTTGCGTGCATCATTCGTGCCAACCGTTTGGCGTTCTCTATCACATTGAAATGGCTTCGATTCCGACGTTGCTAGCATATGACTGAATTGTAAGCTTCCCGACATTGTCGTGTCGCAACCGTGCTCACTTCTTTTCGAACGGCTTCAGGAAAGAGTCTAACGGGACAACGGTGCGGCCGGGTGTGACAGGTCTGTTCGGATTGTGGTCCTTGAGCACCTTGAAGACCCGGTGCGAGAGCGGCGCGGAGGTCGCGAAATCACAGTAGGCCCTTTCCAGTATGGCACGGGCACGAGCAGCGATTACCCGGTCTGGGAGATGGGAGAAGTCCTCTGCCGCGAGGTATTGGCCCATACGCTTCATGATATGGAGTCGTGAGACATCGAGAACCTTCGGGTCATAGGGGACCCCTAGGGCTTCGAAGAACTCCTCCGCAGCCGAGAGAGATTTCAGCCGATTGAGGATGTCTTTGACATCGACGGGACTGCTGTCAGCGGAGCAACGGCACATAAGATTCCCCCTGGTCGTGAGCGGTGATCGCGAGATCGTTCTCCCGTAGCTTAAGCTGCAACGTACGGAATGCGTGGTTCGACGCGGCTAGGCGCAAGGCAGTCGCGTTGCAACTGGAGTCGGCATAGGCTGGTGGTCGGATGCGATCCACCGATGGTGTCGAGAGATTGATTAAGATGATATGGCGCTGGGCCCCCTCCATGAACACGCATGGGCGGTGAACCGGCGATCTATGTGACTGAGAGCCCCGGCTTTTACCTGATCGTTCATACGATGCCGGTGCCGTCATGCAGGTCGTATCGGTGAAAAGGAATTGCCGTTTCATGAGCGTGCCTGCTCCTACTCCCCTGAACGAACCCGGCTGCTCGTGTCGGCCACGTGGCCGGAACGGGATTGGCTCCGGAGCCTTTCAACGATGCCCGGTAAAACTTCGAGCACCCGGTCGACATCCTCGTCACAGTTCTCGCGCGAGAACGAGAAGCGGATTGTTCCGTGCGCCATAGCATGAGGGATATCCATTGCCCTCAAGACATGGCTCGGCTCCAGCGAACCGGAGGAGCAAGCAGAGCCGGAAGAGCAGGCGATGCCATAGCGGTTGAGAAGAAGGAGCATACTGTCTCCTTCGACACGTTGAAAGGCGATGTTCGCCGTGTTCGGCAACCTCTTAAGCCTATCGCCGGTTACGAAGGCGCCTGGAACACGCTGGACAAT
Organism: Rhizobium sp. H4; assembly: GCF_003013335.1. Taxonomy (NCBI): domain Bacteria; kingdom Pseudomonadati; phylum Pseudomonadota; class Alphaproteobacteria; order Hyphomicrobiales; family Rhizobiaceae; genus Rhizobium; species Rhizobium sp. H4. The sequence continues at coordinate 36,370 of NZ_PSOW01000029.1, forward strand.
GCCGTTCTCCAATCGATCTCGGAGCGACTTTAATCGGGTGCTCTCGTCGTCTATTGATTTCAGGGCGAGTTCGGCAGCCTTGCCTAAACCGACAATCCCGGCCGTATTTTCTGTCCCTGCGCGTCGGTCGCGCTCCTGATGACCTCCCTTGATCAGTGAGGAGAAAGATAAGCCCCGCCTGAGATAGAGTGCACCAATGCCTTTTGGTCCATGGAATTTGTGTCCGGACAACGAAAGCATGTCGATTGCAGTAGGTTGGAGGTCCATTGGAACCTTGCCGACCGCCTGGACCGCGTCGGTGTGGAAAAGTGCACCGATTCTCTTGGCCATCTCGGCAAGCTTAGCGACCGGGAAAATGGTTCCCGTCTCGTTGTTCGCCCACATGATCGAAGCAATCGCTACACGATGAGTGAGGGCGGTCTCATAGGCGTCAAGATCGAGACGTCCATGTCGATCCACTGGGATCCTGTGTACCTTAATGCCACGCGTCTTCTCCAGATGGCCGCAGAGTGTCAGCACCGCTGAATGCTCGACTGCGGAAGTCACGATCTCTGTGCGCTCAGGCATCACCTCCAGCGCCGAAAGGATCGCCGCATTGTCGCTTTCCGTCCCCCCCGAGGTGAACACGATCTCATGATCGAACTCGGCGCCGATCAGCGCTTGCAATTGCCGGCGCGCCTTCCTCACCGCCTCGCGGATGGAGGAGCCAAAAGCGTGCGTCGACGAAGGGTTTCCAAACTGATCCGCAAAGAACGGCAGCATGGCTTCAACCACTTCAGGATCGACTCTGGTCGTTGCATTATTGTCGAGATAGATCGCTCTCATGGGTGGATCTCGACTGAGGGGAAGCGGTGACAATGCTGCGGCGTCTTGCACATGCTGTTGTTTGCTAACCTCGGGCAAGCAGCGCGGGGTGGAGTCGTGCGATGGCGCGTCACGCGATCTTGTTGGCATCGATAACGTCGCATCGCCGCCATCAGTAGGAAGGGAAGAACGTTGTGCGCTCGCGCCTTTTCCAACGGTTGGATTCGCCGCGGCTGCTTAACTAGATGGGTCGCCAGCTTAGCTTGTCGCTGAGAACTGAACTGTTGCAGGCTGCGGCGATTTTTAGACCCTGTCCTACGCGATTGCCGGCTACAACATCGATTTCGACCCTGCCAATTTCTCCAGGCCTCAGATTTCTGTTGTGACGGTCTGATCGTCCTCCTCTGCCGGAGCGAGGCTTTCGACGACCAGTACTGTATAAACCGCTGACACGTCTTCGACGGCTTGAACGAGTGTCGTCCGTCTACTGCCAGATCTAGCGAAGTGAGCGACTTGGTCATGAAATCAAGCCTCTTGACACGCACGCGTCTTCGCTCACCTTTCCTCGGCGCGGAACTGCTTGCAGAGGGAGCGTCTCCTTTGGAATCCTGGCCCGGATGCCCGCCAAAAAATTTTGCTGCCTCAGGATAATCCGTTGATGAGCAGACCTTTTTCTCCGGCAGCAAACCGCTTAAAAAGCCTGCTGTCTCCTGACGGACGGTTTGAGGCGCTTCGGCGGGCTTTAGGGTTATGAGTTCGGCCAGCGCTGGCGAGAAGGCGGTCGCTGGGTTGGAACGCAAGGACGACGGCGTCACCAGAAACGCTTCCACCGTTGGATCGACTGCAATTATCAATTCAGGCCCTCTACCGTAGGAAACTGCCGCGGTCTCGCTGAGGGGATTTTCCTGCACGCCGTCGTTCTTCGGATTGAAAAAGGAAACCATGACCTTTTCGCAATAATTCCGCATGGCTCTCTCGCTTTCTCGGTGATCAGCCGAAGGATTTGCCGCAAGTGCAGTTCTGGTGCGCATTGGGATTGTCGAAGACAAAACCGGAGGTTTCTGGTCCCGTCACGAAGTCGATCGTCATGCCGTTGATGTGTGCTTGGGAGTCTGCGTCAACGAACACCTTGACCCCATTTGTTTCGATCACCGCGTCGCCCTCGCCCTGGACGCTTTCTAGCCCCACCAGGTATTTGTAGCCGGCGCATCCACCTGCCTCGACCGCGATGCGAAAGCCTTCCGCCTGCTCGGCTCGGGAAAGCGTTACGTTCATGATGGCGGCGGCATTCTCTGTGAGCTTGATCATGGGATGATTCCTTTTTGTTCGATGGCGCATTTTCGGATTACCGTGCATGCGTCGTGCCAAGCGGTAAGGAAGGCCAAGAGTTCGATCAGCCCGCGTGTTGTATTCCTGCGTCGTCGAACATCGGAGATCTCGAAAGCGCGCCAACTCCAGAACGTCTGCCCGCGTATCTCCGTCTATCATTTTCGGTTGAGGCTCTCGTTGCCGCCGCACCGAAATCCCAGCGGTTCGGCGAAAATGAATGGGAGGCGACAACTGCTTCTAGATTTGTCGCTTGCGCGACATAAAAATTCTGCACGAGTTTCGTGATTAACCGCTTAGCCCCTAAGCGCTTGGGCTATGGAACAGACATCTAATCTTTTCTAGAACGTTAGCTTAAGCGGCCGGAACAACTTTTGAAGCTCCCGTGACGAGGCTGCGGTCGCCAGCCCATATGAAGTCGATCCTCCATGGAGAGGACTAAGCACAATGTCACATGTGCCTCAGTTCCGCGGTTTTTGGGAAAAGGGCATCACCTACGGTACAAAGGACTTATCCCTCCGCGGCCGCCAGTACAAACCGTTTCTCCCGCCGGCGTTGCGCGGACGAGGGGATGTTCATCGCCTCGCGATATTTGGCGACTGTGCGGCGAGCAATGTCGACGCCTGTTTCCTTGAGCTTGGCAACGATGCCATCGTCGGACAGCACATCATGGAGCGTCTCTGCGGCAATAAGTGCCCTTATCTGATGGCGCACAGCTTCGGCCGAGTGCGCGTCACCGCCTTGTGAGGACGGGATCGCGACGGTGAAAAAATACTTGAGCTCGAACACGCCGCGGGGCGTGAGAATGTATTTGTTCGACGTTACCCGACTTACAGTGGACTCGTGCATGTCGATCGCGTCAGCGATGGTCTTAAGATTGAGAGGGCGAAGATGAGCAATGCCATCTTCCAAAAAGACATCCTGGTGGCGCACGATTTCGGTCGCCACCTTAAGGATCGTCGTGGCGCGCTGATCGAGACTCCGAACCAACCAGCTCGCGCTCTGGAAGCATTCGTTGAGGAATGACTGATCTTTCGAGCTTTGGGCGGTTAGGCGAGTAACTTGCGCAAAATAGGTTTGGTTGATCAGTACCTTGGGCAAAATCTCCCGATTAAGCTCGACGTGCCATCCGCCTCCCGGCGAGGGTAGGACGAAGACGTCGGGTATGATGGATTCCGACCTTGCGGACTGGAACTGGTTTCCAGGCTTTGGGTCAAGTGCACGAATTTCGTTCAACATATCGAGAAGGTCGTCTTCATCGACCCGGCAACGTCGCTTCAGTGCTCGAAAATCGCGTCGCGCAAGCAACTCGAGATTTGCGACCAGAGCTGCCATGGCCGGGTCGAACCGGTCTCGTTGGCGCAACTGAATCTCGAGGCATTCGCCCAGACTTCGCGCAAATATGCCCGGCGGGTCAAATAGCTGCAAAGCCTCAAGAACCCGCTTCACTCCAGCCTCAGGGCTATTTAGCCTCTCTGCTAGCTCCAGAAGGTTCACTTGCAGATACCCAGTGTCATCCAGATGGTCGGCAAGCGCGCCAGCAATCAGCCGCTCCTGGGGTGTGAAGGCAGTGAGGGCGATCTGATGGGCGACATGTTCGTGCAATGTCTCAGTTGAGGCGGCGAACTCATCCAGGGAAGGCCTTTCCCCCGGCGAAAGGTTGCCTGTGTCACGGATTGATTTCCAGGGACTAGACAGCTCAGGCATGTCCGTCCTGGCCGGTCCATCAACGTGGTCTTCGCGTGCGCTGATATTTGGATCATCCGCCGCAGTTGGCGATACGCCAGAAGCCCCGCCGTCATTCGACGCCAGGTCGAGAAATGGGTTCTTCTCGATTTCCTGTTCCACGAACTGATTCAGTTCGGTGTGCGCCAGCTGCAGCAAGCGAATAGACGCGATGAGCTGGGGCGTAATAACCAGCGATTGCTGCTGACGCTGATGAAGGCTTGTAAAGGACTTCATGGTTCGAGCAAAACTCCTATCGTTCGGCGCAGGTGTGCACGACAAGTCGTAGCTGCTGGTCGTTGGCTTCAATGCTCATACGAAGGCTGGGGCCTTAAGGCATTTCAAAATGTTTTGCGGCGAAGAAACGCCATACGGATCGGTTGCGCAGTTGTCGCCAAAGCCTTCTTCCTCGAACCACCCCTCCACGACGCCATTATTGATCACGGCAGCGTAGCGCCAGGAGCGCAGACCGAAACCGAGATTGTCCTTGGCGACGAGCATACCCATTTTCCGAGTGAATTCTCCCGAACCGTCCGGGATAAGCTTGACATTTTTCAACCCCTGAGACTTGCCCCAAGCATTCATGACGAAGGCATCGTTGACGGAGAGACAGTAGATGTCGTCAATGCCATTCTTCTTAAACTCGACATAAAGACTTTCGAAATCAGGCAGTTGGAAGGTGGAGCAGATTGGCGTGAAGGCGCCCGGCAGCGAAAAAAGGATTACCCGCTTACCGCTGAAATAGTCGTCGGTCGTCTTGTCTTCCCAGCGGTAGGGGTTGGGACCGGATATAGACTCGTCGCGAACCCGCGTGCGAAAGGTGACAATAGGGACCTGCTTTTCCATGGTCATCAATGAAGCTCCTCTAGGAAAATTTATTTGCGGCCTCTCAGTCACGGCTAACACGAATCCGACCTCGGCCCACACGCCAGGGCAAGCAAGCGTCATGCCATTTGGCCTGAAGGAGATGGACTTGCGGTCAGCACAGGGCCTTCGTCGCCGCACTCGTGCGCTGCTCGTGCGGGCGAGCGAATTGTGAAGCCGTTGTGCCGCGCTGACGGCCGGGCGCTGTTTCGGCTACTTCCGACCGCATCTCGATCAAGGTTTCTCTGCCGCCTTTTAGAACCTTAGCATACTGCCCGCCAGTCCGGTCGCGGCGGGAAGGCGCGGGTCACGGGGTTTGAGGTTCTGCTCGTGCGTATGTCTACCCGCGCACGTTTTCTTGTTTGAAACTGCACAAGAAAGTTTGAGGTCCGACAAAAAGGGGGCGCCAGGCTCGGACCGCGCATCGAAAAATGGTGAAACGCAAACGGCTCCGATAATTTCGTCACAGAAGACGACGATGGCGGATATCCGCAGGTTGGGGGCGTGAAGAGCTCGCAGCCGCCAATATCGATCGGCTGATGCCGACCGGTACCCGGGTCGCGCTATGTAGCCTTTGGCCTACGAGCATTTGTTGCTCGGCTGACGTCGCCGCGGAGCTGATATTTTGTTCCTCTCACCGCTCACCGCTCAGCTCGCTGGCGACCTGCTGGGCGCCCGGCGCCGATGGCGACGCCACCCACCTGCCCGGCGGCTATCCCGAGCTGCAAGCCGGCGGCTCCGGGACTAGAAGTTTTCTCGCCCGGAATGCTCGATGTGGTAGCGCCCGGCACGTCCGTCTGCATCCCGACAATGCCGCCTAGTTCTTTACGCTGGCGCGCCAGGCTGGCCTTTCCAATACGCGGGTGGTAATTACCCGCTGATTTTCTTTGCGAGCGCATCCAAGTCGGGCACGGTGATATGCCGGATGTTCTCGATGCGGATGACGCCCTCTTTGCGAAGCCGGGTCAACTGGCGGCTGACGGTTTCGATCGTCAGCCCGAGAAAGTCGGCAATCTCGGCACGCGATAGCGGCAGATCGAAGGCAGTGCTCGTCGCCGTCTCGGCGTGGGCGGCAATGAGGTGGAGCAGGCTTGCGACCTTCTCCTCGGCGGTCCGCCGGCCGAGCGTCAGCATCCATTCGCGCGCGGCATCCAGCTCGTTCAGCGCCTGAGCGTGCAGGCTACGCTGCAATTCCCTAGTCTCCAATATCATGCGTTCGAGCAAATTGCGGGGGAACACGCAGATCTCCGCATCGGTCGCGGCCTCGGCCGACAGCGTGCTTTCGCGCACGAAGGGGCGGCCGACGAAATCGGGGGCGAATTGCAGGCCAACGATCTGCTGGCGCCCGTCCGACATCACCTTGCAGAGCTTCACCACGCCGCGCGTGATGTTCGAATAGAAAGAGTTTTCCGATCCTTGTGCAATGATCTCGCAGCCTGCGTCGACCTTGCGGCGCAGCGAGTGGCGGCCAAGTTCGCTAAGCTGGCCAGCCGACAAGGCGCCGCAAACGACGCCGTGCCGCGCCTGGCAGGAACGGCAAGCGACGGAAGTGCCAATCACGAGAACCTCACTGCGTGCGACGTCCATGTCCTGATCCCTTCGAAAACCGCCTATGCCGGACATGCCCGAGACGACCACGCGGCCGTTGCGACTTCGGCTATCCCTATTTCTTCCAGCGCGTCTTTGATGGCTATCAATTTCATCGGGATTGCGATTTGATCCAGATCAAATCTCCGTACCCACGCTCTTGCCGTGCCAGGCAGGGCAGTTTGTGGATTTGTTTCGGACGGCATTTTCGGCCCGCCGCTTGAGCGGGCTTTCTGCGGCCATCGCCTTCCGTCTCGGCGGACGGTAGGCCACCATACCCATTGCTGTCAGGCAACACCCAATCGGCAGATTGCCGCCGACTCTTAGGGTGGTGTCGTCGGGCTGGTAGAACTGACATTCAGGACAAAGGAGTAGCACGCTTCGAGCTGTTCCCGGAATTCCGCCGCTAGCTCGATGCCACAATTCAAAGCTACCCACCCTCAAGCTATCCCACTGCATCGCAGTACATCAGGACATTCGTTACTCGTCGCGCTGTCTCTGGCCCCCGGCTGTGGTGGCTGGAAAAAAGTCGCACCTGAATAGATGGCATCCGGCACCTGATGTCGGGTTTTGTTAGATACGCGACACGGCCTTGATCAGCCAATCTTTAGTTCTGCCTTGAGCCAAAGCGCTGAAAGGCAATTGAAAAATTTCTTTCCGGCCAAATCAATCAAATTGGCATGAACTTTGAAGTTCTTCTTGCGGGGCGGCAAGGACTGTCGGCCGGTTTCTTTGGTGACCGCCATGGAGCGGAGGAAATCAAAATGCATCTGTGCTCAGAACGCATTTACCGGAAGAGAGGTACCCGTGAAAATCCGATGTCGACCGGAAGGGCGGGCGAGGCATCCAAGAAATTTCGACTTCGGCCAACAAAGCAGCGTGGATTTCGAGCCGCACGGCGATCTGATCGCTGCATCGCATGTCATTGGCGCCTCGCGCTGCTGAGATTGGAAATCTGGCGCTCAACGATTTTGCTCGCTCCCTCTCCGAGGAGAATTCGTTCTCGGCGAAGGGGCTTTGATGACAGGAGAAAAGCAGTGGCTACCATTAGGGTTCCAGAACATGTCCCTCCCGAAATGGTGAAGGACTTCAGCCTGTTCACGTCGCCCGGCATGGAGCGCATGCCAAATGGGGATCCGCACGCAGCTGTCGCTTGCCTCCATAATGGACCGAGAATCTTTTATTCTCCCTGCAATACGCGCGATGGCCGAGGTACCTGGGTCATCGTTCGCGCTCAGGACCAACGCAAATTGCTGCAGGACACCGGAACCTTTTCCAGCCATCGGAGCCTTTTCGCCTCGGCGCTTGGCGAAAACTGGCCGCTGATCCCGCTTGAACTCGACCCCCCGGCTCACAGCGTGTTTCGCTCACTTCTCAATCCGCTGCTTTCGCCCAGGCGGATAATGGAGCTTGAACCGGCGGTCCGTGATCGGGCGATTGCGTTGATTTCCAAGATTTCCGCGTCGAGCACAAGCTGCGACATCTTGACGGACTTCGCCTTTCCTTTTGCGGTTAGTATCTTCCTCCGTTTGCTCGGCTTATCCGATGAGCGCCTCAATACATTCGTGGGCTGGGGGAAGGACCTGCTCCACGGCGACGGCATCAGACGAACCGCAGCCGCCCGAACAATTTTGGCGTTCATCGATGAACTTGCAGCGATGCGCCGCAAAGAACCGGCCGACGATTTCATGACCTTCGTCGTGCAGGCAAAGGTCGACGGCCGCCTGTTGAGAGACCAGGAAATCCATGGAATAGGCGTGCTTCTATTCGTCGCGGGACTGGACACCGTGGCAACGGCGATCGGCTTTGACCTGGCCTATCTCGCGCGCAATCCGACAGAACAGGAATTGCTGCGGAGCAAACCGGATCGAATTGTGCTCGCAGCCGAAGAACTGCTTCGCGCCTATTCGACCGTGCAGATGATCCGTGTGGCGACGAAAGATATCAATTTCGAAGGCGCGCCGATCCGTAAGGGTGACTACATTTCCTGCGCCACGATGATTGCCAATCGTGATCCGGTGGAATTCGAAAATCCGAACACGATCGATTTGGCACGAGAAGACAATCGCCACACCGCTTTTGCGTACGGTCCCCATCGCTGTCTTGGATCACACCTTGCCCGGCGAGAGATCATCATCGGCCTGGAGGAGTGGCTGTCGCGCATCCCTGACTTCCGTATCAAGGATGGTACGGCGCCCATCACCTATGGGGGCCACGTGTTTGGAATGGAGAATCTGATCCTGGACTGGTCCTGATAATTGAGAGGAGGAAAGACATGGAGTACCGTATGCGCGTCATAGTGCACACTTCCAAATGCCAAGGTCATGCAAGATGCTGGGCCCAAGCGCCCGAAATATTCAATCTTGACGACGAGGGATACATACTGCCCGGTGCAATCGATGTCGAGGAGAGGGACGAACTGTTCGCGTCGCGAGGCGCTCGATCCTGCCCTGAACGTGCGCTGGAGATAGATTGCGTTTCGGATGCGTTGCTCGATCGCCTTTTGTTCAACCAACATTGTGGGGGTTGAAACGCAACGCAACTGGTGCATGACGGCGCCGTCGCTGTCCAAACACCTTACCCGCAGCTCTCCCATTGGTGTCTACTTCTAAGGGCAGTTGTTTACATGCATGCCTAAGCAGAGGGAGGGTTTTTCCTTACGTCAGCCGAGCAGTTGAAAGCTGGCTGCGTCACTGGATGGGTAAGCGCCCCGATATCAGATGTGCGACAAGCGATGAAACACAAAAAAAAATTACCGAATTGCTCGACCGCGAGGCGCTCCGCGACTGCCTCTATCGGTATTGCCGCGGGATAGACCGCGCCGATGAAAGGGCGCTGCGCAGTTCCTACTGGCCCGATGCACGTGACAATCACGGGACCTATCCCGGTTCGGCCGAGGGCTTCATCGAGTTCGCCCTTGGTGTCTTCAAGACGGGACCGCGCAACATCCATCAAATCACGAACATTCTGATTGAGTTCAGCAGCCCGGAAAAAGCCGCCGTCGAAAGTTACTTCGCCGCACTGCAACGCGCACCGGACAAGGCCGGAACGCTAAGTCAGGCCCTGATCTGCGGCCGCTATTGCGATCTGTTCCTGAAAAAGGGAGGGGATTGGAGAATTGCCGAACGGACGGTGGTCTATGATCTAGTCGAGGAGCAGATCTTGGCCGCGGCATCCGAGACTGAGCAGTTCGGCCACCGGCAGCCGATCGGAGCATCATGTCCCGATGACCCCGTCTACGCATTTAGGAAGACTGCATTCCTTCAAGAGGATGAAAGTGAGACTTGATCGATCAGGATTCAGCCTCGAGATCGTCAACGTTGGTCAGGGAACTTTTACGTGCGCATGCCGATGGTTTCGGAACTTGAACGCGCGGGCAAGATAGACCTCACCGCGGTGCGCAGCCGGGTGCCAATGGGTCGCGTGGCGCGTCCAGACGAAATTGCCCATGCGGAAGATTGTCGAACAGCCCTTTGATGTCGAATTCCAGAACCCAATCGTACTTCCAGCACCGCTGACGCGTTACCCCAACGGCATCCAAAGCCGACTTCATCGGCCTGTAGCCATAGGAGTCTCGCAAGAAGAGCGGCCCTAAATCCGGCTCAATCATCTGCTTGACCACCATCTGCGCGATCCGATCACTGACCGTCGGCACACCCAAAACCCTTTCGCCTCCGGTCTTCTTTGGAATGGAGACGACGCGCACCGGCGGCGGAAAGTAAGCCCCAGCCACCACGGCTCTTTATCGCAGCAGTTCGGACTGGTTTGAGACCCGCTCCTGAAAGCCGATCCCGGAGGGCCATCCTCCATCATTCACGCAGCTTCACGTTACGGGGTTAGCTCATACTGAACTCCTTCCGTGCCTCTGCAGCACACTTTCGTCGATGAAGATCAGCTGTTCTGGATCGAGATCAGTTGGCCGTCGAACCAGACACGCCGGCGCTTTAGGACATCCGGCTGGTTCCGCAAAGCCAATTTTTTCGCCGATACCAAGCTCGACGAATACCTCAAAGCCCTTTTCTGTGTAGTACGGCACTTCATTCGGCACGATCATAGTGCGGAATTCAGAAGGGTATTTTTCGCGCACGAAAACGATTTGTCTAGACATGTTCCGCCTCGATTTCGGAGAATACTTTCGGTTAAAGCGCTTCCACAATATTTGGATGCGTTATTCTTGTTCCAAGAAGACGCTTGTGCTCGCTAATATGGATCCGGGATGGACGAAATACGTCGCGCAACGCGGTGATACTCGCGTACGGGTCTAGCGAACCACAAAAAAATACGTCTATCGCGACCATGCGTTCTTCGTGCCAGGTATTTACGCAAATGTGCGATTCAGCGAGAATTGCGAAGCCCGTGACGCCCCCATCTTCGCTATATTTTCTATAACTCGATTCCAACATCGTTGCGCGGCAGTCATGAACGGCTTGCGCTACCGCCGCCTCAATCGCTTCAGCATTTCCCGTATTTTCTGCATCCCACATATCGATAAAGAGATGGGTTCCGGCGCATACTCGGTCTGAGCTAGGGTAATTTATTCCGCCTTTAGGCGCTCCGTTCAGCATATATATGCTCCGCTTCTTGATCGTGTCCAATGGAGTGGTGTAGCTGGATTTCCTAGCCATCGGTGATTTCCGGTAGGGTCGGGTTGCTTAGAGCCAACCTGAGGGACACCACCGATGACCGACGACATGATGAACCTGCGCTCACTCGTTGAGAAGAGCGCCGATGCCGATTTGCTGCGCGAGATGATCGGCTTTACTGCCGAGAAGCTGATGGCGCTGGAGGTCGGCACGAAGACCGGCGCGGGCTATGGCGAGAAGAATGGCTTCCGACTGGCCCAGCGTAACGGCTATCGCGACCGGGATTGGGAGACACGGGCGGGCACCGTCGAGCTGCGCATTCCCAAGCTTCGCACAGGCAGCTATTTCCCGAGCTTTCTCGAACCACGCCGGATGGCCGAGAAGGCCCTGACGGCGGTCATCGAAGAAGCCTATATCCATGGCGTTTCGACCCGATCCGTCGATGACCTCGTCAAGGCCATGGGCATGAGCGGCATCTCCAAAAGCCAGGTATCCCGGCTGTGCGAAGAAATCGATGAGAAGGTGAAGGTCTTCCTCGACAGGCCCATCGAAGGAGAATGGCCCTACCTGTGGATCGATGCGACCTCCCTCAAGGTTCGGCGCGGTGGTCGTATTGTCTCCGTCGCCGTAATCATCGCCGTCGGCGTCAACACCGACGGTCGACGCGAGGTGCTCGGCACGTCCGAGGCCGAGGCGACCTGGACGGAGTTTCTTCGAAGCTGACCAGGCGGGGTCTGCGTGGCGTGAAGCTCGTTGTCTCCGATGCGCATGAGGGCATCAAGGCCGCAGTATCGAAGGTGCTCTCCGCCACCTGGCAGCGCTGCAGGGTCCACTTCATGCGCAATGCCTTGGCCCATGCTGGAAAGAGCGGACGCCGAGTTTTCTCCGCCTTCATTGCCACGGCCTTCGCTCAGGACACGCCGGAGGCGGCAAGCACTCAGTGGCGCAACGTCGCCGACCAGATCAGGCCAAAGGTACCGAAGCTCACCAGTCTTATGGACAGCGCCGAGCAAGACGTGCTCGCCTACATGTCCCAAGCAGCATTGGGCCAAACTTCACTCGACCAACCCGATTGAGCGATTGAACGGCGAGATCAAGCGGCGGACAGAGGTCGTCGGCATCTTCCCCAACGACGACGCCATCGTGCGCCTGGTCGGTGCGCTGCTGCTCGAACAGAACGATGAATGGGCCGTCCAGCGATCCCGCTACATGACACTTGAGACAATCGCCACAATGAGCGATGATCCCCTCATCAGCCTGCCAGCAGCAAGCTGACACTCATCCGGCTGGGATGAGCCGTGGTCGTCTAAGCTACACCACGTCCTGGGACATGATCCGCTTCTTGCTTTTGCATTGGGTGTGCAGGCGGCATAGCCATGATCTCCTTGGTGGCTTGGAGAATATCCTTTACGGAGGCTTCGTCTGGGCTTGTACCGCCGGCAATTGGATAGATCTCAGAGGATTCGCCAAAATTCCTTAACAACGACAGCATGGGACCGGGCGACACCGCCCAATCCAAATAGGTATATTCATTCCCCTGAACCGTGTTTCTCAAAGGCTGTTGGACGGCCCAGTTCATGCTGATTGTGATCAGAGAGCCCGTTTTCCGCCAGCATTCTAAGGCCGAAAACAATTGCTGCCTTTCAGCAGCTCCCTCGCCCATACCAAATAGGAGGGATACCCCAACCTTGATTCCGGCTTCGGACAAGATCTCAACTGCTTTGTCCGCGCGTTCCATCCACGAACCCTTCTTGGTGGCGATGTTCTTGTGAAGACCTCCAACAAGTTCTGGGCGCGGTGTCTCGACCCCGATGAAAAGATATCCAGGCCCATGCGGCCTAGTCTTCGTGCAAGGGCTGGGTTATTGACAATTTGGTCAATGGTCGCTTGTCCGCCAAGCCGCACAGGATTTTCGAGTGGGTCGAATACCTTTTCAAACTGGGCTACGAGGGCCGAATTCCATCCAAGAAGAGTTGAGTCTTCAATGAACGCCGAGACAGGAAAGTTTTCGCCGTAATCTGCCTTGACTACGCGGCGGGCTGCTGCGAGTTGGCCGCATAACCGGTGGGGGCTTATCTTGAACTGTCGAGGAGGCCCGCCAACGCTGATCCTCTCACTGCAGAAGATACAATCATAGATACATCCACGCCCGATGTCGCTGAAGACGTGCGCGGTAGGCGCGCCACCAAACACGTCAAAGCTAGTTGTAACTCCGAACATTTCGGCTGGGGATGGCATCCCATTATAATCGAGCGGCATGCCCGAAGAGCACACAGTGTGGACCTGATCGTCCATGATTGTGCCGGCGATCCAGTGCCCCGGGGTGGTCGTCAGGTGGCCCAATGAGAATTTCGCCTCCCTTGGCGAAAAACCTCTTGCTTCCAAGGAAGCTACGACGCACCCAATTTCCGCGATAAAGTGTTCACCATCTCCGGAGAGCGCGATGTCGAAACAGCTGGAAACTTTTCCGTCAGCAATTAGCCGCAGAGGGGACGCTAGATGATGTCTTACACGATTTTCGTCATCCCGATATATTGTTTCGGTGGCGTGGCGACCGCCAAGAACGATACAAACGTCATCGCCTAGAAACTCTCTGATGTATTTCGCTGTCTCAATCGCACCACGGAAGCATATCGACATCGCTCCTATGAGAACTAAATTGGGCCGGACCCGGACTAATAGCGGCGTTAGCCTTCGCTGCACATCGTCCCTGTCAGATAGCAGAAGCGTTGATTGTCGCCTGTCACTCCTGGTGCCGCGCCAATTGCTTTCGCCCCATGCACCTTCCGCCTTGGATGCCAGTGACGCAGCATATCTGCAGGCATTGTAGAGGCTTGCCGGATCGGCGCTTGATAATGCCATTTCGCCCGCCTCGCCGTGAGAAAACTGGGGAGCAGAACACGCGATTACACGTAAGCCCACGGGCTTCCTCCACTATCTGTAATATTTTTTGAAATGATTCGGGCGGTTAAGCGATCTTTTCTCCGGTATTAGACTCGGTCGTATCCGATGGCATAAGTATTGATACAACAAATAGGGCTCGTATAACCGCGAAGCACGCAGAATACACCAAGTGGTAATGCCCGGTATATTTGATAATCCGTCCTCCGCGGAAATTGCCTAAGAGCCCGATTTAAAAGAAGTTGAGCGATAACAGTCAGTTGTGATTCCCTATTGGTGCTAAATCAAATGGGGTTTCGATGAGCTGGACTGCTATCGCTCGCCGTGAGCATAACCGAGACGTGCTTCGTTTTCCAAGTGATTTGAAGGACCGGGAATGGGCGTTGATCAAACCGCTGATCCCGCCAGCGCGTCGTTGCGGGCGGCGTCGGACGACGAATATGCGCTCGGTCGTGGAGGCGATCCTCTATATCGCCTCGAGCGGCTGCCAATGGCGCATGCTGCCGGGCGATTTTCCGCCGGTTTCGACAGTGCGCGGTTATTTTTATGCTTGGCGCGCGATCGGACTGTGGCAGAGCATCAACCAGCTTCTGGTGATGGCGGCGCGGGAAATCGAGGGACGGGAGGCGCAACCGACGGCAGGGATTATCGACAGCCAAAGCGTAGCGACGGCGCACCCCATGTCCTCAAGGCGATCCGCCGCCGTTTTCCGTGGCTGCGCCACATCTTCGCCGATGGTGGCTACGCCGGAGCCAAGTTGAGGCGAGCAATGTGCGGCCATGGTGACTGGACGATCGAAATGGTCAAGCGTTCGGATCACGCCAAGGGCTTCGTCGTCCTGCCCAAGAGATGGGTGGTGGAAAGAACTTTCGCCTGGCTTGGACGCTGCCGCCGTCTCGCCAAGGATTGGGAGAAATCGATCGAAAGCGCAACCGCATGGGCGCAAATCGCTTCAATCAGAATGCTCACAAGGCGCATCGCAAGATAGGATATACGAATGAACTTTTGAATCGGGCTCTGAGACGCGGGTGCGCTACGGCTATCGCCGCGTGCATGTGCTGTTGGAACGCGAGGGTTGGGGCGCGAACCTACCGCATTTACAGGGACTTGGGGCTACAGTTGCGGAACAAGACACCGCCAAGCTTCGCGAGGATCGGCACATGGCCATCGGACCCAACGACGTCTGGGCGATGGACTTCGTTCACGACCAACTCGCAACGGGTAAGAAACTGCGCGTGCTGACGGTGGTCGACACCTTCTCGCGCTACGTGCCGGTGCTTGATCCACGTCATAG